>NZ_JBITCT010000047.1:9771-78002 GCF_044453465.1 Streptomyces sp. NPDC051677
CACGCCCGCCCGACGAAGCCTTCTCACGCCCGGCCGACGAGGCGCCCTCACGCCCGCCCGACGAAGCCTTCTCACGCCCGGCCGACGAGGCGCCCTCACGCCCGCCCGACGAAGCCTTCTCACGCCCGGCCGACGAGGCGCCCTCACGCCCGCCCGACGAAGCCTTCTCACGCCCGGCCGCCGCATGGGCGGCGGCCACCGGCCCCGCGGCCCCCAGCCCTGCGGCCACCCGTCCTGCGGCCGACAGCCCCGCGGCCCCCAGCCCTGCGGCCGCCCGTCCTGTAGCGGACAGCCCGGCGGCCGTGTCCACAGCACCCGACAGCCCGACGGCCGAGTCCACAGCACCCGACAGCCCGACGGCCGAGTCCACAGCGGCCGACAGCCCGACGGCCGAGTCCACAGCGGCCGACAGCCCGACGGCCGAGTCCGCGTCGTGGATTCGGACGACGTAGTCCGGTCCGCTCATCACGCCGTTCGTGGTGCGCAGCCGGGCGGTCCGGTCAGCGGCCGCGGCCACGTCCTCCAGGAGGATCTCCACCCCGCCGTCCGCGCTGACGGCTCGGCGCACGCCCGTGCTGTCCGGGCGGGACGACAGTGCTCTGCCGAGCAGGTCGAGCAGCCGCTCGAACGCCGCCGGGTCGAGCGCGCCGAAGGCGGAGAGCCGTACCGGCCGCCCGTCGGTGGTCAGGGCCTGCCAGGCCGCCTGCAGTTCGGCGCGTTCCCGGCGGGCGCGCTCGGCTCGCGCGGCTCTCGTCGCGGAGATGTCCCGCACCCTGCCGGTGCGGGTGAAGCGCTCCGTGCGGCCGCTGGTGCGCAGCAGCGCGGACACCTCCACCGGCGGCGCGTCGGCCCAGGTCCGGGAGACCGGGACCAGTTCGGGGTCGGGATGCGCGAGGTGGGCGTGGCGCGCGGACCCCAGTCCGAAGGCCAGCGACCACAGCCGGTGCAGGTCCTCCTCCCCCGGCGCGGCGGCGAACCAGCGGGCGAGCTCCCGGAAGTCCTGGACGGCGCTGGACGAGCGCCGCCGTGACTCCGTGATCCGGTCGAGCACCTGCAGCAGCGAGACGATCGCCCGCCGGGCGACGTCGTGCAGCTGCTCGACCCGGGGCGGCGACCCGTCGGTGGGCAGGAACCAGGCCCGCAGCCCCGCCCAGCGCGCCCGGCGCCGCTCCAGCCAGGCGGCCGCCGGGTCCGCCCCGGCCGCCGGCGGCAGTTCCGCGCCCCGCAGCGCTCGCTCGTGGAGCAGCCCGACGCCGCGCTCCTCCACGCGGCCCACCGCCACGGCGACCCCGGCGCCACGCCGGTCCAGGTTGACGAGGAACTCCCGCAGGTACGCCACCGTCGCGGCCTTCACCTCCCGGAAGACCCCGGGATCGGCTCCCTCGGCGCGCAGCAGCCGCTGCAGTTCCCCGTTGAACGTCTTGGTGTTGTCCAGCAGCGCTTCGAGGTGCCCCTCCAGTTCCTGGAGGGTGCTGAAGATCCGGCGGTCCGCCGACGAAGGCTGCTCCAGCAGGACGTACAGCTCGTCGAGCCGGTCGGTGACGGCCTCCAGTACGGCGGTCTGGAGCGCCCCCGTCGAGGCGAGCACGGTCAGCGCGTGTTCCACGCCCGCGATGGCGGCCTCGCCCTGGCGGGTCAGGGAGTACTGGAGGTTGCGGCGCTCGTACTCCTCCGCGGTGCGGTAGTTCTCCGCGTGGTTCTGGACGACGTCCAGCAGGTTCCACCGCTGGAGCATGCGGAGCGCGTCGTGCAGTTCCTCGTCCGTGATCGCGTCCAGCCACCCGACCGTCCGCAGCCGCGCCCGGACCTCGTCGAGCCCGAGGGCCGTCTCCAGCCGCTCGTTGGCGGCTCCGAACGCCCGCAGCACCGCCCCGTAGAGATCGGCACGATCCCCCGTGGTGAACCGGAACATCTCCGGCGGAACCCTGCGCACGTGCCTCCCCTCCCCGACAGCGAGCCATCACCAGCTCACACAACGGTAAGGGCCGCCACCGACAACCAGGGCGGAAAGGTGGGGAGAACCACCGTCGGCACGGCCGTGCAGGACCTTCGTAACGGCCGTGCAGGACCTTCTTCACGTCCCCGCGGGACTGCTGATCGACGGCATCCGAGACGGGGCACGCGCCGCACCGTTCGGCACCGGTCCCTCCCCTCGTGCGGACCGCTGCCGAACGGTGCGGACGGCGTCGACCGCGCCCCGTCGAGGGGCTGTCGACCGCGCCCGGTTGATGCGCTTCTGCCTCGGGATCGTGCCAGCTGAGGCCCGATCCGAGGAGGATCCGGTGTCCGGTCAGCCCCTTCTTCGCAGGTCAGCCATATAAACTGGGTTTTCCGGTCCGGATTTCCAGGTGCGGGGGAAGTAAGGGGTGGAGGCCTTGAGTCCCGACTCGGGGGCGCGTACAGCCTTCGCGGAACGACTCGCGCTGCTGTACAAGGAGGCCGGCAACCCTCCCCCCTCAAGCGCGTGTCCGAGGCGGTCGTCCGGCTGCAGCGGGTCGATGAACGGGGGCGGCCCGTACGGGTGTCCGCCCAGCGGATCAGCGACTGGCGGCGGGCCAGAAACGTTCCCGCGCAGTTCGCCGCCCTCGCCGCGGTGCTGCACGTCCTGATACCCGAGGCGCGCCGCTCGCGGCCCGCGCCGGTGTCGACCGGTCTGTACGACCTCGCCCAGTGGCAGCGGCTGTGGGAGCGGGCGGTGGCCGATCCGGTCGTCGGCGACGTCCCCGTCGCCTCCGTGGCGGACGAACGGCCTCCGGCCGAAGGGTCCGGCGTCCCCGGGGGCGTGTGCCCGTACCGGGGCTCGCTTCGTACCGTGAGGAGGACGCCCGTTGGTTCTTCGGCCGGGAGCGGAGCACGGACGTCATCGTCGGCCAGCTTCGCGCGGTGGAGCGGACGGGCGGCCTGGTCATGCTGGTCGGCGCCTCCGGGGCGGGAAAGTCCTCGCTGCTCAGCGCCGGCCTCGTGCCCGCGCTGCAGAACGGCGCGATGGGCGATGCGCCGGGTGAGCGGAGCGGCGGGGCGAAGGTCCTGCAGCTCGTGCCCGGCGCGGACCCCCTCGCCGAGCTGACCCGCCACATTCCCGAACTCGCCTCCGTCATCGCCGGGGAGCCCACCCCCGACAACCCGCGTTTCGCCCGCGCCGTACGGAAGGCCTTCACCGCGTGGGCCGCCCACGACGCCCCCTCGTCCCCGGCGCCGTCCCCGTCCCCGTCCTCGACGTCGACCTCGCCCTCGCCGTCACCCTCGCCGTCACCCTCGCCGTCACCCTCGCCGTCACCCTCGCCGTCACCCTCGCCGTCACCCTCGCCGTCACCCTCGCCGTCACCCTCGCCCCCCTCCCCCTCCCCCTCCCCCACCCGCCCCGTCATCATCGTCGACCAATTCGAAGAGGCCTTCACCCTCTGCCCCGACGACGCTGTTCGCCGGCTCTTCATCCAGCTCCTGCACGCGGCCTGCACCCCCGCCGAAAGCCACAGCCACAGCCACAGCCACATCGCCAGCGACAGCGACAGCCACAGCCACAGCCACAGCGACAGCGACAGCGACAGCGCGAAGGAAACCGGGACCCCGCCCCCCGTCCTCGTAGTCCTCGGGATTCGCGCCGACTTCTATGAGCAGTGCCTCAGTCATCCCGAGCTCTCCGACGCCCTCCAG
The DNA here is from genome assembly GCF_044453465.1 of Streptomyces sp. NPDC051677. NCBI lineage: Bacteria > Bacillati > Actinomycetota > Actinomycetes > Kitasatosporales > Streptomycetaceae > Streptomyces > Streptomyces sp. NPDC051677. The sequence continues at coordinate 13,426 of NZ_JBITCT010000047.1, forward strand.
CATCGGCACATGGTGCTCGGGCCGCTGAACACGCCGGAGTTGCGGGAGGCGGTGATCGGGCCGGCCAGGGCCGTGGGGCTGGAGCTCGAACCGGGGCTGGCGGAGCTGATCATCCGTGAGGTGACCGTCGACGGTCCGCGCGGAGCGCACGCCGGCGTGCTCCCCCTGCTCTCGCACGCCCTGCTCGCCACCTGGCAGCGTCGCAAGGGGGGTCGGCTGACGCTGGCGGGCTATCGCGCGGCGGGCGGCATCCAGGGCGCGGTGGCGGCGACCGCGGAACGCGCCTGGTCCGGGCTCGACCCCGCCGCACGCGCCGCGGCGCGGCTGCTCCTGCTGCGGCTGGTCCGGCTCGGGGAGGACACCCAGGCCACCCGGCGGCGGGGCACGCGCCGTCAGTTGGCGGCGGAGTCGACCGACCCCGGCAAGACGGAGGAGTCGCTCGAAGCACTGGTGCGCGCCCGGCTGGTGACCCTGGACGCGGAGACCGTCGAGATCACCCACGAGGCGCTGCTGCACGCCTGGCCCCGGCTGCGGGACTGGATCGACGAGGACCGCAGCGACCATCTGCTGCGGCAGCGGCTGGAGGAGGACGGCCGGGCCTGGGAGGGCTCGAACCGTGACTCGGCGCTGCTCTACCGGGGTTCCCGGCTGGAACAGGCCCGCAGCTGGGCGAAGTCGGCCGGCAACACGTTCCTGACCCGCAGCGCGGTGGAGTTCCTGGCCGCGTCGGTCCGGTTGCGCCGGCGCACGGTGTGGATCTTCCGGAGCGCGGTGTCGGCGCTGGTGGTGCTGGCGGTCCTCGCCGTCGGCGCGGCCTTCGTCGCCTGGCAGCAGCGCAACGACGCCGTGTTCGAGCAGGTCGTCGCGGAGGCCGACCGGGTCCAGTACACGGATCCGTCGCCGTCCGCCCAGCTCGACCTGGTGGCGCACGACCTGCGGCCGGACGACGAGGGCACGAGCAATCGCCTGATCTCGATCGTGAACGCGCCGCTGGCCACGCCTGTCCTCGGCCACACCGGCGCCGTCTATCTCACCTCGTTCAGCCCGGACGGCAAGGTCCTGGCCACCGCCGGCTACGACCGGACGGTGCGGCTGTGGGACGTGAGCGACCGCTCGCACCCCAAGCGGCTGGGCAAGCCGCTCACCGGGCACACGAGTTGGGTGAGCAGCGCGGTCTTCAGCCCGGACGGCCGCACGCTCGCCAGCGCCGGGGACGACGGCACCGTCCGTCTGTGGGACGTCCGCGACCCCGCTCGCCCGCGCGCTCTCGGGGCGCCCCTGACCGGCCACACCGGCACGATCTACCTGCTCGCGTTCAGTCCGGACGGGCGGACGCTGGCGTCGGCCGCCGAGGACCGCACCGTACGGCTGTGGGACGTGACCGATCGCGACCGGGCGCGGCCGCTCGGCGCACCGCTGACCGGGCATACGGCGGCGGTGCGTTCCGTGGCGTTCAGCCCCGACGGACGGCTCCTGGCGACGGGCGGCGACGACAACACGATCCGGCTGTGGGACACGGCCGATCCGGGTCGTCCCGAGCCGATCGGCAAGGTCCTCACCGGGCACACCGACACCGTCCACTCGCTGGCCTTCAGCCCCGACGGCAGCACCCTCGCCAGCGGCAGCGCGGACGACACCATCCGGCTGTGGAACGTCGTCGACCCGCGCCGCGCGACCCAGTTGGGCTCGCCGCTCACCGGCCACACCGGTCCCGTCTGGTCGGTGGCCTTCAGCCCCGACGGCCGGACCCTCGCGGCCGGCAGCGCGGACAGCACGGCCAGCCTGTGGAACGTCAGCGACCCCGCCTACCCGTCGCAGGTCGGCGAGCCGCTCGCGGGAGGAAGCGGCGAGATGTACGCCGTGGGCTTCAGTCCCGACGGCAGGACCCTCGCCACGGGCAGCGGCGACAGCAAGGTGCGGCTGTGGTCGGTGCCGACGTCGGACATGGTCGGCCGCAGCGGGGCGTTCCGCCCGGACGGGCAGGTGCTGGCCACCGCCGCGCGCGACGGGCGGATCCGGCTGTGGAACGTGCGGGTTCCCGGCCGGCCCGTGGCGATGGGAGAACCGTTCATGCCGGGGGACGGCGACCAGCGCATGCTGACGTTCTCCCCCGACGGCCGCACGCTCGCGGTGCTGAACGGAAACCGGCAGCTGTACCTGTGGAACGTGACCGACCCGGCCCACCCCGCCCCCTACGGCAAGCCCCTCACCCTGCGGACCCGCTTCACGGGCTCCGACACGCTGACGTACAGCCCGGACGGGCGCACGCTGGCGACCCCGTACGACGACCGCACCATCCAGCTGTGGGACGTCTCCGACCCGTCGCACGCCGTCAAGCTCGGCGCACCGCTCACCGGCCACAAGGGTTTCATCAACAGCCTGGCCTTCAGCCCGGACAGCCGTACCCTCGCCAGCGGCAGCGCGGACGCCGCCATCCGGCTCTGGAACGTCGCCGACCCCCGCCATGTCACCCGCCTCGGCGCACCCCTCACGGGGCACGGCGGACCCGTCAACGTCCTCGCCTACAGCCCGGACGGTCATACGCTGGCCAGCGGCGGCGACGACGACACCGTCCGGCTGTGGGACGTCTCCGACCCGCTCGACGCGAGCGAGTCGAGCAGGCCCCTGGCCGGGCACACCGAAGCGGTCGTGTCGCTCACGTTCAGCCAGGACGGCCGCACCCTGGCGAGCGGCGGCAACGACAACACGGTCCGGCTGTGGAGCGTGTCCGACCCGGGATCGGCCTCCCCCATCGGGCAGTCCATGAGCCCGAACGCCAAGACCGGCGACTTCCTGTCGTTCAGCCCGGGCAGCCATCTGCTCGGCGTCTCCAGCGGCGCCGACACCGTACGGCTGTGGAACCTGGACGTCGACGCGGCGATCAGCTGTATCTGCGCGACCACGCGGGGCGTGCTGACGGCTGACACATGGCACGAGTACCTGCCCAGGCTGTCGTACGACCCTCCGTGTGAGGAGTGATCGGGGGGATACGTGAGGGATAAGCGACGGTTAAGCAAACACGGCGGCGTGACAGTGATCCCGATCACAACGGCAAGGCAGCTGAGAAGTCGACTCCCGTCCGACTGCCTGCCTTGTTAGCCTTGGCCATAGCCCGGTCGCTGGTGCATCCCCCGTCGCCAGCGACCGGGCCTCTTCGCGCCCGCCGACCGCCCACCGACTGCCCGGCGACTACCCGGCGACCTGGGATCACGGGCCGAGCGGGCCGGGACCCTTACCGTGGTGCCGTGCCCAAGGCCTACCGAGTGATCGCCGTCCGTGACAACGGCAGGCACCAGTGGGAGAAGGACCGGGCCCGCTGCCCGGAAACCGCCCGTGCCGCAACCGGAGCGACGGAACGCGACACCGGCCTCCCCTCCGAGGAACTGGTCTTCCACGCCGCGTACCGAAGGATCGAGGCCCCCGAACCGCTCGCGGACGCGTTCGGCGTCCCGCCGGGCACCCCACTCCTCAAGCGCTCCTACCGCACCCGCTGCGCCACCGGCCACGCCCCGCACAACCTCGTCACCTCCTACCTCGTGCACGCGATGGTCGCCGTGAACCCCGAGCTGCTGGACGAGACCAGGGAGCCGTGGCCCGGCGGCACCCAGAGCCAACTGCACACCGTCGGCATCGAGGTGGACCGCGTCGAGGAGCGCCTCACCGCTCGCCCGCCGACCCCGCAGGAGGCCCGGGAGCTGGACCTGCCGCCGGGGACGCCGGTGATCCTGCTCCGCAAGACGTCGTACGCCGTCGACGGCCGCGTGGTGGACGTCTCCGACGTCACCCTGCCCGCCGACCGCACCGAACTGCTGTTCACCACCCGTCTGGAAAAGTGGTGAGTGCCGCCGTGAGCCGGCGCATCGTCATCGTCACCGCCGTCCACGCCCCGCCGGCCCGCTACCTGCCCGAGGCCTACGAGTCGCTGCGCGCACAGGAGTTGCCCACGGGGTGGGAGTGGCAGTGGGTGATCCGCGAGGACGGCACGACGAACGAGGTCGCGCGCCACGTGCCGGTCGCCGACGCTCGCGTGACCTTCCGCCAGGGGCGCGCCGGCGGCCCCGGGGTCGCCCGCACGCTCGCGCTCGCGCACGCCGAGGGCGAGTACGTGAAGGTCCTCGACGCCGACGACCGGCTGGCGCCCGGCGCGCTCGCCCGCGACCTGGCCTCGCTGGAGGGCGACCCGGACCTCGGCTGGGCGACCTCGCGCGTCCTCGACCTGTTCCCGGACGGCTCCACGGCCGGCTTCCCCGGCGACCCGGCCGAGGGGCCGATCGAGCGGGGGACCGTCCTCGCCCACTGGAAGGCCCACGACTTCCGCGCACCGGTGCACCCGGCCAGCCTCTTCGCCCGCCGGAACCTCCTGACCGCCCTCGGCGGCTGGATGGCCCTGCCCGCCTCCGAGGACACCGGGCTGCTGCTGGCGCTCAACTCGGTGAGCCGCGGCTGGTTCACGGCGGAGGTCGGCCTGCACTACCGGAAGCGGGACGGCCAGGTGACGGGCCAGGCATCGCACGTCGACCCCGTCGAACGGGCGGCGCGCATGGCGGTCGTGGAGGCGAGGGCCCGGGCGCTGGAGTCGTTCCGGTGGAGCTATCCGACGGCCTCGGCCTCCCCTGCCGCCGTCGGCTGACGGTCACCCGGCCGGTGCGCCGGCCACCGCCATCCAGTGGGCGACCCGCCGCAGCGTGGTCTCGTCGACCCTGTCGACCAGGGTCCGGACGGCCGTCACGTCGTCCGGGGTGAGGTCGTAGAGGCCGGCCTTGCTCAGGCCCGCCATGAGGACCTGATGCCGACGGTCCTCCATGCGTTCCGCGAGCTTGGCGTGGCCGGGGCGGGCGGCGCCGTCGGCCGGCGCCGGGGAGAGGGCCTCCGCCGGGGAGCCAGCCTCCGCCCCGGAGTCCGCCTCCGTCGGGGCAGCCGCCGCAGACGGGTCGAAGCGCTGCCACTCGCCGTCCTTCGGGCCCCACAGGGCGACGGCCGCCTCGTCGCCCCGGGCCCGTTTGACCTGGGTCATCTCACCGATCGCGTACAGCACGGGCGTGCGGTCGGGGGACTCGGCGGCCTGCCGCCAGGACGCCGAGGACGGGTCGTAGAACATCGCCACCCAGCGGGGATCCCCCGACGGCTGCGGGCTGCGGGAGGTACGGGTCGAACGGTCCGGGTCGGTCTCCATGGCGCTCACCCCTTCTGCGTCGTCTGCTGCGCCGACGCACGTGTCTGCTGCGCCGGCTTCCGCTCGGCTTCCGCGTCGGCACGTGCGTCGGCGCAGCAGACGATATCTGACGGGCCGTCAGCTCACCAGGTCCCAAGCCGCCGAGGTCCGGCCCGGTGGCCTACTTGGCCGCCGCGATCGCCGCCCTGGCCCGCTCCCGGAAGGCCTCCAGCTTGTCCACCGGCTCCGTCAGCTGCCGGCTGCGGGGCCGGATGCCGACGTCGTGCCCCGCGGCGGCCTTGCGCAGCGCGCCCACGGTGGCCCGGTCCCGGGGGATGTGACGGAAGGGGTCGAAGGAGTACCAGCGCATCGCGTTCTCGTGGGTCATCTTGGCGATGTCGTCGTCCGGCACGGAGCACTCCCGCAGCACGCCGTGCAGTTGCTCGGGCGCGTCCGGCCACAGGGAGTCGCTGTGCGGGTAGTCGCCCTCCCAGGCGATGTTGTCGATGCCGATGTCGTGGCGGAGCCGTACGCCCAGCCTGTCGGTGATGAAGCAGGTCAGGAAGTGTTCCCGGAAGACCTCGGAGGGCAGCTTGCCGCCGAAGTCCTGGAGGGTCCAGGCCGCGTGCATCTCGAACGTGCGGTCCACGCGCTCCAGGAAGTACGGGATCCAGCCCGTGCCGCCCTCGGACAGGGCGATCCTGAGGTCGGGGTACTCCTTGAGGACCCGGGACCACAGCAGGTCGGCGGCGGCCTGGACGAGGTTGATCGGCTGGAGGGTGATCATCACGTCGGGCGGTGAGTCGACGGCCGGGATGGCGAGGCGTCCCGAGGAGCCGATGTGGATCGACAGCACGGTGTTCGTGTCGCAGGCCGCCTGCCACAGGGGGTTCCAGTAGGGGTCGTGGAAGCTCGGGTAGCCGAGGGCGGCCGGGTTCTCGGGGAAGGTCATCGAGTGACAGCCCTTGGCGGCGACGCGGCGCAGCTCGGCCGCGCACAGCTCGGCGTCCCAGATGGCGGGCAGGGCCATGGGGATGAACCGTCCGGGATACGCCCCGCACCACTCGTCGATGTGCCAGTCGTTGTAGGCGCGCACGAGGGCGAGCGAGAAGTCGGAGTCCTCGGTGGCGAACATCCTCGCGGAGAAGCCGGGGAAGGACGGGAAGTTCATCTGGGCGAGGACCCCGCCGGCGTTCATGTCCTTGACCCGCTCGTGGACGTCGTAGCAGCCGGGCCGGATCTCGTCCATGCCCTGCGGGTCGAGGCCGTACTCCTCCTTCGGCCGCCCGGCCACGGCGTTGAGCGCGGCGTTGCCCACGGTGTTGTCGCGGAACTGCCAGACGTCGCTGCCGTCCTCGCGGTGGACCAGGCGCGGGGCGTCGTCGCGGTACCGCTTCGGCAGGTGGTTCACGAAGATGTCCGGCGGCTCGATGATGTGGTCGTCCACGCTGACCAGGATCAGATCGTCCCGTTCCATGTTCGGTTCCTTCCGCGCGTTCAGAGCATACGAGCAGGACCCTCTCTGTAAACGTAAATTACATTCTCACCAAGAGAGACTCAACCTTCCGAACGGCACCGGCCGTTGAAAGACGCGGAAAGGCGCGGAAAGGCGCGGAAGGGTGCTGAGGGCTGCGGAAGGGCGCTGAGGGGTGCGGAAGGTTGCCCAGGGGTGCGGAAGGTTTCAGACGCCGTCGACGCCGTCGCGGGTGAGGGCCGCTTCCCGGTGGTCGTTGCAGCGCGGGAGGGCCGCGTCGTCGGCCGCCGGGTTCCTCTGGTGGGCCTGGAGGGCGGCGCTGACCAGCGTCATGAGCAGGTCGATGTCCGTCTCGCACTCCAGGTGGACGGTCACCCAGGGCGAGCCCGGAAACAGCCGGATGGCCGTGGAATGCCTCAGGTCCCTCTCGAACCGCCGGATCGCTCTGGCGGTGAGGTGCAGGTCGACGCTCATGTCGGAATGGAAGTGCGCGATCTCGACGCCACCCGAGCGCAATGCCCGACCGGTGCCGCAGCTGGGCCGGTCCTCTGCGAGGTCCGGCCAGGTCGCCAGTCGTGTCAGGGCACGCGAGGCCGCCGTCATGCCCCCATCATGAGGCGATCACCGCCCGGCCACCAGGGGTTGAGGGGGGCGTAACCGGGAGGTAGCGCAGGGTGGTTCGTCCCGTGCGGTGTCCGGTCAGTTGTTCCACGACTCGTCGTAGGGGTCCCGCGGGGTCGCGGTCGGCTTGGCGGCGGTCACCTTGAGGAAGGGGATCGGGCCGTTGTTGACCGGGTCGTGGGCAGTGCGCGGGGTGTAGGCGCCGGTGACGGTCAGCCAGGTGTCCGGCTGGAGGACCGGGGGGATGTCGCCGGTCAGGCCGACCTTGACCGGCTGGGCGTCGGCGGCGCAGCAGTTGAGGGCCATGCGGACCAGGTAGGGGGTGCCGTCGTGGTCCAGGGCGACGAAGCCCGTGAGCTGGACCTCGCGTCCGGTGAGGGTGCGGCCGTGGTCGTAGACGGCTCGGCCCGCGTAGTCGACGACGCTGAGGGGGAGCGGGTTCGTCGCGGGGAGCGCCGGATAGGCGAGGGGTTCCTGCAGGGCCGTGCCGGTGCGGGTCGCGCTGTACGAGCCCAGGGCCGGCGGGGCGACGAGGATCAGCGCCAGGAGGGGGAGGATCAGGAGCCAGGAGACACGGGGTTCGGGGTGGGCGTGGGCGACCTCCCCACCCTCGTCGCCCTCGTCGCCCTCGTCGCCCTCGTCGCCCTCGACTTCGCCGGCCTCCTTCTGCTGGTGCTTCGCATGCTGTTGCTGCACCTGCCGGTGCTTCGCCTGCTGGTGCTTCGTCCTGCGGCGTTCGTACCAGGCCGTCGCCAGTGAGGTCGCGATCAGGACCGCGCCGGACGCCAGCAGGAGCGGTTGCAGGCCCGCCTTGACGTAGCGGAGGTAGAGGTCGGTGGCGCCCGCGTGCAGGAGGGCCGCGCCGAGCAGGAAGAGGACGGCCGCCTGGGACTGTCGGTTCACAGGAGGATCCATCCCGTCAGGACCGCCGACGCGATGGCCAGCACGAACGTCGCCGGGGCGAAGCGCAGGGCGAAGCCCCGGCCGAACGTGCCCGCCTGCATGGCGAACAGCTTGAGGTCGATCATCGGGCCGACCACCAGGAAGGCCAGTTTGGCCGTGAGGGAGAACTGGGTCAGCGACGCGGCGACGAACGCGTCCGCCTCCGAGCAGATGGAGAGGACCACCGCGAGGACGGCGAGCGTCAGGACCGCCAGCAGCGGGTTGTCCGCCGCCGTGCGCAGCCATTCCTGCGGGGCGACGGCCTTCAGGGTCGCCGCCGCCATCGCGCCCACGACCAGGAAGCCGCCCGCGTGCATCACATCGTGGCGGACCGAGTCCCAGAACGCCGCGCCCTTGGTCTCCCCCTCGTGCGGCGCGTGGGTCGGCAGGCGCAGCCAGTCCGGGCGGCCCAGCCGCTGCCACAGCCAGCCCATCACGCACGCCGCGAACAGGCTGGCCACGAACCGGGCCAGCACCATCTCGGGGTTGCGGGGGAACGCCACGGCCGTCGCCGTCAGCACGATCGGGTTGATCGCCGGGGCGGAGAGGAGGAAGGCGAGGGCCGCGGCCGGGGTCACCCCCCGGCGGACCAGCGCGCCGGCCACCGGCACCGACGCGCACTCGCAGCCGGGCAGCACCGCGCCCGCGACCCCGGCGACCGGGACGGCGAGCGCGGGGCGGGAGGGGAGCGCGCGGGCGAAGAAGGAGGGGGGCACGTAGACGGCGATCGCCGCCGACAGCAGCACCCCCAGCACCAGGAACGGCAGCGCCTGGACCACGACGGCCACGAAGACGGTCGTCCAGCTCTGCATCACCGGTGCGGACAGCGCGCGGCGGATGGGGCTCTGCAGCAGCACCATCAGGAGCAGCAGCATGGTCAGGACGAGGGGGGAGGTCAGCCGCCTGGGCTCGTCCGGCGCGGGAGGCGTCTCCCGTCGGTCGTGGCGCGTGCCCTCCTCACGCGGAGCCGCCTTGGTGATGGCCACGGGTCGCGCACCTCCGGCTTCCGTGTTCGCCCTGCTGTCGTCGCTGTCGGTTTCCTGCATTCCCTCCCCTTTCATACGGGAGTTCCGCGCCGGTTGTTCATGTGTGTTCACGTCCGCCGTGGAACCTCCCGTCCCGGTGAGGCAGTCTTCTCCCTCGTGGGGAGCGTTCCGAATCAGGGTCAGCCGCCGCCGGGCTCTGCCGGCGCGCACATGGTGGTGTGCGGCGACGACGGTCTCGCGCACCGGCTCGCCGCCGAACTGCGGGGCGTGTACGAGGAACAGGTCACGCTCGTCGTGCCGCCCGCCGAACGGACGGCACGGCCGCCGGTCGTCGGGCGGGCCCGCGCGGTGTCGGCGGCGCTGCTCGACCGCGTGGTGAGCGCGGCCGTCAACCGGGCAGCGGGCAACGGCACGATCACCGCCGCCCCGGGCGAACCCGCTGACGGCCAGCGCACGTTGGAGGCCGTCGAGGCGACCGAGGCCGTGCTCGCCGAGGCGGGCGTGGAGCGGGCCGCCGCACTGGCGCTCGTGTACGACGACGACGAGACCAACATCCGCGCCGCCCTCACCGCCCGCCGGCTCAACCCCAGACTGCGGCTCGTCCTACGGCTGTACAACCGGCGGTTGGGCCAGCACATCGAGGAACTCCTCGACCAGGCAGCCGCGTTGGCCACCGGCGGCGTACCGGGGGACGGCTCGGCGAGCGACGCCTCGACGACCGTCCTGTCCGACGCCGACACCGCCGCGCCCGCACTCGCCGCGACCGCCGTCGCCGGCACCACCAAGGTCGTCCAGACGAACGGGCTCCTGCTGCGGGCCGTCGAACGGCTGCCGACCGGGCCCGGGGAGGCCGACCCGCCGGGCCTGCCCACGCTCGCGCTGCTCTCCGCGAACAGCAACGACCCGGCCTTCGCGGACGGTTCCGACGCCAGCGGGGAGCAGGGGCCGCTGCTGCTGCCCGACGCGGCGACGGTGCGGGATGCGGCCGCGGCCGGCAGGCGCGGGTCGGTCGTCCTGGAGCAGGTCGCGTACTCCGCCGGACCGGCCGTGCAGTCCGGGCGGGGAGTCGGAGTGGTGGCGTCGTTCGCCTCGCTGTTCTCACGGCGGCTCAGGTGGTCGCTGGCAGGCCTGGTCGGGTGTGTGTTCGCGCTGGCGGCGGCGTTGTGGCTGGCGACCGGAATCCATCCGCTGGGGGCGCTGTACCTGACGCTGCTGGACCTCTTCTCCATCAACGACCCGGCGATCGGCTCGACCACCGAACGGCAGGTCCTCCAACTCCTCTCCGGACTGGTCGGGTTGCTGCTGCTGCCGGTGCTGCTGGCGGCGGTCCTGGAGGCGCTCGGCACGTTCCGCGGGGCGGGAGCGCTGCGCCGACCGCCCCGGGGCCTCGGCGGCCACGTCGTACTCCTCGGGCTCGGCAAGATCGGCACCCGTGTGCTGATCCGGCTGCGCGAGCTGAACATCCCCGTGGTGTGCGTCGAGGCGGGCCCAGAGGCACGCGGACTCGCGGTGGCCCGCCGGCTACGGGTGCCGGTCGTCCTGGGCGACGTCACCCAGGAAGGCGTCCTGGAGGCCGCGAAGATCCACCGCGCCCACGCCCTGCTCGCGGTGACCAGCTCCGACACCACGAACCTCGAAGCGTCCCTGTACGCCCGCTCGCTCCGCCCCGACCTGCGGGTCGTGCTCCGTCTCTACGACGACGACTTCGCGACCGCCGTCTACCGCACCCTGCGCGCCGCGCACCCCCAGGCGCTGACCCGCAGCCGCAGCGTCTCCCACCTCTCGGCGCCGTCGTTCGCCGGGGCGATGATGGGCCGCCAGATCCTGGGCGCGATCCCGGTCGAACGCCGGGTACTGCTCTTCGCCGCCCTGGAGGTCGGCGGCCACGCCCAACTGGAGGGCAGGACGGTCGGGCAGGCCTTCCGGCCGGGCTACTGGCGCGTCCTGGCCCTGGACACCGGCCGCGAAGGCCAGGGCGGCTCCGGCCTCCTCTGGGACCTCCCGGACACCCGTGTGCTGCGCGCCGAGGACCGAGTGATCCTCGCCGCCACCCGCCGAGGCCTGGCGGAACTAGTGCGCCGACGGGGTCGAAGGGCGGCGGGGGCGTAGGGATCGACGCCGCGAGAAGTTCTTGTGCAGGACAGGCACCGCCTCATCCGCACGTGTCCGGTCACGGCGAGGGTGGTCACGACGTTCCCTCGGTTCGACAGCAACTCGCGGATCCTCGCCCGCGCTTCGCCGACCGTGTGCGATGCCGACCGGCCCGCTGTGTCCGAGTACAACGCGTTGTGTTTCCCGAGGTCAGCCGGGACGTCGTCCAATCGCCAGCAGATGGGAGCTCGCCGCGAGAAGCTCCGGATACGGCTCGGCCATGCGTGCCGCGGTCAGCACCGACTGGAACAGGTCCGCGTCGCGGAAGGACTCGCCGGTGTTCCGCTCTGCCGCCGCGAGCATGGACCAGGCCGGGCCTTCGACGCCGAAGACCTCGGCCTCCTCGAAGCCCGCAGCAGCCACCTCGCCGCGCAGTTGCTCACCGCTGTGGAAGAACGCGGCGGTGAAGGCCTTCTTGCCGTCATGGATCTGCGTGGCGAGGATGCCGCCGATGCTCCTCTGCATGGGCTCCTCGTGCAGGTGGGCGAACGCGGCGTGCTCGAACAGTGATGCGTACCGATTGATGCCGGCCGCCGCCAGGAGACCGCCGGGCTTGAGTACGCGGTAGGCCTCCGCGAGAGCCTGGTCGCGGTCGGCGCGGTCGAGTAGGTGGTAGAGCGGCCCCAGCACGAGCACGACGTCGTACGAGGCGTCCGCGGCGGCCAGGGCACGAGCGTCGCCCAGTTCGACGGTGGCGCCCGTCTCCTTGGCCTTGTCGATGTGCCGGGCGATCGGGTCGACGAGATGCACCGTGTAGCCGTCCGCGACGAGCCACCGGGCGTGCACCCCTGGTCCGCCCCCGACGTCGAGCACCCGAGCAGCCGGCTCTGGGAGGTATCGGCGCAGCAGCTCTTGCGTGCGCAGCAACTCCAGCCGTCCGTCGGCTGTCTTGGTCAGCCGGTCCGTCTCGTCGATGGTTTCCGTGTAGAACTTCACGATCTCCGGCGCTACCTCAAGGATCGTCATGTGAGGCATTGTGTGGGCTCACCGGTGGACCAGTCCAGTGAACGGAAGTGCGCGCCCATGCCACTGCTGAAGTACGAGCAGATCGCTGAGGATCTCCGCATACGTATGGCGAATGGCGAGTTCGGCCCTGGCGACTTGCTGCCCTCCGGTCGCGACCTGGCCGAACAGTGGACCGTCTCGCGGGCCACTGTCGTCAAGGCTTACGACATCCTGCGCAACGACGGCTTGGTGGTCGCGCGGCAGGGTGCCGGATTCACCGTCGCCGAGACGCCGATCGCACGGCCTGCGGGTGGACGCCGCGCAGGCTCCACTCGTGTGTCGGGTGGCGCACCGTACCGCCGCCTCGGTGTCCCGGACCGCACCGTGCCCCCGTCGCACATCGCCCACGCCCTGGGCCTGAAGCCCGGCGAGGAAGCGCTGCGCAGGATCCGGCTGGTGCTGCTCGACGACGGATCGCCGCACAGCCTGGTGACCGCCTGGTTCCCACCCGCCGTCGCGGATGCTGCGCCGCGTCTGGCCCTGAAGGGGCCGATCGCCGAGGGCACCACGCTGTATGTGCGGCGCGAGACAGGCCGTTTTCCAGTGGAGGGTGTGGACGTCACGATGGTGCGGCTGGCCACCGAGGAGGAGGCCGGACTGCTGGACGTCGATGCGCCGACGGCGGTGGCTGTCGTGCTGCACGTGGCACTTGACGAGGATCGCCAGGCCCTCGTGTGCGAAGAGGGTGTGACGCCGTCGCACGTTTTCGAGCAGACCGACAACTACCCGATGGGGTAGGAAAACTGACGTTCCGCTTGACTGGACCGGTCCACCGGTCCAGTCTCCTTTCAGTGCCCGGCAGCTGACACTGCGAACCCCGGCGACCGCTCGCGACGGTCCCGGGGCGTGGCCGACTGAAAGGAGTCGACATGACGAACGGTACCGCCCCGCCCGGCAGCACCCACGGGAGTGCCGAGACGACGCCCGGCGGGGGCCGCTTGGCGCGCTCCACCGTAGGGAGCGGCAACACGACGCACCCCGTGGACATCGCCTTGATGCGGGAAACCGTGGAGATCCTGCTGGCCCCGGACGCCGCGCCGGGCATGCTGCCCCCGCCCGCCGACGAACTGGCCACGCTGACAGAGACCGTACGCCGACACTTGGAGCTGCTCATCCCCGAAGTCGAGCAAGCGGCCGGGAAGCTGGGGAAGGACAGCATCCCTCGATACTGCGCGCTCGCCTGTGTCGGGGAAGCACGCGGGAAACTCCGGACCGATCCGAGCCCGAGATTCGGCGGAAATGTCGGCCACGCCCAGCGACTGGCCCGCGTCCTGAACGCCCTGTGCGACCACTACGTGAAGATCGGCAGCGATCACTCGTGACGACGGTGACCGACACCACCGAGACCCTGTCCGCCGAGTGCACGCTGGCCCGCACGCCCGGCTACGAGGACGTACACGCCTGGTGCCGCCAGCTCGACGACGTACCGCTGCCGCACTCCACGCGCGTACTGCTCGTCCACCGATGCCGCTGCTCGTGCCACCGGCAGCAGCCGCCGAGGAACCCCGCGTGAGGGCCGTCACCGGCCTGTTCGTGTACGTGGCGGCCGTATCCGCCCCCGTCCTCGCCCTGGTGCCGGCGCGGGCACCGTACTGACGCACCCCACGCACCCCACGCACCCCCATGGCGGCCGCTCCGAGACAGGGCCGCACCGCAGGTGACGCTCGACTCCGCGCAGGTGGACCGCCCCGGCCGCAAGAGGCTGGGGCGCGTCCTCGTCGAAGCGCGTGCGCTGTCGTCGGACTGGGCTCCCACCTTCGCGGTCGTAGATCGAGCCGCCTTCCTGCCCGACCTGATGTGGCCGTTCGACATGGACGCGGGCAGGAGCGTCGCCGTGGACCGGGCGGGCGACCCAGACGCCTGGTATGCCGCTGCCGACAGCAACATCCCCATCGTGACCCAGTGGGACGACGGTGAGCACTCCGGCACCGAGCCCGGGCGGGTGTCCACCAGTTCCTCCTCCATGCCCTCCGTCGTGTACGCGATGCTGCAGACCCTCGACGTGGACGAGGCGATGCGCGTCGTCGGCACCGGCACCGGCGAGACGGCGGGAGCCCTGACACACCGGCTCGACCGCCGGAAGGTGACCACGGTCGAGGTGGATCCCTCCGTGTCGCGACAGGCCCGCGAGCGGCTCCGCGCGGCCGGGCTCCATCCGGAGGTGATCGCGGGCGACGGGTTTGAGGGGCATGCGGTCGCGGCACCGTACGACCGCGTTCTGGCCACCGTCGGAGTCCGGGAGATCCCTCGGGCATGGATCGAGCAGACCCGGCCCGGCGGCCTGATCGTCGCCCCATGGGGCACGCACTTCAGCGCGATTCTTGCGAGGAACCCCAGGCGTTCACGCCTGAGAGGAATCGCATCGTGAAGGGGTGACGCGGAGCGTTGCAGGATCCGGGAGTTCGGGCGCGGAGCGCCCGTTGGGCTGTCCGGCGAAGCCGGGGGCGCGGCAGCGTCGAACGTATGGTCGGTGGGTCGCTGAATGGCGGGACGGGTGTGCGGAAGTCGGCTGTTCGTACGGGATGGCTGTGTAGCTTTGGGTGTCATGAAGCTGGTGGTGCAGGTCAAGCTGTTGCCGACGCCCATACAGGCGGCGGCGCTTGAGGCGACCCTGCACGCCTGCAACGAGGCGGCGACCTGGGCGTCCGAGGTCGCCTTCGACAGGGATGCGAAGCGGAACTTCGCGCTGCGCGAGCACACCTACACCGAGATCAGGCAGCGGTGGGGACTGGGCGCGCAGGCCGCCCAGCACGTCATCAAGAAGACGTGCGACGCCTATACGACTCTCAAGGCGAACCTGAAGGCCGGGAACCTGGGCAAGCCGTGGTCGAAGCGGTACCGGCGGGCCGCCGAGAAGCCGGTCGTCTTCCGTCCCGAGGGCGCGCAGCCCTACGACGACCGGATGCTGTCCTGGCAGATCGCTGAGCGGACCGTCTCCATCTGGACCCTGTCGGGGAGGGTGAAGGGGGTGGCGTTCACCGCCTCCCCGCAGCAGCTGGCCCGCCTCGCCCTGTACCGCAAGGGCGAGTCCGACCTGCTGTACCGCGACGGCATGTGGTTTTTGCAGGCCACCTGCGAACTCCCCGAGGCCGAGCCGAACACCGCCCCGGACGGCTTCCTGGGCATCGATCTGGGGATCGTGAACATCGCGACCACCTCGGACGGCGAGATCATGGCCGGGCGCGCCCTGAACCGGGGACGGCTGCGTGAACGCACCCTGCGGACCAAGCTGCAGAAGAAGAACACCCCGTCCGCCAAACGCCGGTTGAAGAAGCGGCGGCGCAAGGAAGCGCGGCGGGCGAAGGACGTCAACCACAAGATCGCGAAACATGTGGTGGCCGAGGCGGAACGCACCGGTCGCGGAATCGCCCTGGAAGACTTGACGGGCATGCGCGAACGGGTACGGCTTCGCAAGCCCCAACGGGCCACCCACTCCAGCTGGTCCTTCGCCCAGCTGGGGGCGTTCATCGCGTACAAGGCCAAGAAAGCCGGGGTGCCGGTGGTGTACGTCGATGCGGCGTACACCTCCCGCACCTGCGCCGAATGCGGCCACATCGACAGAGCGAACCGGGTCTCCCAGGCCTGGTTCGCGTGCCGGTCCTGCGGATTCGTTGATCACGCAGACCGCAACGGCTCCCGCAACATCCGTGCTCGTGCGGAAGAGTTGTGGCGACGCGGGGCGCAGTCAACCGCCCCAGACCCACCCCCGACACCCGAGGGCGGGACCGGACGCAAGCGCAGCACCACAGCCAGTGGCGCCCGCTGTGCAAGCCCGGGACTTTAGTCCCGGGTCGTTGACCAACGCGGATGCCGTCGCCCGGCTCGTCGTCGGCGCAGGGGAGGCGTCCGGGCACTTCACCCGTCCCGTGGAGTTCATGAAGCTGCGTGCTCAGCGACTGTCGTTGCCACGGCATGGCGAGTACGTCCCAGCGGAGGGCATGGACGGTGACGGTATCCACGTGTCCGCCACGGAGATCACGGAATCGGAGTTCGTCACCGGAAGGCACACCGCTCTCCCCTTCGCTCTTGGACTGCGCGTCCGGGACTGCGTCCAGGCTGTGGCCGACAAGCGCGACGGAGCCCGCCCAGTGTGGTTCTACGGGCTCAGCGACCGTTCGTGGGCATGCGTGATGTTCCGCGACGGGGAGGACGAGGCCCGCGTCTGGCAGTCAGGGCCCCGCCGGTTGTGGGACGAGGTGGAGGCGGCCCATCGGTGGTGGATCGGCCACGACAGGCCCGAGCACACACGCTTCGGCCTGACGGTCACCACCGAGGGACGACAGGCAGCCTGGCTGGACGAGCCGACGCACTCCTGGGCCGTCTGAGGCGGTGCGTGGACGGACGCCGCGCCCGATGGTCCCCTGGGATGGTCGATCGCCGAGAGCGACCCCGCCCGTCCGCCCCGTCCGCCCGTCCACCCCGTCCGGTCGAAACAAACCGCCTACCCCAAGTGCCTCTCTGCGAACTCCAGTTCCAGCCTCACCTGCTTGATGCGTTCGTCGACCACCAGGGAGCCGTGGCCCGCGTCGTAGCGGTAGACCTCGTGGGTGGCTCCTCTTGCTTCCAGGCGCTTGACGTAGTTGTCGATCTGCCGGATGGGGCAGCGGGGGTCGTTCACGCCGGCCGAGATGTAGACGGGGGCCCGGACCTTGTCGACGTAGGTCAGGGGGGAGGAGGTCTCGAAGCGGTCGGGGACCTCCTCCGGGGTGCCGCCCAGCAGGGTGCGGTCCATCGCCTTCAGGGCCTCCATCTCGTCGTGGTAGGCCGTGACGTAGTCGGCGACGGGGACGGCGGCGATGCCCAGGGTCCAGGCGTCGGGCTGGACGCCGAGGCCGAGGAGGGTGAGGTAGCCGCCCCAGGAGCCGCCGGTGAGGATCAGCCGGGCGGGGTCGGACAGACCGGACGAGACGGCCCATTCGCGGACGGCCTCGATGTCCTCCAGCTCGATGAGGCCGACCCGGTGCTTCAGCGCGTCCGTCCAGGCGCGGCCGTAGCCCGTGGAGCCGCGGTAGTTGACGCGGACCACCGCGTAGCCGTGGTCCACCCAGGCCGCCGGGGCCGCCGCGAAGGCGTCGCTGTCGTGCCAGGTCGGGCCGCCGTGGATGTCGAAGACGGTGGGGAGGGGGCCCATGCCCGCGCCCTGCGGTCGTTGCACCAGGGCGTGGATACGGCCTCCCGGGCCCTCCACCCACACGTCCTCCACCGGGACCGAGCCGGGGGACTTCGTGCCGGGCGGGTCCAGGACGACCCCGCCGGTCGTCGAACGGACCGCCGGCGGCTGGGCCGCGGACGACCACAGGTACTCCACGCTGCCGTCCGGGCGGGCCGTCGCCCCGGACACCGTGCCCGCGGGGGTCGCTGCCTTCACGAGCTCGCCGTCGGCGAAGTCGTAGCGGAACAGTTCGCTGCGGGCCTCGAAGCTGTGCTCGATGAGCAGGCCCGAGCCGTCCGGGTACCACTCGGCGCTGACGTCGCCCGGCAGGTCCAGGGCCAGGTCCGTCTCCGAGCCCGTCGCCACGTCCCAGACCAGCGGTTCCCAGCGGCCCCGCCGCTGGTGCCCGATCAACAGCCGGGTGTCGCCGTCGACCGGGGCGAAGCCCAGCACCTCCAGGCCCAGCTCCTCGGCGCCGCCCCGGGTGTCGTCCAGCTCGGCGACCGTCGAGCCGTCCGGGCGCAGCACCCGCAGCGCGGAGTGCATCGCGTCGCCGTGCTCGGTGTGCTCGATCGCGATCAGGCTGCCGTCGTGGGACAGGTCGCCCACGCCCGCCGACTCCCGGTGGCGGTACAGCTCGAAGGGGGGCTCGCCGGCCCGCGCGACGTGGATCGTCGTCCCCTCCTCGTCCGTCGAGCGGCCGACGACCGCCGTACGGCCGTCCCGGCCCAGCGCCAGGCCCGCCGGGTAGGAGGGGTCCAGGCCGGGCGTCGCCAGTTCGTCCTCGCCGCCTGCGAACGGCTGGCGGCGCCAGACGCCGAATTCGTCGCCGTCCTTGTCGTCGAACCACCAGATCCACGCGCCGTCCGGGGAGAGCACGCCGTCCGTCGTGCCGTTGGCCCGGTTCGTCACCTGGCGCTGGTCGCCCGTGGAACGGTCCCAGGCGTACAACTCGTACGTCCCGGTCGCGTTCGACACGAACAGGGAGCGGTGCGGCGCGTCCTCCGCCCAGTCGGGCAGCGACACCCGGGGCGCCCGGAAGCGCTTCTCCCAGTCCGGCATCCCCGGCATCTCTTCGTCCCGCTCCGGTGCGGCGGACCCGTTGCTCTCAGTCATAAGCCCATACTGCCCGTCCGCGACGACAATCGACCTCCACAGCCCCCAGCCTGTGGACAACTTCCCACCGTCTTCGCACCTGCTTCGCACCTATGAGCCACCTCGCGAGCCTCACCCCGCCAGCCGGTCCCCCGCAGTCGCCCCGTACCGTGGGAGGCGTGTACCGGTTTCTGGTGACTCCACGGTGGTGGGGGATCAACGTCTTCGTGCTGCTGGCCATCCCCTTCTGTGTGTTCATGGGGTCCTGGCAGCTGAGCCGGTTCGAGGCGCGGGTGGACGACCACCGTGACGCGAAGGCGCAGGCCCGGTCCGCCGAGACGGACGCTCCGCGGCCGCTCGCCGAGCTGCTGCCCGTGGACAAGGCGACCTCCGGCAGGCAGGCCACCGCCACCGGGCGCTACGGCAGGCAGTTGCTGGTGCCCGGTCGGGAGCTGGACGGGAAGAACGGCTACTACGTGCTGACCCTGCTGCGGACCGACGGCGGCAGGGCGCTGCCCGTCGTGCGCGGCTGGCTGCCCGGCGCCGCCGACTCCGCCAAAGCCCCGGCGCCGCCGACCGGCGAGGTCACCGTCACCGGCGCGCTGCAGGCGTCCGAGCAGCCCGGCGACAACGGAGTCAGCGCCCAGGGCGGTCTGCCGGCCGGGCAGACCGCGGCGATCAGTGCGGCTTCGCTGGTCAACCTCGTGCCGGACGACCTCTACGACGCCTGGATCACCCTCGCCACCGCCGACCAGGGGATGACGGCGGTGCCCGCGAAGGCGGCCGCCGACACGGGGCTCGACCTGAAGGCGTTCCAGAACCTGGGCTACACCGGCGAGTGGTTCGTCTTCGCGGGGTTCGTGGTGTTCATGTGGTTCCGGCTGCTGCGCCGCGAGGTGGAGTTCGCGCGCGACGCGGAGCTCGGGATCGTGCCCGAGGGGCCCGGGGAGCCCGAGGAACCCGAGGGGCCCGGGGAGCCCGTCAGGTCAGCGGTTCATGAGGACACCAGCACGCCCGTGCGGTAGATCGTCCCCGTGCACGCGTTCGTCACCGTGGCCTTGGCGGTCGGCGAGCCGCCCTCCGCCGTGTACGACACGACGACGCTGCCGTCGGCCGTGGTGCCGTCCTCGGTGAGCAGCTGGGGCGAGGTGCCGGACGTGGTCTCGCCGGTCGTGCCGGTCGGCTCGGACGCGGTGGGCGACGGGGACGCCGTACCGCCGCCGCTGTCGCCGCCGCTGTTGCCGCCGGTGGTGGGGCAGGTCGCGGCGGGCACCCAGGCGAACTTCACCTCGTAGGCGGAGCCGGGGGCGAGGAGGTGCTCGGTGACGTAGAGGGAGGGGTCGGGAAGGCCGGCCGCCGCGTCCCCGGAGGTGTGCTCGACCACGGTGATCTTCGTGCTGTCGGCGGCGCCCTGCGCGTCGAACGTCACGGAGACCTTGCCGCCGACGGTGCAGCCGGTGGGCGAGGAGTTCGTGACGCGGAAGGCGCCGTAGACGATGCTGCCCGAGTCGGGGACGGCGACGGCGGGGGTCGCGGCCTCGAGCTGGGACGGTTCGCAGGCGGCCACGCTCATGTGCGTCCCGGCGGTCGGGTCGGCGCCGCTGGAGGCGGTGCCGCCCGCGGACTCCTTGCCCGGGCCGGAGTCGGTGGCGCCGCCCTTGTCCTGCTCACCGGTCTGACCGGAGGAGTCGCCGACCTTGCCCGAGGAGCCGCCGTCGGGGTTCTTGCCCTGATCCACGCCTCCCTGCGCCTGTGAGGCCTGGCCGGCGATGGAAGGGTTGGCATCAGAGCTGCCTGCGCCTGAGACGTGCAGCACGGCCGGGACGGCGGTGCCGAGGAAGAGCGCCGCGGCCGCCATGCCGACGGCCGCCTGCCGCTTGCGGGCCCGGCGGACGGGGACGGCCCGCCGCAGGTGGTCCAGGGCGCCGTCGCGCGGCTCCATCTCCTGGACGGCGTCGTGCAGCATCCGGCGCAGTGCCAGCTCGTCCGAGTCGAGCCCTTCGGGGCCCTGGTCGTCGAGGTGGTGGTTCACGGTTGAGTTCCCAGCGTGCGATTGCTTCGGCTCTTGCTTGCCCGACGAGCCTGTCGAACGCGGCGGGTTCGACGAGGCCGTCGGCTCGTGCCACGCGAACGGCTCGTGGCGCTCGTGACTGTCGTGGCCCCCATGACTCTCGTGACTGTCGTGGCTCTCGTGGGGGTCCCGCCCTTCGGCTTCCCCGCTCACGCCGGAGCCTCCATGGCTATCCGCAGGGCGGCGATGCCGCGCGAGCCGTACGCCTTGACCGAGCCGAGGGAGATGCCGAGGGTCTCGGCGACCTGGGCTTCGGTCATGTCGGCGAAGTAGCGCAGCACGAGGACCTCGCGCTGGCGGCGCTGGAGGCCCTTCATCGCCTTGATGAGCGAGTCGCGCTCCAGCTGGTCGTAGGCGCCCTCCTCCGCGCTGGCCATGTCCGGCATCGGCTTGGAGAGCAGCTTCAGGCCGAGGATGCGGCGGCGCAGTGCGGAGCGGGAGAGGTTGACGACGGTCTGGCGGAGGTAGGCGAGGGTCTTCTCCGGGTCGCGGACGCGTTTGCGTGCGGAGTGGACGCGGATGAAGGCCTCCTGGACGACGTCCTCGCAGGAGGCGGTGTCGTCGAGGAGGAGGGCGGCGAGACCGAGCAGCGAGCGGTAGTGCGCCCGGTAGGTCTCGGTGAGGTGATCGACGGTGGTTCCGGCCGCCACGGCCTCTTCGACGCCGTCACGCTGACTGGGTATGCGGGCGGGCCGCGCTGCGGGCATGGGCGCGATCACCGGCATGCCGCCGGGCGCGCCGGGCATGCGGGGTCGCAGGACGGCGCGAGCCATCGGGAGTTCGAGTACCTCAGCCACGCCAGTTGGACACACGTCCCCCCGCGGAGGTTGTACGTGCCGGGCGTCACTTTTACGTTGGACGAGGCCACGTCTACCCGTCTCATGTGTCCCGCTCTTCCCTTGTATCCCATATGAACGGGCGTCCCCACGCCCGGATCACGGCGTCCCCACGCCGGGACCGCAAAGACGCTCCCCGCCCTGCGCGCGGTTGCACAGAACGGGGAGGAAGTCTTCGGACAATCTTCAAACGGAAACGCTGTCCGATACAAGGGTTCCGAACCATCGACCGGCTCACACTTTCCCAAGGCTCTGGCCAGGGCTTTTGTCCACAGATCCGGCACAGTTCCTGACTCGCGAGTCAGCCCAGCTCCGCCGCCACCAGCTCCGCGATCTGCGCGGTGTTCAGGGCGGCTCCCTTGCGCAGGTTGTCCCCGCACACGAACAGTTCGAGCGCCGTCGGGTCGTCGAGGGCCCGCCGCACCCTTCCCACCCAGGTCGGGTCGGTGCCGACGACGTCGGCGGGGGTGGGGAACTCGCCCGCGGCCGGGTTGTCGAAGAGGACGACGCCGGGGGCCGTCGCGATGATCTCGCGGGCGCCGTCGACGGTGACCTCGTCCTGGAAGCGGGCGTGGACGGTGAGGGAGTGCGTGGTGACGACGGGGACGCGCACGCAGGTCACGGCCACCGGCAGCTTCGGCAGTCCGAGGATCTTGCGGGACTCGTCCCGTACCTTCATCTCCTCCGACGACCAGCCGTCCTCGCGCAGCGAGCCCGCCCAGGGGACGACGTTCAGCGCGACCGGCTCCGGGAACGGCCCGGTGTTGTCGCCGACGGCCCGCCGCACGTCCCCGGGGCTGGTCCCCAGCTCGGTGCCGGCGACCAGCGCCATCTGCTGCCGCAGCGTCTCCACCCCGGCCCGCCCGGCCCCGCTCACCGCCTGGTACGAGGAGACCACCAGCTCGCGCAGCCCGTACTCGGCGTGCAGCGCGCCCAGGGCGACGATCATCGACAGGGTGGTGCAGTTGGGGTTGGCGACGATGCCGCGCGGCCGGTTGCGCACCGTGTGCCCGTTGACCTCGGGGACGACCAGCGGCACGTCCGGGTCCATCCGGAAGGCGCCGGAGTCGTCCACCACGACCACGCCCTTGGCGGCGGCGATCGGCGCCCAGTGCGCGGCGACCTCGTCGGGGACGTCGAACATGGCGACGTCGACCCCGTCGAAGACTTCCTCCGACAGGGCCAGCACCTCGACCTCGGCGCCGCGCACGGCCAGCTTGCGGCCGGCCGAGCGCGGCGAGGCGACGAGTCTGATCTCGCCCCAGACGTCCGCCCGCTGGGACAGGATCTGGCGCATGACGGCGCCGACGACTCCGGTCGCCCCGACGAGCGCGAGCGTCGGCCGCCTGCGGGCGGACATCCCAGGCTGTACGGCCATCAGCGGCCGGTGCCTCCGTAGACGACGGCTTCGTCGCTGTCGGAGTCGAGGCCGAAGGCGGTGTGCACGGCGCGCACGGCCTCGTTGACGTCGTCGGCGCGCGTCACGACCGAGATCCGGATCTCGGAGGTCGAGATGAGCTCGATGTTGACGCCCGCGTCGGCCAGGGCCTTGAAGAAGTCGGCCGTGACGCCGGGGTTGGTCTTCATGCCCGCGCCGACCAGCGAGATCTTGCCGATCTGGTCGTCGTAGCGCAGCGAGTCGAAGCCGATGCCGGCGCGGTTCTTCTCCAGGGCGTCGATGGCCTTGCGGCCCTCGGCCTTGGGGAGCGTGAAGGAGATGTCCGTCAGGCCGGTGGAGGCCGCGGACACGTTCTGCACGATCATGTCGATGTTGATCTCGGCGTCGGAGATCGTGCGGAAGATCGCGGCGGCCTCGCCCGGCTTGTCCGGCACGCCGACGACCGTGACCTTGGCCTCGGAGGTGTCGTGCGCGACACCGGAGATGATGGCCTGCTCCACCGGCTTGTCCCCTTGCTCGATCGGCTCACTGCTGACCCACGTGCCCTGCAGCCCGCTGAAGGACGAGCGGACGTGGATCGGGATGTTGTAGCGGCGGGCGTACTCCACACAGCGGTGGAGCAGCACCTTGGAGCCGGAGGCCGCGAGCTCCAGCATGTCCTCGAAGGCGATCCAGTCGATCTTCCGCGCCTTCTTCACCA
This sequence comes from Streptomyces sp. NPDC051677, assembly GCF_044453465.1. NCBI lineage: Bacteria > Bacillati > Actinomycetota > Actinomycetes > Kitasatosporales > Streptomycetaceae > Streptomyces > Streptomyces sp. NPDC051677. The sequence continues at coordinate 37,010 of NZ_JBITCT010000047.1, forward strand.
CGCGCGGGTCGGCGGTGAAGACGCCGTCCACGTCGGTGTAGATCTCGCAGACCTCGGCGTCCAGCGCGGCGGCGAGGGCGACGGCCGTGGTGTCGGACCCGCCGCGCCCCAGCGTGGTGATGTCCTTCTTGTCCTGGCTGACACCCTGGAACCCGGCGACGATGGCGATGTTGCCCTCGTCCAGCGCGGTCCGGATGCGGCCCGGCGTGACGTCGATGATCCGGGCTTTGTTGTGGACCGAGTCGGTGATGACGCCTGCCTGGCTGCCGGTGAAGCTCTGGGCGCTGTGGCCCAGGTTCTTGATCGCCATGGCCAGCAGGGCCATGGAGATCCGCTCTCCGGCGGTCAGCAGCATGTCGAACTCTCGTCCGCTGGGCATCGGTGACACCTGCTCGGCGAGATCGATCAGCTCGTCCGTCGTGTCGCCCATCGCGGAAACGACGACGACCACCTGGTGGCCGTTCTTCTTCGCTTCCACGATCCGCTTGGCGACGCGCTTGATGCCCTCGGCATCGGCTACGGAGGAGCCTCCGTACTTCTGCACGACAAGGCCCACGTGCGCTCCTCGCTCAGTTCGTTCGTTTCCGCACATACGCCCTTGTACTGCGGTCGGCTCAGTCTAACGAGCGCCCGAAATTCACCTCCCGAGTACCGCATCGTGAGATGTCCGGACGCCCGCTTCGGGGAGTCCCTTCCCACTGAAGCCGAAGTGATAGCTGTGAATTAAGTTTCAAGCACTTCTCACGCACTATCGTGCGGCTGTGCACGTACTCCTGGTGGAAGACGACGAGCCGGTCGCCGAGTCGCTGCGGCGCGGCCTGAAGCGCTACGGCTTCGAGGTCGACTGGGTCACCACGGGCGCCGCCGCCCTCGCCCACTCCGACCCCTACGACGTCGTGCTGCTGGATCTGGGGCTGCCCGACACCGACGGCCTCGACGTCTGCAAGGCGCTGCGCGAGCGCGGCAGCGTGCCGATCATCGTGATCAGCGCCCGCAGCGACGAGACGGACCGCGTGGTCGGCCTGGAGCTGGGCGCCGACGACTACGTGTCCAAGCCGTTCGGGGTGCGGGAGGTCATCGCACGGATACGGGCGGTGATGCGGCGGGTCCAGCCGCGCACGACCGCCGCGGCGGAGAACGGCGCCGACCGGTACGGCGCCCGTCTGACCATCGACCGCAAGGCGGCCCGCGTCCATGTGGACGGCGCGGAGGTCTCCCTCGCGCCCAAGGAGTACGACCTGCTCTCCTTCCTCACCGAGGAGCCGGGCGCGCTGATGTCGCGCGAGCAGATCATGGAAGCCGTCTGGGACGCGAACTGGTTCGGGCCGACGAAGACGCTGGACGTGCACGTGGCGGCGCTGCGACGGAAGTTCGCCGGGGTCGTCGCCATCGAGGCGGTGCGGGGCGTCGGCTTCCGGCTGGAGATCGTCAAGGACCCGGAGATCGTGAAGGCGCCGGAGACCGTGAAGGCCCCGGAGACCGCCCACGGCCCGGAAACCACCCACGGCCCTAAGACCGCCCACGGCCCGGAAACCACCCACGGCCCTAAGACCGCCCACGGCCCGGAAACCACCCACGGCCCTAAGACCGCCCACGGCCCGGAGACCACCCACGGCCCTAAAACCGCCCACGGCCCGGAGACCACCCACGGCCCGAAGACCGTGAAGGGCCCCGGGTCCTCATGAACCGCCAGCTCATCCGCAGCTACATCCTGCTGGTCGCGGTCGCGATCCTGCTGTTCACGGTGCCGGTGGCCTTCACCCTCACCAAGCAGCTGCGGGACGACACCGAGCTGTCCGTCATGCGTGAGGCCAACACGATGGCGCTGCTGCTGGGCAACGGCGACCGCATCTCGTGCGAGGCCCTGACCGAGGTGGCGAACGCGTACGGCCGTAGGACCCCCGGCGACGTCCAGGTGACCCCCGCCGGCAGCTGCGCCCCGGACCTGCCGAGGCCCACCGCGGACGCGGCGCTGACCCGGGCCGTGCAGAACAACGATCCGACGACCGACTGGGGCTCGGACTTCATCTGGGGCAAGCGCCTGACGATCACCGTGCCCGCCCAGGGCGACGCGGCCGTACGGATCGTCTACTCGACCTCGGACATGACCAGGCGGCTGTGGCAGATCTGGGGCTTCCGGGCCGGGCTCGCCGCGCTCGTCCTGGCGGCGGCCGCCGCGATCGGGGCGATCGCCGCCCGCCGGATCACCGCCCCGCTGCGCGCGCTCAACTCCATGGCGAGCAGGTTCAGCGACGGCGATCTGACGGCCCGTTCCCCCGTGGCGGGCCCCCCGGAGACGCAGACCCTGGCGATCACCCTCAACCAGGCGGGCGAGCGCCTCGACACGCTGATCGCCTCGCAGCGGATCTTCGTCGCGGACGCCTCGCACCAGCTGCGGACCCCGCTGACGGCGCTCCGCCTCTCCCTGGACAACATCGCCGACGGCGTCGACGACGAGTTCGTACGGGAGGACGTGGAGCAGGCGACCGCCGAGGTGGTGCGGATGAGCCGCCTGGTCAACGGGCTGCTGGTGCTGGCGCGGGCCGAGGCCAAGGTGACGGCCGCCGAACCGCTGTCGCTGACGGACATCGTGGCCGAACGGCTGTCGGTGTGGAGGCCGGCCGCCGACGAGCGCGGTGTCACCATCGCGCTCAGGGGGAGTTGTGTCGACGACCGGCCGTCTGTGCTGGCCAGCCCCGGTCATCTGGACCAGGTGCTGGACAACGTGCTCTCGAACGCCCTGGAGGTGTCACCGGACGGCGGGACGATCACCGTCCGGGCGGAGTCGAAGGGCGACAAGGTGGTGCTGTCGGTCCTCGACGAGGGACCGGGCATGTCGGACGCGGAGAAGTCCCGCGCCTTCGACCGCTTCTGGCGCGGTCAGGGCCTCACCGGGCGCTCCGGTTCCGGTCTCGGCCTCGCCGTCGTCAAGCAGCTGGTGACCGACGACGGCGGGACGGTGACGCTGGTGGACGCTCCCGGGGGCGGGCTGTGCGTGCGGATCACGCTGCGGGCCGCACAGCGCACCGGGTGAGCGGGGCCGATCAGCCCTCGGGCATCGCGGACGAGTGGTGGTTGACGATCTTCCACTGGCCGCCGCGCTTCTCGTACTCGTAGGTGTAGCGGGCCTCGACGACGCTCTTCTTGCCGGTGGCCTTGTCGGTGAGCGTGAACTGGTACACGCCGGAGTCGAGGGCGGAGTTGCTGTCGAGGACGTTGATGTGCGTCTCGATCTTCTTGCCGACCGGCTTGTTCTGGAGGAAGTGCTCCATGTAGTCGACGATGCCGGCGTGGTCCGTGCGGACCTTGTTGGACAGGGTGGGCAGCAGGACCGCGTCCTTGGCGTAGCGGTCGGCCACGATCTCGGGGTCGCCGGTCTGCAGCGCGGCGTTCCAGCCGTCGAAGAGGGCGGCGATCTGCTTCTTGGTGGGCTTGGCGGGCTTGTTGTCGCCGGCCGCACTGACCCCGGCCGTCACCGTGGCGGCGGTGGCGAGGGCGGTGGCGGTGACGAGGGCGGCGCGTATGCGGGTCTTGCGGGTCATCGCAACTCCTGTGCGGCTGGTGCTCGTTGGGATGACTCAAGATTCGCGTGCGGCCGGTTAGCGCCCGTGCAGCCGTCGTACAGGGGACGTACAAGACCTCTCCAACGTTCGCCGGCCTTCAGGAACGGGCGGGCTTGCCGCGGTCGCGGACCAGGCTGACACCGGCCCCGAGGGAGACGACGCCCATGCCGACGGCCGTCATCACGCCCTGCGATCCGTCGACGACGAAGGGTGCGGCGGCGGCGACCACGAGGTTGAAGAGGAAGAGGAACCACAGGACGGGACGGGAGGAGAGCAGGGCCTTCATGACGGGCTTCCTTACGTGGCAGTGGATCCGGGGGGATCCGGGAAGATCCGGGGGATCCGGGGGTCGTTCGCTTGTGTGATCAACGATCCCGTCCCCGACCTGCCGAAACGAGGGAGCGCACTCCCGAACCGATGGTGTAGTCAGGTACACCATGACGAGTGAGGCGCTGCTTGCCGGGATCGTGCTGCTGGGGTCGGGCGTGCAGTGGCTGACCGGGATGGGCTTCGCGCTGGTGGCCGTCCCCGCGCTGGTGCTGCTGCTGGGCCCGGCGCAGGGGGTGGTCCTGGCGAACTGTGCGGCGGGCATGATCAGCGTCGTGGGTCTGGCGGGCGGCTGGCGCCGGGTGCGCCCGGCGGCGATGGTCCCGCTGTGCGCGGCCGCCGCCTGCACGGTCCCGGCGGGCTCCTGGCTGACCCGTCGGCTCCCGGAGCCCGTACTGCTGCTGGTGATGGGCGCGCTGGTGACGGTGGCCGTGCTGCTGGTCATGCGGGGCACGCGCATACCCGCCCTGCGCGGCACCCGGGGCGCGGTCGTGGCCGGCGCGGCGGGCGGCTTCATGAACTCGGCGGCGGGCGTCGGCGGCCCGCCGATCTCCCTGTACGCCGTCAACGCGGGCTGGACGGTACGGGAGTTCGTGCCGAACGCGCAGTTCTACGGCGTCGTCGTGAACGCCTTCTCGGTGGCGGCGAACGGGGTGCCGGAGCTGGCCGCGCCCCAGTGGGCCGCGGTCGCCGTGGCGATGACCGTGGGCGCGCTGATCGGCAGGGCGCTCGCGGGGCGGCTGCCGGAGCGGCGGGCCCGACTCCTGGTGCTGGGGCTTGCGTTGGCGGGTGGAGTGACGGCTGTGGGAAAAGGACTCTTCGGCATTTCCTGACCGTCCAACCGGTTTGGCATGTGCGTCGGACATGTCCTTGGCCTAGGTGTCACTGCTCGTGCATCATTGACCCGGCCTTCATTCGAGGAGCCGTTCCACGCGGTGACGACCGGCCGCCCGGCCGCGGAGGTTGACGATGGTCACGCCCGACCGCATCCACGTGATCTTCGTACACGGTCTTTTCTCGTCGGCGGGCGTGTGGAAGTCGTTCACCGAACTGCTCGCCGCGGACGAGGAATTGCGGGACCGCATCGACGTCCAGCCCTTCCCCTACAATTCCCCGCGCCTGCGATTACGGCCCGACCGGCGTATCGCCGACATCGACGACATCGCCGACCGGCTGGGCACCTGGCTGCGCGGCAACTGCTCCGACGGCGCACCGGTCGTGCTGGTCACCCACAGCCAGGGCGGACTCATCGTGCAGCGGCTCCTGGCGCGCACCCTGTGGCGGGGCCGCGGGCACGAACTCGCGCGCATCCAGCACATCGTGATGTACGCATGTCCGCACAACGGTTCGGGATTCTTCCTGTACCTGCGGAAAATGCTGATGTTCTTGAATCACCCGCAGGAACGCGCACTGCGACCGCTCAGCAACCGCGCGTTGCTGGAATCCCAGCGAACGGTGCTGGAAAAGGTCGTACGGCCCACCGGGAAATCCGATACGGAATGCTCGATTCCCATATCCGCCTATGGCGGGCAGACCGACAATGTCGTACCGGCCGTCACAGCGACAACTCCCTTCCCGGACGGCGGAGTCATCGAGGGCGACCACTTCTCGATAGTCCAGCCGCAGGACAAGAACGCCGAGTCGTACTCCGTCCTGCGGTCGGTGCTTTGGGAGATCGCCGCGGAAAGCCCCGCCGCCTTCGCCGCCGAGCCGGAACCCGAGCCCGAATCCGATCCCGAGCCCGAGCCGCCCCTCTCCATCACGCTGCCTCTCATGGACGGCAAGCTGCACGGCGAGGAACGCCGGCGGATCATCTCCTCGGTCGTCTCCTCCGCACCCGGGGTGCATGTGCTGGCCGGCGCGGGCGGCAGCGGCAAGAGCCGGCTGGCGCTGGAGATAGCCACCCAGGCGGCGGACCGGGGACGCCGGGTCTGGTGGGTGCGCGTCAACCAGCTCAGCGCCTGTATGCGGGCCGTGGCCAGGGAGCTCGGCATCCCCGACAGCCAGGCCGACGTCGCCTGGAAGCGGCGCAGCCAGGCGGACCTCGTCTGGCGTTTCCTCAACGAGTCCCCGCAGCCGTGGCTGATCGTCTTCGACAACGCCGACGAGCCGCAGCGCCTCGGCCCCGGCGGAGGCGCCGTCAAGGACGGAACGGGCTGGCTGCGGCCCCCACGCGGCTCGAACGGCCTGGTCGTGGTGACCAGCCGGGTCCTCAACCAGGACGTGTGGGGCACCTGGAGCCAGGTCCGCGAGGTGCCCAGGCTCGACGAGCGCGACGGCGCCGCCCTGCTCATCGAGTGCGCCGGCGCCGAGGCCGGCACCCGTGAACAGGCCCGCCATCTGTCGAGCCAGCTCGGCGGGCTCCCGCTGGCCCTGCGCACGGCGGCGAAGTACATCCAGTCCGTCCGCGAGAACAAGGTCTCCCTCGGCTCCACGGACATCCGCGACTTCCAGAGCTACGGCAGGGCCTGGGCCCGCAACTTCGCCTCTCCCGCGGGCATCCGGGGCGACGGCGGCACCCTGCTCGGCCTGGAGAAGATCGTCGACGAGGTGTGCGGCATCTCCCTGCGGCTGCTCGAACGCACCCTGCCCCAGGCCGGCCCCCTGCTGCGGGCCTTCGCCTGCATGAACATCGCCCCGATCCCGTACCGCAGGCTGCTCGGCGGAACCGCGACCGTGCAGTCCCCGCTGTGGGCGGAGTTCACCGTCGCCCAGCGGGACGAGGTGATCACCGGGCTGCAGGACCTCGGCCTGATCGAACCGGACCGCCTCCGGGCCGGCTTCCTCTCGCTGCACCCGGTCGTCCACGCGATCCTGCGCGACGACCCGGACGTCCACCGGCGCAGCGCCGACTACTACGACCTCGCCGTGCGGATGCTCCTCGACGCGGTGCACGAACAGGACCCCGACTACCCCGAGTCCTGGCCGGTCTGGGAACCGGTCATGCCCCACGCCATCGAGGTCACGCGGTCCGTGCTGCGCGCCGACGGCCCCACCGACGCCCGCGGCGTGCTCGACGGGGCCCTGGAACTGGCCCGGCTCACCAGCCGCTACCTCCTGGTCGCGGGACACCTCGGCCTGGCCCGCGAACTGGTGTCGCCGATCATCGACGCCTGCGACTCCTTCGGCAGTGACCCCGACGACCGGGAGATCCTCGGACTGCGCCACGAGAAGGGCCGCATCTTCCTGGAGGCCGGCGAACTTCCCTCGGCCGAGGCCGAGTTGCGGGCGGTCGCGGCCCGCCGCAAGGAGATCTTCGACACCCTGGCCAGCCTGCACAAACTGGCCCGGGCCATCCTGGAGCAGGAGAACCGCGCTCCCGAGGCGGAGGAGATCCTGCGCAAGGTCGTCCACGACGAGCGCAGCGTACGGGGCGAGGAGCACGCCGACACCATGGTCGTCCGGCACACCCTCGGACGCGCCCTGCTCGCCCAGGGACGGGCCGCGGAGGCGGAGACGCACCTGCGGGAGATCCTCGCCATCCGGCTGCGCAAATGGGAGCCCGGCACGCCCGAGACCCTGCACGCGCGCGAGACCCTGGCGCGCAGCCTGCTGGAACAGGAGAAGGTCGACGAGGCCGTCACCGTCATCGACGCGGCACGGCGGGACGCCAGGCAGCCCGACGACTCCCACCCGGTGATGCGGCTGCGCTACTGCGCCGCCTACGCCCTGCTGCTCCAGGGCCGGGTCGACGAGGCCGGCGCCCTGCTGACCTCGCTCCTCGCCGACCAGCGCCGGGTCCTCGGCGAGTCGCATCCCGAGGTACGCCTGACGCAGACCCTGCTCGACCGCATCCGCAAGGACCTCTGACGCCCCACACCCCCAGCCCGGCGGCCCCGACCAGCCGCTGCCAGGCATGCGTTACTGCGTGAAGTTGGCAAAAACACTGCCCGGTAGGGGACTTGCGCCCTAGCATCGTCAGCCCGCACTCTCTGAGTGCTGACCGTGACCGCACCGCCACGCACGATGAACCAGGAAGCTTCAGGGGGGTCCTGAGTGAATTCCTACGACGCGAGTGACACACCCGAGGTCGACCCGTCCTTATCCGACGGACCCGAACCCGGGACCCTCGACGCCGACGACACGGACAGCCCGCGCGAATCGTCCCGACGTGAGATCGCGCGACAGATCGCTCTCGAAGCCCTGCGAGCCGACCGCCATGTGCTGGAGATCAGCGCGGCCACGGCCTTCCGGGACTTCAGCTGTGCCCGACCGGCGTGAGTGAAGCACCGGCCTCAGAGCGGGATCACGAGAGACGGGACGTCGTCATGCAGCTCGCCGACTTGTCAGCTCGTTCAACAGCCCTGCCGCACGATCCGCACTTCCGCGTCGTCACCGCTCCCGCGTTCACCCGGGAACGCCTCGCCGATCTCGCGGCCGGCCGCTGTGCGGCCCTCAGGGTGCCCGACGTCCTGCCCGCCGCCTCCTGCGCCGAGATCCTGCGCGCCCTGGAGTCCTCCCCGTTCGAGGCGTACGGCCGACAGCGCGTCCAGCCGCCCGTGATGCGGTTCGGCGTCGGGGTCAGCGACCACCGGGAGAGCGGCGCCATCGCGAGAAGCTACTGGCCGGCCGTGGCGGCGAGCCGGGCCGCCTGGGACCGGCTCGGCCTGCCCTACGACCCGTTCGCACTGTGCCGGGAGGCACTGGGCGCCGACTGGCCGGGCGGGGTGTCGGTCGGCCGCAGGAACGGGCGGGAGCTGGCGCCGGGCGTCGCCCGCGAGCCCAACAACGGCTTCCAGGTCCACTTCGACGAAGCGCTGCGCGAGTTCCGGGAGGACCTGCTGGACGCCCCGCTGGTCGCCCAGTTCGCCTTCAACCTGTACCTCAGCGTCCCCGACTCGGGCGGCGAGACGGTCCTGTGGCGGCACCGCTGGCATCCGGCCGACGAGGCACACCGGCTGCCGGGGTCCTACGGATACGCGGAGACGGTGGTGGCGGGCGCCGAGTCGGTCGAGATCACCCCGACCGTCGGCGAGGCCCTCCTCCTCGACCCCCGCAACTTCCACGCCGTACGCCCCAGCAGCGGGGCCCGCCGGATCGCGCTGGGCTTCTCGATGGGGCTGAGCGTGACGGGCGAACTGCTGACCTGGGGATGACGGCCCCTCGACTGCGCTACGGTCACCCGATGGAGGTTTTGCGCTACGTGGCCTTCGGCGCCGATCCGGCCGGGGGCAACCCCGCCGGTGTGGTGCTCGACGCCACCGGAATCGACGACGCGACCATGCTGGCGACCGCGGCCGAGGTCGGCTACTCGGAAACGGCGTTCGTGGTGCCGTCCGACGACGGCACCCTGACCGTCCGCTACTTCAGCCCGCTCGCCGAGGTGCCGTTCTGCGGCCACGCCACGATCGCCATGGCCGTCGCCCACGCCGACCGCCACGGCACCGGACCGTTGAGCCTGCGCACCAGCGTCGGCGCCGTCCCCGTCACCACCGCCGTGGCCGACGACGGGACGACGACGGCGACCCTGGTGAGCGTCGCCCCGCACACGGAGCCCCTCGCCCCGCCCGACCTGGCCGAGCTGCTGTCCGCGCTGCGCTGGTCCGCCGACGAGCTCGACCCGGCGCTGCCGCCCCGCACGGCCTACGCCGGCGCCCGGCACCCGGTCATCGCCGCGGCCGACCGCAGCCGCCTGGCCGACCTCGACTACGACATGCCCGCGCTCAGCGCCCTCATGGCCCGCCGGGACTGGACCACCGTCGACCTGGTCTGGCGGGAGTCGCCCACCGTGTTCCACGCCCGCAACCCCTTCCCGCCCGGCGGGGTCGTCGAGGACCCGGCCACCGGCGCGGCCGCCGCCGCCTTCGGCGGCTACCTGAGGGAACTCCAACTCACCCCGACACCGGCCACCTTGACGATCCGTCAGGGCGAGGACATGGGCCGCCCGAGCACCATCACGGTGTCCGTGCCCGCCGAACGGGACAGCGGCATCGGCGTCACGGGCACGGCCGTGCCCATCTGACCGACGCGGGAGCGGTCAGCCGGCGTCCAGCGCGAAGACGACCTCGATCTCGACCGGCGAGTCCAACGGCAGCCGGGCGACGCCCACCGTGCTGCGGGCATGCCGCCCCGCGTCGCCGAACAGCGCGAGGAAGAGGTCGCTCGCGCCGTCGACGACACCGGCCTGCCCGTGGAAACCGTCGGCGCACGCCACGTACCCGACCACCTTCACCACGCCCGCCGGCGCCGCTCCGCCCGCCACGGAGTCCGCGGCGGCCAGCGCGGCGAGCGCGCACCGCCGGCTGAGCTCGTACGCCTCCTCGGCCGTCACCGTGCCCCCGACCCGGCCGGTGGCCACGAGAGCGCCGTCCACGAGGGGCACCTGCCCGGACACCGCCACCTGCCGGCCGCTGCGCACCGCCGGGACGTACACGCCCTTGGGCGGGCTGACGTGCGGCAACGCGAGACCCAGCTCGGTCAGGCGCGCGAGCAGAGCCACACGGGCAGAGACGGAGGCAGGGGCAGGGGCAGGGTGGTCTTCGGCCATCGCTTCCCGCTCCCCCTCCGTCGCGTCCGTCCCGTCGTCCGGTGCCCCCCGCGCCGCGTTCGCGCGCGGCTACTTCGCCGGGCGGGCGCCCAGGTGCTCGCCGATCTCCTCCGCCATCACCCGGCCCGCCTCGAACTCCAGCGTCTCGTCGCCCAGCGGGGTCTGGTCGGTGTCCAGGCCGTCCAGTTCCTCCAGGGGCTGGTCCAGCCGGACGTGCGCGAGCACCGAGTGCAGGGCGCGCAGGGTCGCCGAGGCAGTGGAGCCCCAGTTGGAGAAGTAGGAGAACTGCCACCACCACAGGGCCTCGGTGGTGCGGCCCGCACGGTAGTGGGCCATGCCGTGGCGCAGGTCGGCGATGACGTCGGCGAGGTCGTCGGAGATCCGGGCCGGGACGGGCGCCTTGCGGGGCTCGTAGGGGTCGAAGACCTCCGAGTAGACGTCCACCGGGTCCAGCAGTCTGGCCAGGTTCTCGCGGAGTTCGTCCGCGTCCGGCTCGAAGCCCGGGTCGGGCTCGTAGCGCTCGTCGGGGACGATGTCCTCGTGCGCGCCGAGCCGACCGCCGGCCAGGAGCAGCTGGGACACCTCCAGGAGGAGGAAGGGGACCGCCGAGCCCGGCTCGTCGCCCTTCGCCACCTCCGTGACGGCTACCAGGAAGCTCTCGACCTGATCCGCGATCTGGACCGCGAAGTCGTCCGGATTCTGGTCGGTCGCGTGCAGCGTGGCGTCAGACATCTAGGAGTCGTCTCCCCTCGAAGGCGCGGCCGAGCGTGACCTCGTCCGCGTATTCCAGGTCGCCGCCCACCGGGAGGCCGCTGGCCAGGCGGGTGACCTTCAGGCCCATGGGCTTGATCATGCGGGCGAGGTACGTGGCCGTGGCCTCGCCTTCCAGGTTCGGATCCGTGGCCAGGATCAGTTCCGTGACCGTGCCGTCGGCCAACCGCGCGAGAAGTTCTCGTATACGCAGGTCGTCGGGACCGACGCCCTCGATGGGGCTGATCGCTCCGCCGAGGACGTGGTACTTGCCGCGGAACTCGCGGGTGCGCTCGATCGCCACGACGTCCTTCGGCTCCTCGACGACACAGATGACCGTCGGGTCGCGGCGGGCGTCACGGCAGATGCCGCACAGCTCCTCCTGCGCCACGTTGCCGCAGGTCGCGCAGAAGCGGACCTTCGCCTTGACCTCCATGAGGCACTGCGCGAGCCGCCGTACGTCCGTCGGTTCCGCCTGGAGGATGTGGAAGGCGATCCGCTGCGCGCTCTTGGGACCGACGCCGGGCAGCCGCCCCAGCTCGTCGATGAGGTCCTGGACCACGCCTTCGTACAACGGACTGCCGTCCTTCCTGGGTTTCCTTGCAGTACGTACGGTAGTTGGAGGGGGCCGGTCTTAGAAAGGCAGGCCCGGGATGCCGCTGCCGCCGCCCAGGCCCTGGGCCAACGGGCCGAGCTTCTGCTGCTGGAGCGTCTGCGCGTTCTCGTTGGCCGCGTGGACGGCCGCGACGATCAGGTCGGCGAGGGTCTCGGTGTCCTCCGGGTCCACCGCCTTCGGGTCGATCTGCAGGGCCCGCAGCTCGCCGGAGCCGGTCACGGTGGCCTTCACCAGGCCGCCGCCCGCCTGCCCGTCGACCTCCGTGTTCGCCAGCTCCTCCTGAGCACGGGCCAGGTCCTGCTGCATTTTCTGGGCCTGCTGGAGCAGCTGCTGCATGTTGGGCTGGCCACCACCGGGAATCACGATCGGCTCCTGTCTGCCTTGTTCCTGTCTGCCACTGAGCCTACGTGCTCCATGAGTGCGTCGCCCCGCCACTCTTTCGAGTGAGATACCTCGGTGGCCTATACCTGATCAAGACCCCCTTCCGGGCGGAAAAGCGACGAAAGCTTGCCCTTCGCCACCCATTGGGAGGTAGGAAGGGTCGGCACATTCAGCATCAGGCGTTACGCGGAGTCACCGAGTCATAAGGGAGTGCCGGGTGGGTCAGCCGGAGATGCAGCCCGAGGGTCCGCCTCAGGACGAGCGGGGCGAGGGCGCGGCCGGGCTGCGGCCGGGCGACCTGACCGGGCGGGCGTTGCCGCTCGGCGACTGGGGCGAGCCCGCCGAGCGGCTGGACGAGCTGTACCGGTGGGTGGAGCGCGGGGCGCTGGAGACCGCCGCCTGGTACCTCGCCGACCGGGTGTGGAAGCGGCGGGGCGCACGGGTGCTGCGGGCCGGGGCGGCGGCGGGGGCGGTGTGCGGGGCCGCGCTGCCGTTGCTGGATCTGACCCGGGTGCTGGGCGGGGTCGCTCCCTGGGGGTATCTGGCGCTGCTGCTGGCGGTGGCGTGCGTGGCGGTGGACCGGTTCTTCGGGGTGACGTCCGGCTGGATAAGGGACGTGGCGACCGCGCAGGCCGTGCAGCGGCGGTTGCAGGTGTTGCAGTTCGACTGGGCCTCGGAGAGCGTGCGGGAGGTGCTGGGGCCTGCGGAGGGGACGGCGAGTGAGGCCGCGGAGCGGTGTCTGGGGGTGTTGCGGCGGTTCTCGGAGGACGTGACGGATCTGGTGCGTGCGGAGACGGCGGACTGGATGGTGGAGTTTCGCAGCGGGCCCGCTCCGCTGGGGATTCAGTCCGCGGTCGCCTCCGGCGGGCGGGTGGACGTCGGCGGCGGGTCCGGGCGGTTTCCTTCGCCGCCCGGGGTGAACGCTCGGCCGAACATGCCTCGGCAGCGGCCGCCGGAGCCGCGGTGAGGCTGTCTTTCGCCCCCGCCGCCCCTACCCGTTCCCATCCCCGGGGGCTTCGCCCCCAGACCCCCTGTCGGCCCTTGAAGGGCCTCGTCCTCAAGCTCCCCCGGAGGGGGGACCCCCGGACGGGCTGGGTGTGCCGGGCGGTCTGGAACGGCCCAGCCGGCTGGAGCTGCACAGGCGCAGGCCCTCCGGTGTCCAGCACGGTAGGTGGCCGTGGGTGCGGATGACGTCCTGGCCGTTGCCTCGGGTGAGGTAGGTGAGGAAGCTCGACGCCAGGGAGTCGGCCGGCGGGCGGCCGTAGGTGTAGGCGTATTCGATCTCCCGGTAGGGGTAGTCGCTCGTGCCGTGTTCGATGGCGTCGACGGAGGGCGGGTCGCCGTCCAGGTCGAGCGGGTGCAGGCCCTTCACGCGGTCGGCCAGATTGAGCTCGCTGTAGCCGATCGCGCCCGGGGTGGCCGCGACCGTCGCCAGCACCTGGTCGGTGGAGTCGAGTTCGCAGCGGATGACGGGGGCCGTCGGGTCGTCCTTGTGGACGCAGTCGACGGAGGAGTTCGCGATCTCGCCGCGGCCCAGCACTCGCCGCTGGAACACCTGCCGGGTACCGGAGTTGGCGTCCCGGCTGACCAGGACCACCGGGAGGTTCGGGCCGCCGACCTCGTCCCAGTTGGCGATCTCCCCGCGGTACAGCCGCCGCACGTCGGCTGCGGCCAGGTTCTTCAGGCGCACGTCGTCGTGGACGACCAGCGCGAACACCGACACGGCGACGCGGTTCTCGCGCAGTTCGTCGAGCCCGGCCGGCTTGGGGCCGTCGGAGAGGGCGACGAGCGGCGGGGAGCCCTTCTTGGCGGCGGCGCCGGCGGCGGCCAGTTCGCGGATGCCGGCCGTCGAGCCGTGCGGGTCCACGGTGAGGTGCGCGCCCTCGCAGTCGCGTTCGTAGGTGGCCGCCACCTCCCGGATCACCGGGGCGAACGCGGTCGAGCCGGTGACCGTGAGCGTGCCGCGCTCGCAGCCGATCGGGGGCCGGGAGTCGTCCCGGACGACGACGATCGTCGCGAGGGTGACGACGCAGACGGTGAGCAGGATGGAGATCAGCCGGGAGGCGCGGCTGAACAGGGGCGGGGTGTCGTCCGGGGTGGCGCTGCGGTTGGGGTGCACCTCGCCGTCGCGCAGCCCGCCGTACAGCCGGATGCCCCGGCCGACGTCGCCGCCGGAGAGCAGCACGAGCAGCTTGAAGTGTTCGCGGGGGTTGAGGGGGACGCGCGGGATGCGCAGGGTGTTGCCGTCGTAGCCGAAGCCGCGGTCCGCGGTGAAGTGGTCCATGAGGTGGTCGGTGTCGGTCGGCTGGGTGACCGACACCCCGCGGATGGTGCGGTCGGTGAAGACGGCGGTCAACCCGTGGCGTTCGGGGCCGGTGTAGTCGTCCCGGGCGATGCCCTGCGAGCCGTCGTTCTCGATGCGCAGGAGGACGAGCGTGGCGTCCACCATGCCCGGGGCCTCCTCGAAGAGGCCGAGACGGCGGTTGGCGCGGCCGGATCTGACGTCGTCGCCGATCGGGTTGTCCATCTGCACGCGATACCCGACGCGTTTGCGGCGCGGCGTCCGGCGCTCGTACCAGACCATGATCCCGGATGCGACGATGCCGACGGCGGCCGTCCCGATGGCCACGACGTTCTCCGCGTTCAGCCACTGCACTGTGGGCGCCCCCGCAACTCCCGGCAGTCGTTCGTGAGTTCACCGTACGGCCGTCCGAAGGGGCGGGCGGGGCGCGTCGGTCGACGTTCGCCGGACGTTCACCCCTTGGTGTAGGTGAGCTTCTCCCCGGTGCCGGTGTTGACGCGTTGCAGCTTGCCGTCGGCGAGCAGGGTGACCTCGGAGGCGGCGCCGGGGCTGCACGAGGTGAGGGGTTCGCCGGCGGTGACCTTGGAGGGGCCGATCTCCAACGGGCCGTCGCCGCTGGGCCGTTCGGTGAGGCCGGCGCTGAACTCGCAGTGGTAGGCGTCTCCGTCGGCGACGAGGGCGAGCACCGTGTCGCCCACCGCGCCCTGGCGGATGGTGAGTCGGCGCTTGTTCGTGCCGCCGGCGTTCTCGATCGTGGTGGTCCAGGTGCCGAGGTAGGCCGCCGGGACCACACCGTCCGACGACGACGGGGACGGCGAAGGGGACGAGGACTCCGAGGGGTTCGGCAGTGTGGAGGCCTTCGGGGGCGGGGAGTCCGAGGCAGCCGTGGCGGGGCCGGGCGTCGGCTGCGCGGTGGCGCTGTCGTCGCCGTTCAGGAACGCGTACACGGAGCCGCCGGCGGCGATCGCGACCACCAGGGCGACCAGGACCAGCAGCGCGGTCGTACGGCGGTTGCGGCGCGGGGTCTGCTGCGGGTCGGCGTCGGGCTGCCCGTAGGGGGCGGCGCCGCCGTCCGCGTACGGGTTGTACGGGGCCGGGGCGCCGGGCGCCGGGGGCCAGGCTCCCGACGGCGGGGGCGGGTAGCCGTAGGCGGGGGCGGGGGCGGCGGCCGGGTGTTGCCGGGGGTGGCCGTACGCCGGATGGGCCGGGGCGGTGTCCGCGCCGGGCGGGGGCGGCTGCGGCGGGATGCCGTCGGGGCCCGCGAGCAGGGTGGGGCGGTGGTCCGGGGAGAACGCGTCGCCGCGCGGGCCGGAGTGTTCCGGGGTGGCTTCGGGGGCGGTCGCCGGGTGCTTGAGGAAGGCCGAGGCGGGGCGGGAGGGGCTGGCGCCGTCCGTGCTCTCGGGATCCTCCGCCTCCAGCAACTGCACGGCGTGACGGCCGAGTTGGGCGACGAGGGCGCCGGGCAGCCAGGGGTCGCGGGAGCGGCCGTCGGAGACGGTGTCGTCGGCGCCCGTGAGCTCCAGGACGCGGTCCGGGGTGGGGCGGGCGGCCGGGTCCTTGCGCAGGCAGGCGCGGACCAGGTCGGCGATGCCCTCGGGGACGCCCGCCAGGTCGGGTTCCTCCTCGGCGATGCGGAACATCAGGGCGTGCACCCCGCTGTCGGCGGAGCCGAAGGGAAGGGTCCCGGTGGCGGCGTAGGCGATGACGGAGCCGAGGCAGAAGACGTCGCTGGCCGGGGTGACGGCGTCGCCGCGCACCTGCTCGGGGGCCAGGAAGCCGGGCGAGCCGACCACCGCGCCGGCCTGGGTGAGCCGGCTCTCGCCGGTGACGCTCTCCAGCGCCCGTGCGACGCCGAAGTCGATGACGCGGGGGCCTTCGATGGTGACCATCACGTTGGACGGCTTGAGGTCGCGGTGGACGATCCCGGCCGCGTGGATGTTGGTGAGCGCGTGCGCGAGCCCGGCGGCGAGGATGCGCACCGACCGCTCGGGCAGCGGCCCGTGGTCGTGGCTGACGACCTGCTGAAGGCTCGGCCCCGCGACGTAGCCGGTGGCGACCCAGGGCACCTCGGCCTCGGTGTCGGCGTCCAGGACGGGCGCGGTCCAGAACCCGCCGACCCGCTGGGCGTTGCGCACCTCCTGCCGGAAGCGCGCCCGGAACTCCTCGCGCGCCGCCAGTTCCCGCCGCACCAGCTTCACGGCGACCGTCCGCCCCCGGTCCGAACGGGCGAGGTAGACCTGTCCCATCCCGCCCGCTCCCAGCCGCGCGAGCAGCCGGTAGCCGCCGATGCGCTGCGGGTCCCCGGACCCCAGTTTCTCCATCGCAGCGCCGCCCTTCCCCCACATGTGTGATCGAGACATGTGCGTGCCGAGGATAAACCGGCCGTTCGGGGAGTCGCGTGGCGCGATGTCTACGGTTCCGTAACGGGCGCGGGCGGCGGAGAGGGAGTCGGCAGGGGCGGAGCGGAGCCCGAGGATCTCGCGCGCGAAGGCGACCGGTTCGGTCGGACCACCGGCACCGGCCCCGGCCGCCCGCCGGCGCAGCGCAGCGGCGGCCGTGGTCGTCCCGGTGACGCGCATGACGCCCCCCGGCGGTGATCAGCCCGCCGTCGGCGACGGGGTCCGCCTCGACGTACCGCTCCGCGCCGCCGTACCCCGTCGCGGCCAGGTACCAGCTATGACAACACGCTGTCCTTTACGCGGCATGCTGTCCATGGCGGCCCATCGCCCTGGCACGCCCGACAACCTGTCGCGGATTCCCCCCGTCCACAGAACAGGACGCCGATATCCCTTCCGCATCGCGGACATTTACGCTCACTGACATGACCTCTCAGACCGACCCCCAGGCCGGCGCGGCCGTGAAGGCCGCGGACCGCGCGCACGTCTTCCACTCCTGGTCCGCCCAGGAGCTCATCGACCCGCTCGCCGTGGCCGGCGCGGAGGGGTCGTACTTCTGGGACTACGACGGCAGGCGGTACCTCGACCTCACCAGCGGGCTCGTCTTCACCAACATCGGCTACCAGCACCCGAAGGTCGTCGCCGCGATCCAGGAGCAGGCTGCACGCCTGACCACGTTCGCGCCCGCCTTCGCCGTCGAGGCCCGCTCGGAGGCGGCCCGGCTGATCGCCGAGCGCACCCCCGGCGACCTGGACAAGATCTTCTTCACCAACGGCGGCGCGGACGCCGTCGAGCACGCCGTGCGCATGGCCCGGCTGCACACCGGCCGGGCCAAGGTGCTCGCCGCCTACCGCTCGTACCACGGCGGCACCCAGCAGGCCGTCAACATCACCGGCGACCCGCGCCGCTGGGCCTCCGACAGCGCCTCCGCCGGGGTCGTGCACTTCTGGGCGCCGTTCCTGTACCGCTCCCGCTTCTACGCCGAGACGCAGGAGCAGGAGTGCGCGCGGGCCCTGGAGCACCTGGAGACGACGATCGCCTTCGAGGGGCCGGGGACGGTCGCCGCGATCATCCTGGAGACGATTCCGGGCACCGCCGGGATCATGCTCCCGCCGCCCGGCTACCTCGCCGGGGTGCGCGAGATCTGCGACAAGTACGGGATCGTCTTCATCCTGGACGAGGTCATGGCCGGGTTCGGCCGCACCGGCGAGTGGTTCGCGGCCGACCTGTACGACGTCACCCCCGACCTGATGACCTTCGCCAAGGGCGTGAACAGCGGATATGTGCCGCTCGGCGGGGTCGCCGTCTCCGGCGCGATCGCGGACACGTTCGGGAAGCGGCCGTACCCCGGCGGTCTGACGTACTCCGGGCACCCGCTGGCCTGCGCCGCCGCCGTCGCGACGATCAACGTCATGGCGGAGGAGGGCATCGTCGAGAACGCGAGGAACCTGGGCGCGTCCGTCGTCGAGCCGGGCCTGAAGGCGCTGGCCGAGCGGCACCCGAGCGTCGGCGAGGTGCGCGGCGTCGGCATGTTCTGGGCGGTCGAGCTGGTGAAGAACCGGGAGACCCGCGAGCCGCTGGTGCCGTACAACGCCGCCGGCGAGGCGAACGCGGCCATGGTCGCCTTCGGCGCCGCCGCGAAGAAGGCCGGGGTGTGGCCGTTCGTGAACATGAACCGGACGCACTTCGTGCCGCCGCTCAACGTCTCCGAGTCGGAGGTCAAGGAGGGACTCGCGGCCCTGGACGCCGCCCTCTCGGTGGCCGACGAGTACACGCAGTAGGAGCAGAACGGTCTTCACGCGTGGAAGGGCTTGAAATCTTCGAACGCGTAAGGTGGCGTGCTCGTACATACCGATGAGCACGCCACCTTTTCGTGTCCGAGCATTTCGCACCCGACGATGGAGACGCCCCGACCATGCCCGCCAGCAGCGGCAACGGCGCCGTGACGCGCAGCACCCTGCGACAGCAGATCGCCGACGCGCTTCGCGACGAGGTGCTGGGCGGACGGCTGCAGCCGGGGCAGGAGTTCACGGTGAAGGAGATCGCCGAGCAGTACGGCGTCTCCGCGACCCCCGTCCGCGAGGCCCTCGTCGATCTTTCCGCCCAGGGCCTGCTGGAGGCCGACCAGCATCGGGGCTTCCGGGTCCACGAGTACTCCGTCGAGGACTACCGGGGCATGATCGAGGCGCGCAGCCTGATCATCGAGGGGATGTTCCTCGCCGTGGACGAGGGCCGCCAGCCCCACCAGAACCTGGAGGAGCCGCGGATCGCCGCCGCCGTCGCGGGGGTGCGCCGGCGCGGCGAGGAGGCGCAGCGGGCCGCGGCCGCCGGTGACCTGACCGTCCTCATCGGCTACGACCTGCGTTTCTGGCGTGAGCTGAGCGCCCTGTTCGGCAACCGCTATCTCGCCGACTTCCTGCACCGGCTGCGCGTGCAGTCCTGGGTGTGCACGGTGCAGCACCTGCGGCGGCTGACCGATCTGCGCGGCTGCCTGTGGTCCGGCCACACCGAACTCGTCGACGCCCTGTACCGCCGCGACACCGCCGCCGCCCGGATGATCCTCGCCGCGTACAACGCCGACTCCATCAGCCTGATCGAGCGACTGGCGGCCGGATGAGCGGGGCGGACGCCACTGCTCCCCGCACCACGGCCGTCGAACTCTCCGTCGTCATCCCCGCCTACAACGAGGAGCGGCGGCTCGGCGCCACCCTGGACGCGGTGGCCCGCCATCTCGACGCGACGGGGAGTCACTGGGGCAGCTGGGAGATCCTGGTCGCCGACGACGGGTCCAGCGACGCCACCCGCGAACTCGTCACCGTCCGCCGCGACCCCCGGGTGCGGCTCGTCGTCGGCGCCGGGTCCGGCAACCGGGGCAAGGGGCACGCGCTGCGTCTCGGGGTCGCCGCCAGCCGGGGCCGCCACGTCCTGGTCACGGACGCCGATCTCGCCACTCCCATCGAGGAGTTGGGCCGGCTGGAGAAGGAGCTCGCCGACGGCTGCGCGGCGGCGATCGGCTCCCGGGCGGTCCCCGGCGCGACCCTGGGCGACCGGCAGCACCGGATCCGCGAACTCCTCGGCGCGGCGGGCAACCTGCTCATACGCCGGACGACCCTGCGCGGGATACGCGACACCCAGTGCGGGTTCAAGCTGTTCGACGGCGACAAGGCCCGGGCCGCCTTCGCCGCCTCGCGTCTCAACGGCTGGGCCATCGACGTGGAGGTGCTGCGGTACTTCCAGCGCGCGGGCTGGCCGGTCGCGGAGACGCCGGTGCACTGGTCGCACCAGCCCGGCTCGAAGGTCCGCCCCGCGGACTACCTCCGGTTCCCACGCGACCTGGTCCGGCTGCGGTTCCCGGTCCCGAGACCCGTGGACGTCCTGGCCGTCGTCCTGTTCCTCGCGATGGCCGTGGCCCTCTACTCGGGGCGCGTCCTCGACCCCGCCCACCGGTATCTCACCGACTCCCTCCAGGACCAGAACCAGTGGGAGTGGTTCTTCGCGGTGACCGCCGACAACGTCGCCCACCTGCGCAACCCGCTCTTCACCGACCTCCAGGGCTTCCCCGACGGCGTCAACCTGATGGCCAACACGGCGATGCTGGGCCTGTCCGTCCCGCTCACGCCCGTCACCCTGCTGCTCGGCCCGGCCGTCACCCTCAGCCTGGTGATGACGCTGGGCCTGGCCGCCACCGCCGCCGCCTGGTACCGGCTGATCGTGCGACGGCTCGTCCGGCAGCGGGCGGCCGCCTTCGCCGGGGCCGCGCTGGCCGCGTTCGCGCCGCCGATGATCAGCCACGCCAACGCCCACCCGAACTTCGTCGTCCTGTTCATGATCCCGCCGATCATCGAGCGCGCCCTGCGGCTGACGACCGGTGAACGGGTCACCCGGGACGCGGTCGTCCTCGGCCTGATGGCGGGCTACCAGTTCTTCCTCGGCGAGGAGCCCCTGCTGCTCGCCACGATGGGCATGATCCTGTTCGCGCTCGCCTACGCGGCCGTCCGCCCCGACGTGGCACGCAAGGCGGCCCGCCCGCTGCTGAACGGTCTGGCGATCGCCGCCGCCGTCTGTCTGCCGCTCGTCGTCTACCCGCTGGCCTGGCAGTTCTCCGGACCGCAGAGCTACTCCGGCATCGATCACGGCACCGCGCCCGGCGTCGCCAACTCCATGCGCGGGCTGCTGTCGTTCGCCGAGCGCTCCCTGATCGCGGGCGACGCCGACCGCGCCGACGCCCTCTCCCTCAACCCGACCGAACAGAACGCCTTCTACGGCTGGCCGCTCGCCCTGCTGGCGCTCGCGATCACCGTACGGCTGTGGCGGCGGCCCGCGGTGAAGGCGCTGGCCTGCACGGCGGCGGGCGCGGCGGTGCTGTCCCTCGGCCCGCGCATCCCGCTCCCCCTCACCGACACGACCGTCCCCGGACCCTGGAGCCTGCTCGCCGGCCTCCCCCTCTTCGAGTCGGTCATCGAGAGCAGGATCGCGCTGGTCTGCGCCCCCGCGCTGGGCATGCTGCTCGCCCTGGCGATCGACCGGCTGGCGCAGGCCCGCCGCCTGGGCGCCCAGTACGCCGGACTGCTCGCCGTCTGCCTCGCCCTGCTCCCCCTCGTCCCGGCCCCGCTGAAGTCCGAGCCGCGCGCCGAGACGCCCGCCTTCTTCACCGACGGCGTCTGGAAGACGTACGTCCGCGCCGGCGAGACCCTCGTCCCGGTGCCGCTCGCCGAACCCGAGGACGCCGAGGCGCTGCACTGGCAGACGGCGGCCGGCCTCGGCTTCCGGATGCCCGGCGGCTACTTCAACGGCCCCTACGGCGACGGCGACCGCACCGGCGTCTACGGCGTCCCGCTGCGCTTCACGGCGAGCCTGCTCCGCGACGTGCGCTACACGGGCGTGGTCCCGGCGATCGACGCCCGCGCCCGGACCGAGGCCCGCGAGGACCTCGCGTACTGGCGGGCGGGCGCCCTGGTGCTCGCCCCGCAGCCGCGCGCCGACCGACTGCGTGAGACGGTGGAGAAGCTGTTGGGCCGACCGGGTAGGCAGGTGGCCGGAGTGTGGGTATGGGACCTGCACCAGGGGACGCAGGACGGGAGCTGACGTGCGCGGCAGCGACTACCCTGCCCTGACCGGCAAATGGTGACGACGACGGCAACGGCAACGCCCGCATCGACCGTGCAACGTGCGAAGTGAGGAGCTCTCTTTGGCCTGTGACCTGTGGCTGGTGCCGCTCGTCGATGTGTTGTGTCACACCCCCGACAACCCCTTCGCCGACGAACTCGCCCAGTACAACAAGGTGCTGGCCGAGGCGGGGCTCCCGCCGGTGCCGGTGTACCAGTACATGCCGGGCCTGTCCGGCGAGGTCGCCCCGGTGGCCGGCTTCGACTACGACGCCCTGCACTTCCTGCGCCGCGCCTATCTGCTCCAGGTGTGCCGGCTGCCGGTGACGCCGGTGGACGAGCTGGGCGGCGACTACGAGCAGCTCCTGGAGATGTTCGAGGCGACGGCCCAGCAGTCGCACCTGGTCTGGCACTACGACCACGCGGGCGCGTACGTCCCCGTCGACTTCCCGCAGCCGCTGTCCAGCGACGAACTCCTCGCCGGCGGCGGCCCGCTCGGCTCCTCCCAGTCCCTGCTGCGCGAGCTGGAGTTCGTGGCGCCGTCGATCGGCATAGATCCGGCCAATCCTCCGGCGACCCCCCAACCTCCCGCCGGTCCCACGGAGTTGGAGGAACCGGCCGTTCCGGCGCCGTACGATCCCAGCCCCTTCGCGCGTGAACGGCACGTCTGGCTGGGGCTGCACGCGGCGGCGACGCGGAGTCTGGCGCAGGGGTCGATGATCGTGTTCAGCTGATGATCGTGTTCAGCTGAGGTCAGCGGCCGACCTGGGAGAGGCCCTTCTGCACGTCCTCCATGTTCATCACGGGGGTGTAGGAGATCTCCGCGTCGAGGTTGAGGAAGAACGGCTCGCTGAGCACGGGCATCTGCGAGCTGTCCTGCATGTCGAAGACCACGTACGCGGTGCGCTTGCCGTGGTCGGCGGTGAAGTAGGCCGCCTCGGGCTTGATCTGTTCCATCGACTCCTCGATCAGCTTCGTCAGGGTGCCGTTCCGAATGGCTTCGTTCGCCTTCTCCGTGTCGAAGGACGCCTTGAGCAGAACGCGCATCGCATTCACCTTCTCCGGTCGACGCACGCGGTCATGTGGGTTCAGAATATGCTCTTTTGTCGCATATCTCCCCCGGAGCGGGGTCAGGGCAGTGCGTCGATCTCCCGGACGAGACGGGCCCCTTCGCGGCTCATGACCTCCGGGTCGCGCAGGGCGCTGGAGAGCAGCGACATGCCCTGGTACGCGCCGACGAGCGCGAGGGCGTGACCGTCGGGCTCGTCGACCCCGATCTCGCGGTACTGCCGCTCCACCCAGTCCAGCAGCCCGCGGATGACGAGCCCGGCGGCGAGGTCGAGACCTCCCTCGTCGCGCTTGTCGAGCTCGACGGCGAGGGTGCCCGTGGGGCAGCCGTAACGGGCGGCGACGTCCCGCGCGTCGACCCAGCCGGCGACGAGGCCCTTCAGGCGTTCGCGCGGGTCGGCGAACTCGTCGAGGCGGGCGGTGAGTTCGCCGAGGTACTCGGCGTGCCGGTCGAGGGCGGCCTCGACCAGCTCGTCCTTGGTCTTGAAGTAGTAGTACACGTTGCCGACCGGGACGTCGGCGGCGCGGGCGATGTCGGCGATGGTCGTCCGTTCCACGCCCCGCTCGTGCAGGACCGTGGCGGCGGCCGCCATGAGCCGCTGCCGCTTGCCGACACTCTTCGCGGCCCGCTTCTCCACTGAGTCAGTCACCCAACTGACTATAGACAACGGGCGGTGGGGGCGTGCTAGCGTCACGCCCATCGAGTTAGTCAGCCGACTAACTCATGACGGGCGGAAGACGGGGACGAGATGCACGAGATGAACGAGATGCAGGAGATGCGCGAGACGGACAGGACGAACGAGGCGATCGTGGTGACCGGTGCGACCGGGAACGTCGGGCGCGCGCTGGTGCGGATGCTGTCCGAGGCCCGGGTGCCCGTGACGGCCGTCGCCCGCGCCGTCACCGACGCCGACGTGCCGGCCGGGGTGCGGGCGGTGCGCGCCGATCTGGCCGAACCGGCCGGTCTGCGGGCCGCGTTCGACGGGGCGCGGGCGCTGTTCCTGCTGGTGGCGGGCGAGGACCCGCACGGCGTCCTGGCCGAGGCGAAGTCCGCCGGGATCCGCCGGGTCGTGCTGCTGTCCTCGCAGGGCGCGGGAACCCGCCCACAGGCGTACGAGCACCCGCGCCGGTTCGAGGAGGCCGTACGGGAGTCGGGGCTCGACTGGACGGTCCTGCGGTCGGGCGGGATGGCGACCAACGCGTTCGCCTGGGCCGAGTCGATCCGCGCCCGACGAGAGGCGGCGGCGCCGTTCGGCGACGTCGGCCTGCCCTTCGTCGACCCCGACGACGTGGCCGCCGTCGCCGTCGCCGCCCTGCTCGGCGACGGCCACCTGGGCGCCACGTACACCCTGACCGGCCCCGCGCCGACCACCCCGCGCGAGCGGGTCGCGGCCATCGCCGCCGCGCTGGGCGAACCGGTGCGCTTCACCGAGCAGACCCGCGAGGAGGCCCACGCGCTCATGGCGCGGTTCATGCCGCTGCCCGTGGTCGAGGGCACCCTCGCGATCCTGGGCGAGCCCACCGAGAACGAGCGGCGTCCGAGCCCGGACGTCGAACGCGTCCTGGCCCGGACCCCGGGCGCCTTCGCCGCGTGGGCGGCGCGCAACGCACCGGCCTTCCGCTGAGGCGCTGTCAGAAGACGGGCGTGCCCGCCTGGGTCAGCTTCCAGTTGGCGGCGGCGAAGTCCGCCGGGTCGAGCGTCTTCTTCGCCGTCACGTAGTCGATCATCAGCTGGCGGATCTCGTTGGTGGAGCTGTAGGCGATGTCGGCGGTGGCGATGTGCGGGTAGCCGCTGCCGCCGTTGGCGCGGTAGTTGTTGACGGCGACGACGAAGACCTGGTCGTCGGCGACGGCGGCGCCGTTGTAGGTGAGGTTCTTGATCCTCGACCCCTCTGCCTGCGCGATGTCGATGTCGTACGAGACGCCCGCCGCCGTGTCGTACATGTAGTCCCAGAAGTTGTTGGCGTTCGTGAGCGTCGCGGTGTCGACCTTCGTGCCCGCCGGGACCTGGTGGTAGTACTTCGCCGCGTACTCCAGGTAGTCCTTGAGCTGCGCGCCGGTGAGCTTCTTGCCGTACAGGGTGTTGTCGTAGATGTAGAGCCCGGCGATGTCCTTGATGGTGACGCTGCCCGCCGGGATGTCGGCCGTGCGGGAGAAGGGCGCGGCGACGGAGATGACGGGCAGCGCCGCGTCGGACGCCGACAGGCCCGCCTTGACCGTCTGCATCTGGACCTCGTGGATGAAGTCCATGATGGGGACGTCCTTCCAGCAGGACTCCGCCGCCGAGAGGTCGGCCGTGCAGGTGCCGACGGCCGTGTTGACGTACTTGACGACGAGTTCGTGGTCGGCCTCCAGGAGCTTCCTGATCTCCGGGTCCTCGTCCACGGTGTTGGGGTTGAGGGTCTGCGCGGACTTGCCGACGACCTTCCAGCGGCCGTGCTCCAGCTCGACCTCGAAGTCGAAGACGCTGAGGCGGTATCCCCAGCAGTACGGCTCCGAGAGGAGCACCTCCTCGCCCGTCTCGGCGTTCTTGACGGTGTACGACGGCACTTCCACGTGCGTGTGGCCGACGAGGATCGCGTCGATGCCGGGGACCTGCTCGGCGACGAGGTTCGACGCGTTCTCGACGTACGGAAGGGCGTCGCCGTAGGAGGAGGAGCCGTCGAGGCCTGAGTGGTCGGTGAGGAAGACGACGTCACAGCCGAGGGCGCGGAGCCGGGGGACGTACTTCTTCGCCTGCTCGACCAGGCCCGGGAAGACCATCTTCCCGCTGACGTTGTCCTTGTCCCAGATCGCGATGCCGGGGTTGGTGAGGCCCAGGATGCCGACCTTGATGTCGGGGGCGCCCGGCACGCAGATCCGCTTCACGGTGTACGGAGGGAACGCGGGGCGCAGCGTCTTCGCGTCGAGGGCGTTCGCGCCGAGCAGCGGGAAGTGACACTGCTGCTCGAACTTCCGCAGCACCTCGATGCCGTAGTTGAACTCGTGGTTGCCGAGGGCGGCGGCGTCGTAGCGCATGTGGTTCATGGCGACGGCCATCGGGTGCTTGACGCCCTTGCCGGTGATGGGCTCCACGCGCGCGAAGTAGTAGGCGAGGGAGGTGCCCTGGATGATGTCGCCGGCGTCGACGAGCAGGACGTGCTCCTCGCCCTTCGCCTCGCGCTGCTGCTTGACGAGCGTCGCGACCCGGGCGACGCCGACGGAGTTGCCCTTGGCGTCGGAGTAGGCGGCGTCCTTGTAGTAGTCCCAGTCGAAGACATGACTGTGCAGGTCGGTGGTGCCGAGGATGGAGAAGGTCCAGGTGCGGGGCGTCTTGGCAGGCTTACGGCCGGCCGCCTGGGCGGTGCCCGCCCCCACGGTCCCCGCGACGGCGACGGCCGCCCCGGTCACAGCCGACTTCTGCACGAACTCACGGCGGTTCAGGGGAGGTACGGGCATGGCGGGTCTCCTGGGGGGGGTCTGTGGGGAGGGGGGCCGTGCGGGACCACTACACGCGTAGATGGTGGTCGCGGGCCGGGGTCGACGAGAACCAGGAACAGGCCATGGGGCAGTCAACAAACGGAAATGATCGAAAGCCTGACGGAAAGTATGGCAATGACTACCTTGAGTGGCGACTAGTCAGCCTCGAAGGAAGGGCGCATCATGACACTGATGGCTGAGCGACCGATCACGATAGACGGCACCGAACCCGACAGCTTCGAGGGTTTGCTGGACCTCCTCGACGAGCTGAACGTGCCGGACGGCCACAAGGCCGAAATCGTCAGGGGGAAGATCGTCGTGTCGCCGTGGTCGAAGGGGTACTACCTGGACGTCATGGAGCGAGTGTGCGATCAGCTACGCCCGCACGTCCCTGGAGGGCACCGGATCAGTTACGGACCCTTTCTGTACGCGTTCCCCGGGTCCGACTGCGCCTACGGCCCAGACATCCATGCCGCTGACCGTCGCGCCCACAGCACACGGAGCCATCGCCTGGACGGCGAAGCACTGTCCTTCGTCGCCGAACTAACCTCTCCCGCCACCCGGTTGGATGACCTCACCGACAAAGTCGAGGTCTACGGGAAGGCAGGCGTCTCCGTCTGTCTAATCCTCGACATGCAGGAGGAACAGGCCATCGTCTACGGGTCGCCGTCGGCAAAGGGATACGAGGTTCGCTTCAGCAAGCCCTTCGGCGAGAAGATCGACATTCCCCTGCCGTTCGGCTGCACCCTCGACACCACCGGCTTCCAGGCCCCGGGCACCGCCTGAGCAGTGACCCCACGCGCGGGTGCGCGTGGGGTCAGTGCATGAACTACCGCCCTACAGGAACGAGTTGATCTCGATCGTCTCGTCGCGGCCCGGGCCCACGCCGATCGCGGAGATCGGGGCGCCGGACATCTCCTCCAGCGCCTTCACGTACGCCTGGGCGTTCTTCGGCAGGTCGGAGAACGACTTCGCCTTCGTGATGTCCTCGGACCAGCCGGGCAGGGTCTCGTAGACCGGCTTCGCGTGGTGGAAGTCGCTCTGTGAGTACGGGAGTTCCTCGACCCGCTTGCCGTCGATCTCGTACGCCACGCAGACCGGGATCTGCTCCCAGCCGGTGAGGACGTCGAGCTTCGTCAGGAAGAAGTCCGTCAGGCCGTTGACGCGGGTCGCGTACCGGGCGATGACCGCGTCGAACCAGCCGCAGCGCCGGTCACGGCCGGTCGTCACGCCCCGCTCGCCGCCGATGCGGCGCAGCGCCTCGCCGTCCTCGTCGAACAGCTCCGTCGGGAACGGGCCCGAGCCGACGCGGGTCGTGTACGCCTTCAGGATGCCGATGACCCGGCTGATCTTCGTCGGACCCACGCCCGAGCCCGTGCAGGCGCCGCCCGCGGTCGGGTTCGACGAGGTGACGAAGGGGTACGTGCCGTGGTCGATGTCGAGGAGCGTGCCCTGACCGCCCTCGAAGAGGACGACCTTGTCCTCCTCCAGCGCCTGGTTCAGGACCAGCACCGTGTCGGTGACGTAGGGGGCCAGCTTCTCGGCGTAGCCGAGCAGCTCCTCCACCACCTGGTCGACGGCGATCGCGCGGCGGTTGTACAGCTTGGTCAGCAGCTGGTTCTTGCCGTCGAGCGCGGCCTCCACCTTCTGGGTGAGGATCGACTCGTCGTAGAGGTCCTGGACCCGGATGCCGACCCGGTTGATCTTGTCCGCATATGTCGGGCCGATGCCGCGCCCGGTGGTGCCGATCTTGCGCTTTCCGAGGAAGCGTTCCGTCACCTTGTCGACAGTCACGTTGTAGGGCGTGATGATGTGCGCGTTGCCGCTGATCAGCAGCTTCGACGTGTCGACGCCGCGCTCGTTCAGACCGCTCAGCTCGGAGAGCAGTACCGAGGGGTCGACGACGACGCCGTTACCGATGACCGGCGTGCAGCCGGGGGACAGGATTCCGGAAGGGAGAAGGTGGAGTGCGTACTTCTGATCGCCCACGACGACCGTGTGGCCGGCGTTGTTGCCACCCTGGTAGCGCACTACATAGTCCACCGAGCCACCGAGCAGGTCCGTGGCCTTTCCCTTGCCTTCGTCACCCCACTGAGCACCGAGCAGCACAAGTGCGGGCACGCGCGTACACCCCTTCCGGGTGGGGCATGTCCAAGGTCAGGGGCGTACGCGGCAGTTCGTTCCACCGCGTGCACCGCGACCGTCTTCGGTCGCCAGTTGTCGGACCCGGATGCCCCGGAATAGACGAAGCCCCTGGCGCAATAGCGCAAGGGGCTCTTGCACAAAGATGCTACCCGAGGAAGCGAGGCAGGACCGAGGTGGCGACTTCTCCGACGTCCGATCAGCTGCTGGTGATCATCGACCCGGTCGCCCGAAGCATGGACGGGGAGTCCGTCCGAATCGCGAAAGACGTGCTCAGCGCGGGTGCGGCGAGCACGAAGGTGTGCCTGCCGGAGGATCCGGAGGAATTCGCCCGGGTGCTGTCCCGGCGGGGCTCGCGGCGGCCGGTGGTGGTCGGCGACGACCGTGCGCTGAACCGCGCGGTGGCCCTGCTGCACCGGCAGCGGGCACTGGCCGAATGTGTGCTGTCGGTGGTGCCGGTGGGCGCCTCGCTGAGCGTCGCGCACGCCCTGGGGGTGCCCACGGGGGCCGTGGCGGCGGCCCGGGCCGCCCTGGACGGCGCCGAACGGCGTCTGGACGTGCTCGTGGACGACAGCGACGGGGTGGTGCTCGGCGCGCTCAGGATTCCACCGATACCGCTCGCCCCGCAGGACTCACCGAACTCGCGGGGCGCATGGGACGCACAGCACTCACGGGATGCACGGGAGTCACGGGAGTCACGGGACGAGCTGGAGATGGCTGACGGGACGGGCGGGGCGGGCGGGACAGACGGGACGGACAGGGCGGAAGGGGCGGAAGGGCTCGCGCACGGCGGGCGGCACTGGCTGCGCACGTACCAGTCGCTCGTCCGCACCCTGGTGCCGTCGCGGCCGTCCCGCCTCTCCCCCGCCCCCGCCCCGCCCGGACCGGCCCGGCTCCGGATCGAGGTCGACGGCGTGACGCTGGTCGACCTCGACCAGCCGGTGGCGGCGGTCTCGGTGACCCCGGGTCCCGCGGGCACGGCGGTCGTGACGGTACGGCCCCTGTCCCTGGGCGCGGAGGCGGCGCCTCTGGAGGCCCTGGGACGCACGGTGACCGTCTCGGGCGCGGACTTCCGCTACCGGGCGGACACGGCCGTCGCCGGGCCGGTGCGACGGCGGACGTGGACCGTGCGGGAGGGCGGGCTGGGACTGATGCTGCCGGGCCGGTGAGCCGGATAAATCCGGGGCGCCCGGCCGATGCGCCTGGTTACGCTGCGCATCCGTTGACGTGAACGCGCACGCGCCGCGAAGGCCGCGGGCCGCATGCGCGGGCGATGGGGGGCCACGATGAGCCAGTACTACGAGGTGGACGGCGAGTCGGTGTGGAACCCGGCGACGAAGGCCTCCGAACTGTTCCTGGCGCATGTGCGCGTCTACGAGGAGTGGGTCGGCGTTCCGTCGGGGTTCGGGCCGATGTGGAACGACGAGTGTCAGATCGACGTGCCGGTCTTCGAGGCGTTCGCGAACGCCGTGCTCGACCGGCACAACCGGACCAGCCACGCGATCATCAACGCCCTGTCCGACGGGTTCCTCGCCACCATGCTGGCGCTCGCCG
The DNA here is from genome assembly GCF_044453465.1 of Streptomyces sp. NPDC051677. Taxonomy (NCBI): domain Bacteria; kingdom Bacillati; phylum Actinomycetota; class Actinomycetes; order Kitasatosporales; family Streptomycetaceae; genus Streptomyces; species Streptomyces sp. NPDC051677. The sequence continues at coordinate 67,160 of NZ_JBITCT010000047.1, forward strand.
CACGGATCGGCCTCGACGTCCGCCTGCCGGAGCCGCCCGCCACGCTCGACGGGTTCATGGCCGTGCAGGTGCCGCTCCGTACGGACCCCGACCGCCCGGCCCGCCTGCGCGCCCAGGTCCTGGAGCTCCAGCGGGCCATGCCCCGCTGAGCCCACGCGCCCGCCCGCTCACGTGGCCACGACGCCGGCCGCTGCTGTCGTCCGCCGCCGGCCTTCTAAAGGTCTGGTGACAAATATTTAACCGGTCCAGCCCCTTGAACGACTCATGCGGGCTGCACCATCCTGCTCCATCAGGGCGTCGATCCGGCGCCCGGCCGGCAACGGAAGGGGCCACCCGATGGCAGTGCAGGAGGGCGTCGCCCCCGAGCGGAAGACGGCCGGCGGCGAGACCGTCCACCGGCTCAAACCCAACGCCATCGGCTTGCTCGGCGTGGTCTTCATGGCCGTCGCGACGGCGGCGCCGATCACCGCGATGACCGGCAACGTGCCCTTCATGGTGTCGTCGGGCAACGGCGTCGGGGCGCCGGCGAGCTACCTCGTCGCAATGGTTGTCCTGGCAATCTTTTCCGTCGGCTTCACGTCGATGGCGAAGCACATCACCTCGACGGGCGCCTTCTACGGCTTCATCTCCTACGGCCTCGGCCGCTCGGTCGGCCTCGCCTCGGGCCTGCTCGCGACCTTCGCGTACGTCGTGTTCGAGCCGGCGCTGATCGGCATCTTCTCGTCCTTCGCCACGACGACCCTGAAGGACCAGACGGGGCTGCACATCCCGTGGTGGGCGTTCGCGCTGCTGATGCTCGCGATCAACGCGGCGGGCACCTGGTTCGGCGTGTCCGTCGCCGAGAAGCTGCTCGTCGTCCTGCTCGGGACCGAGGTGACGATCCTCGCGGCGATGGCGGTGTCGGTCGCCTTCCACGGCGGCGGCCCGGACGGTTTCAGCCTCGACCCGGTGAACCCGGTCAACGCCTTCAAGGGGACCAGCGCCGGGCTCGGCCTCTTCTTCGCCTTCTGGTCGTGGGTCGGCTTCGAGTCGACGGCGATGTACGGCGAGGAGTCCCGCAACCCGAAGAAGATCATCCCCAAGGCCACGATGATCTCGGTGCTGGGCGTCGGCGTCTTCTACGTGTTCGTCTCCTGGATGGCCATCACGGGCACCGGTCAGTCGGACGCCGTGAAGGTCGCCACCGCCGACCCGCTCGCCCTCTTCTTCAACCCCACCGAGCGCTACGTCGGCCACTGGGCGGTCGACGTCATGCAGTGGCTGATGATCACCGGCTCGCTGGCCTGCGGCATGGCCTTCCACAACTGCGCCGCCCGCTACATGTACGCGCTCGGCCGCGAGGGCGTCCTGCCGTCCCTGAAGAACACCATCGGCCGCACCCACGCCCGGCACGGCTCCCCGCACATCGCGGGCCTGGTCCAGACGGTCGTCTCGGCCGTCCTGATCGGCGCGTTCTGGGCTGCGGGCAAGGACCCGTACACCGGGACGTACGTCCTGCTCGCGATCCTCGGCACCATGGCGATCCTCGTCGTGCAGGCGGTGTGCTCGTTCGCCGTGCTGGTCTACTTCCGCTCACACCACCCCGAGAGCCGGCACTGGTTCCGGACCTTCACCGCCCCGCTCCTCGGCGGCGTCGCGATGCTCGCCGTGGTCGTGCTGCTGGTGTCCAACATGGGCGTGGCGGCCGGACCGGAGTCGGGCTCGCTGGTGCTGAAGGCGACGCCGTGGCTCGTCGCGCTGATCGCGGTGGCCGGCGTGGGCTGCGCCCAGTACCTCAAGAAGCGCTCACCCGAGAAGTACCTGCTGCTGGGGCGGACGGTGTTGGAGGAGACGAAGGAGCGGTGACCCGGCCGCCAAGGGTCCGGCCGCCCAGGGCCCAGCTCACCCGGCTCACTGGCCGAAGGTCTGGTCGCGGTGCACCCGCCACCGTTCCATCAGCGCGGTGAGCTCGCCCTCCAGGTAGTCGAAGAAGGCGAGCGTCTCGGCGATCCGCCGGCCCCCTGGGGTCGCGGCGCCGAGGCTGTCGACACCCTCGCGCAGGGTCTGCCCCCACCGCTTGAGGACGGCATCCCGACTGGTCAGCGCCTCGTACCACTGATCGCTGTGCACCCGGTAGCGCTCACGCCGCGAGCCGGGTTCACGCTCCCGCGAGACCATGTGCACCTGCGCGAGATAGCGCACCGCCCCGGAGACGGCGGCAGGGCTGACCTGGAGCTGTTCGCCGAGTTCGGCGGAGGTCAGGGTGCCGGAGTCGGACGCGAGCAGCGCGGCGAACACCCGGGCGGCCATCCGCTGCATCCCGGCCTCGACGAGCTGCGCCGCGAAGGACTCGACGAACCTCGACACGGCCTCCGCGTCCCGTCCGGCCTCGGGTGATTCGGTCATGGCCTCATCCTATCCGGGCTTCATTCGCTTCCTTAACTTCACAAATTTCTGAAGGAAGCGTACGTTCTGAAGCATGACGAAGGCCATCACGGTGTCCGGACTGCACAAGTCCTTCGGCCGCACGCACGCCCTGGACGGACTCGACCTGGAGGTCGAGACGGGCGAGGTGCACGGCTTCCTCGGCCCCAACGGCGCCGGCAAGTCCACGGCCATCCGCGTCCTGCTCGGCCTGCTGCGCGCCGACTCGGGCGCCGCCCAGATCCTCGGCCGCGACCCGTGGAGCGACGCGGTCGAGGCACACCGCCGCATCGCCTACGTGCCGGGCGACGTGACGCTGTGGAGGAACCTGTCGGGCGGCGAGGTCATCGACCTGTACGGCCGCCTGCGCGGCGGCCTCGACGCGAACCGCAGGGCCGCCCTGATCGACCGCTTCGAACTCGACCCCACCAAGAAGGGCCGCACGTACTCGAAGGGCAACCGGCAGAAGGTCGCCCTGGTGGCCGCGTTCGCCTCGGACGTCGACCTGCTCATCCTGGACGAGCCCACGTCCGGCCTGGACCCCCTGATGGAGGAGGTCTTCCGACGCTGCGTGGCGGAGGAACGGGACAGAGGCAGGACCATCCTGCTGTCGTCGCACATCCTCAGCGAGGTCGAGGAACTCTGCGACCGCGTCAGCATCATCCGCAAGGGCCGCACGGTCGAGACGGGCTCCCTGGCCGACCTGCGCCACCTGACGCGGACGAGCGTGACGGCCGAACTGGCCGGCCCCCCGAACGGGTTGGCACACCTCCCCGGCGTCCACGACCTCGACGTACAGGGAAAACGGGTGAAGTTGCAGGTCGACACCGCCCAACTCGACGCCGTCCTGCGGTCGTTGACGAACACGGGCGTCCGCTCGCTGACATCGACGCCACCGACGCTGGAGGAACTGTTCCTACGCCACTACCAGGAGCGCCAAGAGCACCAGGAGCACGACGAGCGTCAGGGGGCGGGCGCGTGACCACGCTCGTGGGCACCGGCCCGCTGCTGCGCTTCGCACTGCGCCGCGACCGGGTGCTGATCCCCGTCTGGGTGGCCGTGAACACCCTGATGGTGCTCTCCATGCCGAACACCCTGAAGGGCCTGTACGGCACCCCCGCCGACCGGGCCGACCTCCTGCGCCAACTGGAGACCAACTCCTCGCTGCGCGCGCTGATCGGCCCCGTCTTCGACGACTCCCTCGGCGCGCTCACGGCGTGGCGGGTGGGTGTGTACGCCGGTGCGCTCGCCGCGGTGACAAGCCTGCTGATCGTCGTACGGCACACCCGTGACGAGGAGGAGAGCGGCCGTCAGGAGCTGATCGCGTCCGGCATGGTCGGGCGACGTGCGTCGCTGACGGCGGCGCTGCTCGCGGCCGGGGTCGCCAACGCCGTACTGGCCGTGCTGGTCACGGCGGGTCTGGCGGGACAGGGCACGGCGGGCGCGCTCGCGCTCGGCCTCGGCCTGGCCGGGGTGGGCATGCTGTTCGCCACGATGGCGGCGATCGTCGCGCAGCTCACCGAGAGCGCGCGACTGGCGCGGGGGCTGACGGCGGCGGTGCTGGGCGCGGCGTTCGTCCTGCGGGCGGCGGGCGACGCGTCGACGAACGACGGTTCCTCGCCCCTGACCTGGCTGTCGCCGCTCGGCTGGCTGGAGAACCTGCGGGCGTTCGCGGACGAACGGTGGTGGGTGCTGCCGCTCTTCGCGGCGGCGGTCGCGGCACAGGCCGCGCTGGCGTACGGACTGGCCGGCCGCCGCGACCTGGGCATGAGCTTCCTGCCGACCCGCCCGGGCCCGCCGACGGGACGCCTGGGCACGGCCGCCGCGCTGGCCTGGCGACTGCAACGGGGCGGTGTGCTGGGCTGGAGCGTCGGCTTCTTCCTCACGGGCGTGGTGTACGGCGGCCTGACGGAGGGCGCGGCCGACCTGGTCGGCGACAACGACAGGGCGCGGGAGATCTTCGAGCGGATGGGCGGGCAGACGGGTCTGACGGACGCGTTCCTCGCCTCGATGATCGGCATGCTGGGCCTGATCGCGGCGCTGTACGTCGTCGCGTCCGTCCTCCGGCTGCACGGCGAGGAGACCTCGGGCCGCGCGGAGCCGGTCCTGGCGAACGCGGTGGGCCGACTGCGCTGGGCGGCCGGTCACCTGCTGATCGCCTTCGGCGGCGCGGCCCTGATCATGCTCCTGGCGGGCCTGGGCTTCGCGGCGGGCTACGGCAAGGAGGCCCTCCCGATCCTGGGCGCCTGCCTGCTCCAACTCCCGGCGATCTGGCTGGTGGGAGGCCTGACGCTGCTGCTCTACGGCACGGCCCCGCGGCTGGCCCCGGCCGCGTGGGGGGTGGCGGGCGCGATCCTGCTCATCGGCTGGATCGGCCCGGCGCTGGACGCCCCACAGGCGGTGCTGAACCTGTCCCCCTTCGGCCACCTGCCGAAGCTGCCGGGCGGAGAGATGCAGTGGCCCCCGGTGGGAGTGCTCCTGGGCGGGGCGGCGGTGCTGACGGCCGCGGGTCTGGCGGGACTGCGCCGCCGCGACATGACGACGTGACGGAGGCGGGGGGCGAGGCGGGGGCAAGGCGCGGGCGAGGCGGGGGGCCAGGCGCGGGCGAGGCGGAGGGCCAGGCGCGGGCGAGGCGGAGGGCCAGGCGCGGGCGAGGCGGAGGGCCAGGCGCGGGCGAGGCGGAGGGCCAGGCGGGGGCGAGGCGGAGGGCCAGGCGGGGGAACCCTGTGACCGCCCGCGTGCGTCCGTCCAGGGCATGGGACAACGTACGCAGTCCGCCGTCGGTTGCCTCCTCATGGCGCTCGGGTGGGGCGCGGGGCTCGCGGTGTGGGCGGTGGACGTCCGCGCCCGCTTCTGGCGGTTCGAGCAGGCCCCCGACTGGAGCGTCCTCTACGCCGAGCTGCCGCTGGCGCTGCTGGGCGGGACGGCCGCGGGCCTGGCCCTGTGGGCCGCGCTCAGCCGTCTGCTCGGCCGGGTCAGAGGGTCACGCTGAGCCCCTCCAGCCCCCGGATCACGAAGTTCGGCTTGCGCTGCGGCTCGGCGGCGAGCGACAGGGCCGGAGCGCGTTCCAGCAGTGCCGTAATCGACGCGGCCAGCTCGATACGGGCCAGGGGCGCGCCGATGCAGTAGTGGATGCCCGCGCTGAAGGAGATGTGCGGGTTGTCCGCACGGGAGAGATCGAGCCGCTCCGGGTCGGCGAAAACGGCCGGGTCGTGGTTGGCGGCCCCGAACAGCATGGCGATCTCGGCCCCCCGGGGCACCAGGATCCCGTCGATCTCGATGTCGTCCAGCACCCACCGCTCGAACAGCTGCAGCGGAGTGTCGTACCGCATCAACTCCTCGACGGCGGACGGCACGAGCGAGTGATCGGCACGCAGCGCGGCCAACTGCTCCGGGTTCCGGAAGAGCGCCCACCAGCCGTTGACGGTGGCGTTGACGGTCGCCTCGTGCCCGGCGTTCAGCAGCAGCACGGCGGTCGAGATCATCTCCTGCTCGGTGAGCCGGTCGCCCTCGTCGTGGGCGGCGATGAGCCCGGAGATCAGATCGTCGCCGGGCTCCTCGCGCCGGGCGGCGATGAGCTCCCGCAGATACTCGGAGAACTCCACGGAGGCCCGCACGGCCCGCGCCGCGGTCTCCTCCGACGGGTGGAGCTCGTACATCCCGCAGATGTCAGCCGACCAGGGCCGCAGCGGCCCCCGGTCCGACTCCGGAATCCCCAGCATCTCCGCGATCACGGCGACGGGCAGCGGCTCGGCGACCTCGCTCAGCAGATCGCCCCCGCCCGCCTCCACCAGCCGGTCCACCAGCTCCCCGGCCAGCCGCCGCACATACGGCTTCAGCTGCTCCACGGTGCGCGGCGTGAACGCCTTCGACACCAGCCGCCGGATCCGCGTGTGGTCCGGCGGCTCCAGGTCGAGCATCCCGTGATCGTTGAGCGTGTGGAACGGCTCCTGCTCGGGGGGCGGCGCGGTCCGCCCGAAGTCCTCGTGCGTGAACCGATGCTGATACGTCCGCCCCAGCCGCCGCTCCCGCAGCAACGCCGACACATCCGCGTGCCGCGACACCAGCCACTGGTCGGTCGGCTCGTAGTAGATCACCCGCCCGCGTTCCCGAAGCTCGGCATACGCCGGATACGGGTCCGCCACGAACGCGGGGTCCCAAGGGTCGAAGCGAAGGTCGTCAACTGCTGCCATGAACGGACGCTAGCCCGAGACACGGCGTGCTGACCAGGGGGTCCTGGTGAGCAGCGCCCAGTTGCGCACGCCGGCCGCGGCGACCGGTTCGCGTACGCCGCCCACGCGCGGGGCCGCTGGGAGAAAGGCGCAGGGGCGGACGAGGGAAGCCGCCCGTCTCGCCCGCCGTGGCGTCGAGGTGACCGGTGTCGGCTTCTCCCCCGTCCGGGACGCGTCAGGCGACGGCGGTCCCCTCCAGCTCGACCATCTGGCCGGGGATCGCCAGCCGTGTCACTCCGAGCATCGTGGTGGCCGGCGCCACCTCTGCGGCGCCCAACCGCGACGCCAGCACGCCGTAGTGCGGGAACAGCAGATCGACGTCGGTGGTGTAGACGTTGAGCCGGACGAGGTTCGCGAGGGACATGCCGGCCTCGCCGAGCACGGCTTCCAGGTTGTCGAGGCTCAGCGCGAGCTGCGCGGCCATGTCACCGTCATGCTGCGGCCTGCCGTCGCTGCTCATCGCGGTCTGTCCGGAGCAGTACAGGGTCCGGGTGTGCCCGGAGACGATCTCACCCTGGTTGAATCCCATCTCCACGGACCAGGTGACCGGGTTGACTGCGGTTCGTTCTACTGCCACATCAGCTCCATGCGATTCGTCGGGAGTACGGACGTCCATCGGTGCGTCAGCCGCCTTCGACGACGTCGATGCCCACGAGCCTCCCAAGAAAAGATGACACCCTTGGTCATGTATTCGCTACGGTCCTCGTATGCGCGCCGATCGGCTGGTCTCCCTGGTGCTGCTGCTGCGTCAGCGCGGTCGGCTGACCGCGGACACGCTGGCCCGCGAGCTTGAGGTGTCCACCCGTACCGTGCTGCGCGACATCGAGGCGCTGTCCGCAGCCGGCGTCCCGGTCTACGCCGAACGCGGCCGGAACGGCGGGTTCGCGTTGTTGCCCGGTTTCCGGACCGAGCTCACCGGACTGAACCAAGACGAGGCCCTTGCCCTGCTGACCGCCGGATCGGGGCGCGGCGAGCAGGCATTCGGCCTCGGCTCGGCGCTCGCTTCGGCCATGCGCAAGGTGGTTGACGCGCTACCCGATAGCCATCAGGCCACCGCGAGCGACGCGGCCCAGCGGTTTCTCGTCGAGCCGGAGACCGACCTGCTCTCACGCCGGCCGGTCACCGAGGAGGTGCCCGGCGCGACAATGATCGAGATCCGGCGCTCGGTGCTCGCCGGACACAAACTGCGCATCCACTACGCGGCCACGGACCAGGCGCCGCAGTGGCGCACGGTGGACCCGATCGGCCTGGTCACGGTGCGCGACCGGAGTTACCTGTTGGCCACGAGAGCCGGCGCGGACCGCACCTACCGGCTGTCGCGGGTGCTGGCCGCCGAGGAACTCCCCGAACCGGCACAGCGACCGAACGCGGTCGATCTGGACCGGGCTTGGCGGGAACGCTGCGCGCAGTTCCTTTCCGGCGACCATATCGCCGTACTGGTACGGGTGAACCCTGAGCGGCGGGAGGACCTGCTGAACACCGTGGTGGCCGTCCGCGCCGCAGAACCCGACCCAGACGGCTGGCTGCGGCTGGAGGTGACGTTCCAGGACCTGCGACACGCCGAGTGGGCGCTGTGGCAGCTCAGCACAGAAGCGGAAGCCTTGACTCCGGCGTCACTGCGTACCGCCCTTCGCAACCGCGCCGCCGCGACCGCCACCCGCTACCAGGCCACGCACCTCGACACGACCCTCGACACGACCCTCGACGAACGGCTGTGACCAGCCCATGCGAAACACGCCCTACGTCATGCTGCCTGCCGGTCGGCCGCCGCCCCTGCCGCGCTTCTCGCGTTTCGCGTTCGCCCCGAACTCCTCGGGCATCTCTCGCCGTTGGCTGCCGGTGAGCGCAACTCGATGGCGTTGGGCGTACAGATCAGGAAGGCTCGCGCATGGTCTCGGTATTGCAGAACGTGGCGATCGCCTGTGCGGACGCCTACGAGTTGGCTCGATTCTGGAGCGGCGTGACAGGCCGTCCGCTGCATCCGAACGACAGGCCGGGCGACCGGGAGACTCAGGTGCTGCTGGCGGAGGGCCCGGTGCTGTACTTCAACCAGGTGCCCGAAGCTAAGACGATCAAGAACCGGATCCATCTGTGTCTGCGCCCAGAGACCTCCCGCGATCAGGAGGTGGACCGTCTGCTGGGCCTCGGCGCCACCTTTGTCGCCGATCACCGCAATCCCGATGGCTCAGGCTGGGCAATCCTCGCCGATCCCGAAGGCAACGAATTCTGCGTCCTACGCAGCGAGTCCGACCGAGCCCGTAAAACCAGTGGAGCAGGGTCGCTGCGCTGCCCTAGCGTGCTGCCGAGCTGAGTCGTCTAGGCAAGGACGTGCCGTTGTACACCGTGTGAGACCCCCCGAGAGCTGATCTGTCGCGCGTCGCGCATATGCGCCGCGCTGCTTTTTGCTGCGGACTTCTCACTGAAATCGGTGTGTTTCTGTGCTCAATGACTGGGTGGTCATGCCCACCTGCCTGCCTACCGTTCTGCGCCGCTGCCACGCGTGCGCGTCCGAACGCTTCCGGGCGAACAGCAAATTTCGCATCAACGCAAACCACAAGCTCCTCGACGCCTGGCTCCTCGTGCTCTGCACCGACTGCGGGGACACGGCAAAGCTCACCGTCCTGGAGCGGGTGAACGTGCGCTCCGTACGACCTGATCTGCTGGACCGGATGCACGACAACGACCCCGGCCTGGCGGCGGAGCTGCTCCAGGACCCGGTCGTGCGGCGTCGTAATCGCATCGCCCTGGACTGGGACGACGCGTGGCGCCTCGACACCGGCGGATCAGATCACCTGGACCGTGAGGTGATCGACGTCTCGGTCCGTTTTGCGGCGCGGATCCCTGTCCGGCCGGTGCGACTGATCGCTGAAGGCTGCGGTCTTTCGCGGGCCGAGGTCGAGCGGCTGATCACGGAGGGGAATCTCGTTTCGGCAGCCCGACTGAGCGGCAAGCTCTCCGGCGACTTCACCTTCACGCTCAAGCGCTAGCCGGCCCTCCTCGGGACCAGGGGCCTGCCCGGCGAGATCCCCCCGGACAGGCCCCTTGGGCCCGAGGGACGCCCGAAGCCAGTAGGACCGGCGCAGTCACACGATGCCCCGGTCCCGGTCCCGGTCCCGATCCCGGTCCTGTGCCTGCCGAACCACCGTCGCCGGAGAGCGGAGGAGACAGAATTGCCTGCACCAGACCTGTAGAAAATCTATCGTGGCGAGAGTAGACATCAGCACATCGCGGGGTTAGTGTTTTGTCGTACCCAAGAAGTCGAAGTGGGCACGGCAGACATGAAACTGCCGTGCAAGCAGGTCAGCAGGACGCGGCCCCTGGGGGCCGTAGCAGTACCCGCGATATCCAGAAGTACAAGCGAGCAACCGAAGAAAAGGAGCAGACGCCATCAGGATCGCCCGGGCGAGGGAGAAGTCCGTCCGGGTACCGCAGGCCCCGGATTGGAAGGTGGTCCCCGGTCACGCATCAGCGATCCCCGCAGCCCCGCCCACTCAGGCGGAGCCTGCGGACACAGAAGGCCGGCGCAGTTGGCCGGTAGATGGTGTTGAAAGCTCGGGGCCCGGGTGCCAGTACGGCACCCGGGCCCCCCGACGCGTCCCAGAAAGAAGAGGTCTATGCCCTCTGCCAGTACCCGTCCCGCCGACAATCTCGACGACGACGACTACCCCGCCTACACCATGGGCCGGGCCGCCGCGATGCTCGGCACCACCCCCGCCTTCCTCCGCACCCTCGGCGAACACCGCCTGATCACCCCCCTGCGCTCCGAAGGCGGCCACCGTCGCTACTCCCGCTACCAGCTGCGCATCGCCGCCCGTGCCCGCGAACTCGTCGACAAGGGCACCCCCATCGAGGCCGCCTGCCGCATCGTCATCCTCGAAGACCAGCTCGAAGAAGCCCAGCGCATCAACGAGCAACTGCGCACCCGAGGCCCCGAGTCCGAAGCCTCAGCCTGATCAGGACGCCGGAGGCGTAGTGAACGCCGACCGCCGGCGGACAAGGCTGCCGCCACAGGCCCGCGCCTCCGCCCCGCACCCCGCGCACCCCGCACCCCGCACCCCGCACCCCGCACGATCCTGGCACCAGGATTCACTCCCGCTCAGCTCTAGGAACGGTGCTAGGTCGTGTCTTCAATTGATCTTGAGTAGTGGATCATGGTCGTGTGATACGTCGCCATGAACTGTCTGATCAGGAGTGGGAGTTCCTCCGTC
>NZ_JBITCT010000048.1:0-77594 GCF_044453465.1 Streptomyces sp. NPDC051677
AAGGTGCCCGGCTGCGGCTGGGTCCGCTTCCGCCTCAGCGCCAAGGGCAGGGGCGCGCGACTGCCCGACGCGAAGACGTTCCGGGTCACCTACCGGGGCGGGCAGTGGCACATCGCGTTCGCCGTCATCCCCGACCCGGTGCCGTCGCCCGGCACGGGCGGGGTGATCGGCATCGACCGGGGTGTCACCGTCACCGCTGCCCTCTCCGACGGCCGCAAGCTGAACTGCCCGCAGCTCACCGTCAAGGAGCGGGCACAGATCCGCAAGCACCAGCGGCGTGCCGCCCGCGCGCCGAAAGGCAGCGAAGCCAAGGCGGCCGGGCACGCGAAGGTCGCCAGGCTCAAGGCGCGGGAGGCGAACCGGCGCAAGGATTGGTGCGAGAAGACCAGCACCTTGCTCGCCCGCACCTACGACCTGATTCGCTTCGAGAAGCTGAACATCAAGAACATGACCCGCTCCGCGAAGGGAACCGTGGAGCAGCCCGGCCAGAACGTGGCGCAGAAGTCCGGCCTCAACCGGGGCATCCTCGCCCAGGGATGGGGCCTGCTCCGGCAGCGCACCGGGCACAAGGCCCCCGGCCGGGTCGAGGACGTTCCCGCTCCCTACACATCTCTGCGGTGCAGTGCCTGCGGGTGGATCGAGAAGAAGTCGCGCAAGAGCCAAGCCGACTTCGAGTGCGTGTCCTGCGGTTTCACCTGCAACGCGGACACCAACGCAAGCCACAACGTCGCGGCAGGACAGGGCGGGATCCCCCGCCCCCGGCGGACAGCCGGTGCCGGAGGGGTGACAACGGCCACCAGCCGCTCGAGCGCCCGTGAACCTCAACCCGACCGGGTTGGAATCCCCCTCTTTTAAGAGGGGGAGGATGTCAAGAGTGGAAGGTCGCGGGCCGCTGGATCCTCGCCGCGCTGGTCGCCGCGGCCCTGCTGCAGGCGGCCGTCTGGTACGTCGGCGGCGACGGCGAGACCGACTCGCTGCGGGCGTGGCAGCAGCGGATGCTGTTCGTCATCGGCATCAACGTCGTCATCGCCGGGAGCTACACCCTGTTCCCGAAGCGGGAACCGAAGCGGGAACCGGCCAAGATGCGATAGCCGACGCGTCAGCGCTCCCCGCCCGGCACCCAGAGCACGTCGCCGACCGCCCTGTTGGCCGTGCGGGCCAGGATGAACAGCAGGTCCGAGAGGCGGTTGAGGTAGGTCGCGGTGAGCGGGTTCATCACCTCACCGTGCGCCTCCAGCGCGGCCCAGGTGGAGCGTTCGGCCCGCCGGACGACTGTGCAGGCCTGGTGGAGCAGGGCCGCGCCCGGGGTGCCGCCCGGGAGGATGAACGAGCGCAGCTTCTCCAGTTGCTCGTTGAAGCGGTCGCAGTCCGCCTCCAGCCGGTCGACGTAGAACTGCTCCACCCGCAGAGGAGGGAACTGGGGGTTCTCCACCACCGGCGTCGACAGGTCCGCGCCCACGTCGAACAGGTCGTTCTGGACGCGGGTGAGGACCTTGACGAGCTCCTCGTCCAGCCCGCCCAGCGCGAGCGCCGTGCCGATCGCCGCGTTCGCCTCGTTGGCGTCGGCGTACGCGGCGATCCTGAGGTCGGTCTTGGCGACCCGGCTCATGTCGCCGAGGGCGGTGGTGCCCTGGTCGCCGGTCCTGGTGTAGATGCGCGTCAGATTGACCATGCGGCCAATCTAGACCGTCCTCGACGCCACGTTCCGTTCCGTTCGTCACTGCCGCAGGCACCTGGTCACTCCAGGGCCAATCGGCGTGAATCGGACAGGATTTGACGACGTGACCGGCGTCTCACGCTCTGAGACGTGAAACGCGTTACTAACCGGTCACACAGCGCCCCCCGCCCGCTAATCTCCCGCCGAGAGACATACGGACAGGCAACCGGAGCGGCTGCGCCGGATGGTTGACGCCGGTGACATCGGACGCGTGAGCGGGCAGGGCTTCTACAGGCACCGAAACCGCACAGGCCCCATACGCCTCACCCCTGCGGGTGAATTCGGTATCGGTTCGCTCACAGACGGCAACCTCCGACCGCTTCGCGCAGTCAGAGGTTCAGTCAGAGGTTGCACCACCGGAACACCACACCGCGGAGCACGAGACGCACGCTTAGGGGAGCGCTATGCACATCAGGGGCGACCACGTCGAGCTGGTCGTCGGGGGCCGCCTCGACGTGGTCAGCGCGGCGGACGCCCGTACGGTCCTGCACACGGCCGTCGACGACGGAGTCGGCGACCTGGTGCTCGACCTGTCCGAACTGGACTCCTGGGACGCCACCGGACTCGGCGTCATCATGGGCGTCCACCGCCGGGCCGGCCGCTGCGGCCGACGTCTGGTGCTGCGTGGCGTACCGCCGCAGATGCAACGACTGCTGGTGGCCACCCGGCTGCACCGGATCCTCGCGATCGAGGGCGGCATCGGCGTGGAGTCCCTGCCCCGGGTGTGACCCATCAGGGGCGTGGCCTGCGGCGGGAAACGTGCGACGGGCGCAATCCTCATAAGACTGTGACGCTTCGGGCGGCCCGGCACCCCGGGCTGTCGTAGATACTGTGCGAAGGTTTACGGTTCGTCTGCCCGCCGCCCTCAGCCCTCGAGCGGGCACCGGACCAGAAGCGACAGCGCAGTGTGCAGCAAGGCCGGGAGGGGCTACCGCCACACACGACGCTTTTGGGGGGCTTGACCCATGGACCCGAACACCCGGGGACCCGAGGAGTACGGCCGCGAAGGCGACGGCCAAGCGCCGCGCCAGCGCCCCTCCAGGGACCCCCTCACACCCGACTTCGGCCAGCACACGCCGGCCCAGGCCCGCACGGTGCGGCTCGTCGCCGGCGCACACCTGCTCACGGTCAACCCGGTCGACGGCAGCGAGATAGAGCTCTGCCCGCCCACCGAGCGAGCCGAACGGCCCGCCAAGCGCACGCCCGAACAGCGCGCCGAGGCCGAGCGCGCCGCCCGGCCGCCCGCCCCCGCGGGACCGGCCCGGCCCGCGCGGCCGCTCATCGGCCGCCAGGACGAACGCGAACAGCTGGTCCGCCTCCTCGCCCGCGGCCGCTCCGTCCGCCTCACCGGCGCTCCCGGCTCCGGCCGCACCAGCCTCCTCGACCTCGTCGCCGAGGACTGCGAGGACCTCGCCCCCGACGGCGTCGTCCGCCTCACCGGCCTCGGCCGCACCACGTCCGAGCTGCTGCACGACCTGTTCCACGCCGTCTACGACGCCCCCCGGCACCGCCCCGAGGACGACGACCTGCGCGCCCTCGTCCGCGAGATCGGCGCGGTCGTCGTCGTCGACGACCTCGCCCTCGGCGGCGCCGCCCTCGACGGACTGCTCGACGCGACGCCCGAGTGCGCCTTCCTGCTCGGCGCGACCCCGGACACCCCGCTGCCCTCCGCCGACTCCGCCGTCGAGGAGGTCGTCCTCACCGGACTGGACCGCGCGGGCGGCGTCGAGGTGATCGAGCGCGCCGTCGGCCGCGTCCTCACCGAGGAGGAGGCCAACTGGGCCGGCGACCTCTGGTTCGAGTCCGAGGGCCTGCCGCTGCGGTTCGTCCAGGCCGGCGCCCTCCTCTCGCAGCGCGACCAGCTGCGGGCCGGCGCCGACGCCGTCGACGCGTTCGGCGTGTTCGAGGACGCCCGGCCGTTCACCGCGTCCCTCGACGCCGTCGACGTGGCCGGGGCGGGCGAGGCCGAGGAGATATCCCTCCCCTCGCTCGGCGAGGCCGCCGCACCCGCCCCGCTGCTCGCCGCCCGCCTCAGCGCCTCCGCCCGCGCCACCCTGCGCTTCGCCGTCGCCCTCGGCGGCGAAGTCCCGCACCAGGCCCACCTGCCCGCCCTCGTCGGCGACACCCACGCCGACGCGGCCCTCGGCGAACTCACCGCCTGCGGACTCGTCTCCCCGGTCGGCACCCGCTACCGGCTCGCCGCCGGCGTCCAGGCGCAGCTGGAGGCCGCCGGATACGCCGACGACATCGCGGCCCGCGCCGACACCGCGGCCCAGCACTACGCCTGGTGGGCCGGCCATCCCTCGGTCACCCCCGAGCGGGTCTGCGCCGAGGCCGACGCCGTCCTCGCCGCCCTCACCGCGGTCGTCCCCGCCACCACCCGACCCGCCGAGGACGAGGAAGCCACCGCCGTCCAGCTCGCCCGCACCGCCGCGCCCGCGTTCGCCGCGGGCCTGCACTGGAGCGCCTGGGAGAGCAGCCTGCACGAGGGCGCCGAGGCCGCCCGGCTCGCCGGCGAGTCCGCCGACCGCGCCTACTTCCACCACGAGCTCGGCATCCTCGCCCTGTGCTCCGGCGAACTCGACCGGTCCCGCTCCGAGCTGGAGGCCTCCCTCGCCCTGCGCGGCACCATCGCCGACAAGCGCGGGACCGTCGCCGGCCGCCGCGCCCTCGCCCTGGTCGCCGACGCCTCGGGCGACGTCCCGGGCCTGGCCGCGGCGACCGCCGCCGAGGAGGTGCCCGACGCCCGCCACGAGGAGTCGGCGTCCCCGCCGCGCGGCATCGTTCAGGCGGCGCTGCCCACGTTCCCGCCGGAGGCCGAGACCCTCGTCTCCCGCCGCGAACCGCCCGCACCGCCGGCCCGGCACAGCCGCGGCGGCCTGAAGGGCCTGGCCAAGCGCAACCTCGTCGCGGCCGGCGCGGGCGCCCTGCTCGTCGCCGTCCTCGGCACCGTGGTCACACTCGGCGCGACCTCCGACAACGACGCCCACGACCCCGCCCGTCAGGGCGGCGTCAACCCCTCCGCCAGCACCGGCGTGGGCGACGGCGGCCTGGACTCCGACACCCCGAGCGACGGCAGCGGCTCCGCCGACACGGGCGACGCGACCAGCAGGCCGACGGACCCGGGCCCGGACGGCACGATGGGCACGTCCGACGACCCCACGCCCACCGGGGAGGCGGAACCGTCGTCGGGGGCGAGCAGCTCGCACGGGACGGGGGACGGGGGGCCTTCGAGTACGCCGGCCCAGCCGTCGTCGAGCACGAGTTCCGGGCCTGGGCACGGGTCCGGGTCGCCTTCGCCCTCCGGGTCGTCCAGCAGCGGTACGAGCACGTCGCCCTCACCCTCGGCGTCCCAGTCCGACACCACCAGCCCGCCCCCGGCCGAACCCTCCCCGCCGACCTCGAACTCGGCCAGCAGCTCGATGTCCTCCTCGCCGGCCGGCTCGGTCAGTTCCTCCGGTTCCTCCGGTTCCTCCGCGTCGGCCTCGCCGGACCAGGTGATCTGAGCCTCGGGCGCACGACAGGGGCCGGGTTCCTTCCCCAGGAACCCGGCCCTTGTCGTCGTACCGTTCGTGTCGTCGTACGCGAGCTCAGAACAGCCGCAGCTTGTCGTCCTCGATGCCGCGCATCGCGTCGTAGTCGAGGACCGTGCAGCCGATGCCGCGGTCCGTGGCGAGGACGCGGGCCTGGGGCTTGATCTCCTGGGCCGCGAAGACGCCGCGGACCGGGGCGAGATGCGGGTCGCGGTTCAACAGCTCCAGATAGCGCGTGAGTTGCTCGACTCCGTCGATCTCGCCGCGTCGCTTGATCTCCACCGCGACGGTCTGGCCGTCGGCGTCCCGGCACAGGATGTCGACCGGGCCGATGGCGGTCATGTACTCGCGGCGGATGAGGGTGTAGCCCTCGCCGAGGGTCTCGATGCGGTCCGCGAGCAGTTCCTGAAGGTGTGCTTCCACGCCGTCCTTGATCAGGCCGGGATCGACGCCGAGTTCGTGCGACGAGTCGTGGAGGATCTCCTCCATCGTGATGATGAGCTTCTCCCCGCCCTTGTTGACGACCGTCCAGACGCTCGCCGCGCCCTCGGAGTCTCCCGCGTCCTCCTTCAGCGTGCAGGGCGGCGACATCCAGTTCAGGGGCTTGTAGGCCCGGTCGTCCGCATGGATGGAGACGCTGCCGTCCGCCTTCACCAGAATGAGGCGGGGGGCGGAGGGGAGGTGGGCGGTGAGCCGGCCGGCGTAGTCCACGGAGCACCGGGCGATGACGAGACGCATGGTGCACAACGCTATCCGACGCCCCGCCGCCCACGCGATTCGCCCGCCCGTCTCCCACCGCCACCCTGACCGAGGCCCCTTCGGGCCCACCCCTTTTGATCTGGTAACCCCTCGTTTCGAGGCTGCTCG
Source organism: Streptomyces sp. NPDC051677 (assembly GCF_044453465.1). Taxonomy (NCBI): domain Bacteria; kingdom Bacillati; phylum Actinomycetota; class Actinomycetes; order Kitasatosporales; family Streptomycetaceae; genus Streptomyces; species Streptomyces sp. NPDC051677. The sequence continues at coordinate 6,118 of NZ_JBITCT010000048.1, forward strand.
ACAGTGGCCGATTGTGTGCCTACCAGCAGTTCCCTATGTGCCCATTCTCCTGGTGCCGTCACCGTCCGTTGCCTACCGTAGTGAACGGGAGGTCGCGATGCGTGTACTCAGCGTGTGCGGTGTTTCGGCATGCGAACTCCCTTTCCCTGTCCGGCAACCCCTGTTGTTCCGGGGGTGCGAGAGGAGTACCCATGTCGCTCGACGTCTCACCGGCCCTACTCGAACAGGCCGAGCGAGGCGAGGTCGACGAAGCAGAATTCGTCGACTGCGTCCGGACCTCCCTGCCCTATGCATGGGAGATGGTCAGCTCCCTGGTGGCCCAGCTGAAGGTGGACGGCGGAGCATTCGCCGACAACCAGACGCCCCCGCCGGACGAGCAGGCACGCGGGCAGTTGCTGCGCGCGCTCGCGAGTGACGCGATACGCGGCGCGCTGCAGCGGCACTTCGGTGTGCGTCTGGCCTTCCAGAACTGCCACCGGGTGGCGGTGTTCCCGTTGGACTCGGCTGTCGACGAGAAGCTCGCCCGCTTCACCTCGGTCCGCAGCCAGGTGCTGAACCAGTCCCCTGAGTTCCGGGACTGCTGAGGCACTCGTGTGAGCCTCTTGCTTGCCGCTCCTGACGCGGGAGGTGCCATCAGCAGTACGGGAGCGGCAGGCTTCGCGGTCGGCTGGGCTGTTCACCGGAGGTGGGGGAGCACCTCCGAGCCCAGCCGTCGTACGTTCTCCTCGGTGGCGGCCAGGTCGCCGGAGCCCTCGACGAGGAGGGCGAAGCGCGAGATGCCGGTCCGCTCGCTGGTCGCCGCGAGGCGGTCGACGCACAGCCGCGGGGTGCCCACCGGGTGCAGCCCGCAGAGGAGTTCGGTGTACGCCACCGGGTCCCGCATGCTGCGGGCCCGGCCGTCCACCGTCACATGGGCGTCGAGTCCCTGCTTCAGCCAGCCCGGCATCGCCTTCACCAGCGTCTCCACCGCGTCCGTGCGCCGGTCCGCGATCTGGCAGACGCCCGCCGAGACATGCGCCGCGCCCCGGATCTCGTCCTCGGACCGGCCGGCGGCACGCGCGTACTGGCCCCAGCGGGCGACCATCTCGGCCTTCTCCTCGTCCCCCACGTGCATGCCCAGCAGCATCGGCAGTCCGCGCTCGGCGGCCAGCCGCACGCTCGCCGGCGAGGTGCACGCGACGACGACCTCCGGGCCCGACGTCTCCGTCAGCGCCTCCGACGGCCGCGGTACGACGGCCACTTCGCGGAAGCGGAAGCGCTCGCCGGCCGCCGCCACCGAGGGTTCGCGCAGCCAGCGCACCAGCAGATCGAGTGATTCCGGGAACCCCTGCTCGTACGCCTCGAGGCCCGATCCGAACACCTCCAGGTCGACCCACGGGCCGCCGCGGCCCACGCCGAGCGAGAAGCGGCCGCCGCTCGTCAGATGCAGCAGCGCGGCCTGTTCGCCGAGGGCGACGGGGTGGACGGTGGGCAGCACGCTGACCGCCGTGCCGACCCGGATGCGGCGGGTGCGGCCCAGCAGCAGAGCGGCGAGCGTGACCGCCGACGGGCACGTGCCGTACGGCACGAAGTGGTGCTCGGCCAGCCAGACCGAGTCGAGACCCGCCTCCTCGGCCACCTCGGCCGAGCGGACCGCGCGGTGCAGCGCCTCCCCCTGGCCCTGGCCCGGGAACTGGGCTCCCAACACGAAACTTCCAACGCGCATGGACTTTCCTGCTTCCTTGGCTCCGACACGGAGCTCCCCCACCCGGCATAACCGTCTGACACGTGCCGAGGACACGGCCTGGCGAAGAGATTTGCGGATTGTCTGCAGAATGCGTCGTCGTGCGGCTCGTGCGGCGTCCGCGAGGGGGACCTGTAGGGCTCGCCGTCCTACGGGTACCCGCGTGCTCGCCGCGTAGGCTGGACGCCAAACCTGCTTCCTGTATAGCCCCGTGAGGTGTCCTGTGTCCCCGCGTCGCAACCGACCCAAGGGTGAGGGCTCGTCCGGCCGCAGCGCCGAGGACGACCGCGAGAGCCGTTACGGCGGCTGGCAGTCCGCGGAGAGATGGCAGGGCGAGCAGTGGAGCGTACGGCATGTGGCGGGCGCGAGTGCCCAGGGCAAGACGTACCGGTGCCCCGGCTGCGACCAGATGATCCCCGACGGTGTCCCGCACGTCGTCGCCTGGCCCGAGCACGCGGGGGTCGACGACCGCCGCCACTGGCACAAGGCGTGCTGGAACGCACGGGACCGCCGCACCCCGGGGATGCAGCGGTCCCGTAACGCGCCCAGGTTCTAGGGCAGTTCCAGGGGCTCTGGTGCTCCAGGGCCCTGGTGGACGGTCAGACGTCCCGCTTCTCCAGCAGGGCGAAGGCGCCGCCCAGGACGACGGCCGTCGTGCCCAGCGCGATCCACAGCGGGTCCCAGCCGGAGGGGCCGCTGTCGCTGAGCGAGCTGGAGTAGAAGACGCCCAGCTGGTTCGGGATCGAGTACTCGAAGAGGATCTGCTGCAGGCGTTGCAGCGACGACGAGAACATGAAGATCGCGATGACCAGCGGAGCCAGCAGGACGCCGATCATGATGGTGATGGCGCCGGCCGAGTGCCGGATGATCGAGCCGACGGCGAGCGAGAGCAGCCCGAGCAGCGCCATGTAGAGGGACACGCCGAAGGTGGCCTTCAGCCACTCCCCGCCGGTCGGCTGCCGCGCCTCGGTCAGCATCGCCACGTGCACCATCGCGATGAAGCCGGACGACAGGAACGTCACGACGAACGCGACGGCGAAGAACACCACCGCCTTCGCGGCGAGGACCCGGCCGCGCGTCGGGCAGGCCACCATCGTGGTGCGGATCATGCCGGTGCCGTACTCCGAGGCGGTGGTCAGCACGCCGAGCGTGATGATGCACATGCTGCCCAGCAGGATGCCGAAGAAGCCGAAGGAGAGCGCGGTGTCGCCCTCGAGGTCGCTCTCGGAGGCGTTCGCGGCCACCACCGCTCCGGCCAGCAGTCCGACGCCGACGACGAGCAGCACGAACACGCCCAGCGTCCACATCGTGGAGCGCACCGACCGGATCTTCGTCCACTCCGAGGCGACGGCGTGCCCCAGGTGGGTGCGCACGATCGGGATCGGCGAGGTGTAGGCGGCGCCGGGCGCGCCGTACGAGGGACCGGGCGCGGCCTGCCAGGCGGGCGCGACCTGCGGCGACGGGTGCTGCGGGGTGCTCATCGGGCGTCCTCGGACTTGATCGGGGCGTCGGGGGCGGGGGCAGCGGCGGCGGGCGCCTTGTCCAGCGACGGGGCGGGGGCGACGGCCGGAGCAGGGGCAGCCGGTGTACGAGCCGGCGGCTGTCCCTGCGCCTGAGCCTGAGCCTGCGCCTGCGGTGCCGGCGCGGCTGCCGGGGCTTGGCCGACGGGCGTGGCCGGGGCGGCGCCGGCCGGCTGGGCGGGGGCCTGGGCGTACGGGTTCGGGTTGCCTGGGCCGGGAGTCGCGGTGGGGGCGCTCGGGGCGCCGTATGCGCCGTAGAGGGCCGGCGGAGAGGTCTGGGCCGGCTGCGGGGGTGCGTAGCCCTGCTGCTGCGGGGGCGGCGGGGCGTACCAGCCGGGCTGGCCCTGGCCGGGCACCGGCATCTGCATCGGCGGCTGCGCGCCGGGCGGCAGCTGCTGCTGGAGGCCGGCCTTCTGGTCGATGGTCGACCGGTAGTCGACGGCGCCCTGCGTCATCCGCATGTACGCCTCCTCCAGCGAGGCCTGGTGCGGCGACAGCTCCCACAGGCGTACGTCGGTGTCGTGGGCGATGTCGCTGATGCGAGGGAGGGGCAGTCCCGTCACCCGCAGCGCGCCGTCCTGCTCGGGCAGCACGTGGCCGCCCGCCTCGGTGAGCGCGGCGGCCAGCTTCTCGCGCAGCTGCGGCTCCGTGTGCGGGGTGCGCACGCGCGCGAAGTCGGCGGAGTTGGCCGAGATGAAGTCCGTCACGCTCATGTCGGAGAGCAGCTGTCCGCGCCCGATGACGATGAGATGGTCGGCGGTCAGCGCCATCTCGCTCATGAGGTGGGACGAGACGAAGACCGTGCGGCCCTCCGCAGCGAGGGACTTCATCAGGTTGCGCACCCAGAGGATGCCCTCGGGGTCGAGGCCGTTGACCGGCTCGTCGAAGAGCAGCACCTGGGGGTCGCCGAGCAGCGCGGCGGCGATGCCGAGCCGCTGGCCCATGCCCAGGGAGAAGCCCTTGGAGCGCTTTTTGGCCACCTCCTGGAGGCCGACCACGCCGAGCACCTCGTCGACCCGCCGGGCCGGGATGCCGGACAGCTGGGCCAGGCTCAGCAGGTGGTTGCGGGCGTGCCGGCCGCCGTGCACGGCCTTGGCGTCCAGCAGGGCGCCCACCTGCCGGGCGGCGTTCGGCAGCCTGCGGTACGGGTAGCCGCCGATCGTCACCGTCCCGGCGGTGGGGTTGTCCAGGCCGAGGATCATCCGCATCGTCGTCGACTTGCCCGAGCCGTTCGGCCCGAGGAATCCGGTGACGGCGCCCGGCCGTACCTGGAAGGAAAGGTTGTACACAGCGGTCTTGTCGCCGTACCGCTTGGTCAGGCCGACAGCCTCGATCATGCTCCGCACCCATCGAAAGGATCAGGACAGCAGGGCACACGCCCCCGTAAGGGTTAGGAGGATATCGGGGCGCTGACGGTTCCGCTCAAATGAAAGCAAAGCCTGAACGTCACGCGTCGCGTTTCTTCAGCAGGAGGTAGCCGCCGGCCAGCGCGGCGACCACCCACAGCGCCATGATCGCGAGCCCGCCCCAGGGGCCGTACGGAGTGTCGTCGTCGATCGGCGTGACCACCTGCATGATCTTGCTGCCGGCCTGGTCGGGCAGATACCGTCCGATCTTCTTCGTCGCGGAGACGTTGCCGAGGATGTTGGAGATCAGGAAGAAGAACGGCATCAGGATGCCCAGCGACAGCATCGGCGAGCGCAGCATCGTGGCCACGCCCATCGAGAACACCGCGATGAGGGTCATGTACAGGCCGCCGCCGATGACCGCCCGCAGGACTCCGCTGTCCCCGATCTCCGCCTTGTGGGCGCCGAGCATGGCCTGCCCGAGGAAGAACGTGACGAAGCTGGTGAGGAGCCCGACGGCGAGACACAGCCCGGTGGCCACCGCGATCTTGCTGAACAGGAACGTGGCGCGCTGCGGCACCGCGGCCAGCGAGGTGCGGATCATGCCGGTGCTGTACTCGTTCGACACGACGAGCACCCCGAACACGATCATCGCGAGCTGGCCGAGGCTCATCCCGGCGAAGCTGATGAACGTGGGGTCGAAGGAGAGCTGGTCATTGCGGCTCATGCTGTCGAAGTCGTTCTTCGACAGCGCCGAGATCAGCATGCCGAGGGCGATGGTGACGATCACGGCGAGGGAGAGCGGCCACACGGTGGAGGCCACCGACCGGATCTTGGTCCATTCGGACCGGATGACCTGGGTCGCCGCCATCATCAGCTCCTCGTCCAGTCGTCGCCCCACTGCTGCTGCTGTGGCTGCGCGGGCGTGTCCGTGTGCGCGTGGTACTCCACCGACTCCGCGGTCAGCTGCATGAACGCCTCTTCCAGGGAGGCCTGTTGGGGGCTCAGCTCGTGCAGCACGATCTGGTGCTGCGCGGCCAGCTCCCCGATGCGCTCGGACTTGCCGCCGTCCACCTCCAGCACCCCGCTGCCCGTCTCCACGACCGTGATCCCCGCGCCGTGCAGCACATCGAGCAGCCGCTCCCGCTGAGGGCTGCGAATCCGCACGTACGACCGTGAGTTCTGGGCGATGAAGTCGGCCATGGAGGTGTCGGCGAGCAGCCGGCCCTGGCCGATGACGACGAGGTGGTCGGCGGTCAGCGCCATCTCGCTCATCAGGTGCGAGGAGACGAACACGGTCCGCCCCTGCGCCGCGAGGGACTTCATCAGGTTGCGGATCCAGTGGATGCCCTCGGGGTCGAGCCCGTTGACCGGCTCGTCGAACATCAGGATCCGGGGATCGCCGAGGAGCGCGCCCGCGATGCCGAGCCGCTGCCCCATGCCCAGCGAGAAGCCCTTGGCCTTCTTCTTCGCCACCGCGGTGAGCCCTACGGTGTCCAGCACCTCGTGCACCCGGCTCTTGGGGATGCCGTTGCTCTGCGCCAGGCACAGCAGATGGTTGAACGCGCTGCGCCCGCCGTGCATGGCCTTGGCGTCCAGCAGCGCGCCGATGTACTTGACGGGGTCCTTGAGCCGGTCGTAGTGCTGACCGTCGATCCGCACGTCCCCGGCGGTCGGCCGGTCGAGGCCGAGCATCATCCGCATGGTGGTGGACTTCCCGGCGCCGTTGGGACCGAGGAAGCCCGTGACGATGCCTGGTCTGACGGTGAAGGTGAGGTTGTTCACCGCCACTTTCTCGCCGTACCGCTTCGTCAGGCCCGCAAGCTCGATCATGCGGACCACGCTAGGCGCGGGCGTCTGCGGATGCCACACGTATGGGCAAACGGAGACCGACCAGCGTGGCAAGAATGGTGAAAGCCGTCGTCCAGAGGAAGGCGTACGCGAGGGCCCACTCGCCGTGCCCCGGGCCAGTGCGGCGGCGAGAACGGCGGTGCCGAGCTGCTGGAGGATCCGGGTCGTGCTGCCGGCGTCCGGGACGTGCTCGGGGGCGAGGTCCTGGAACGCCCCTGACCATCAGGGCCGGGTCGGCCGCGCAGATCCCGCAGCAGGGGAGCGTGCCGAGGGCGGTCAGCAGCAGCCCGGTCACCGCGACCGGGCGGCAGCCCAGACGGTCGGCGAGGCCGCCGGCAGACCGGGCCGGCAGGGCGCCGACGCTCTGCGGGACGCGCAGCCGCCCGGCGGGCAGCACGCTCTCGTGCCGTGCCTGTGACATGACGAAAGCCCGCGCCCCCCGAAGGGGACGCGGGCCTCGGCGTTCGATCGGGAACCTACCGGGACTGCTGGGCCGGAACCCCGCGGGAGATCGGCTCGTCGTCCGTGGACGGCGTGCCGGCCGCGGCCACCGCGGCGCCCGTGAGCGTGGCGAGCATCTCGCGGACGTTCGTCAGCTGAGCGTTGATCGAGTCGCGGCGGTTGGTGAGCGCCGCCAGCTCGCGCTCGGATTCCGAGCGGATGCGGTCCGCCTTGGCGTTGGCGTCGGCCACGATGTCCTCGGCCTGACGCTGCGCCGTCTCGACGGTCTGACGGGCGCGACGCTCGGCGTCGGTGCGCAGCTTCTCGGCCTCCAGGCGCAGCTGCTCCGCGCGGTGCTCGATCTCCGCGAGACGCTTCTCCGCCTTCTGCTGACGGGACGCGAGGTCGCGCTCCGACTGCTCGCGGCGCTTGGCGAGGTTGGTCTCGAAGTCGGCAGCGGCCTGCGCGGCCTTCGCACGGGTCTCCTCGAAGAGGGCGTCGGCCTCCTCACGCTTCGACTGCGCGTCCTTCTGCGCCTCGGAACGCAGCTGCGACGCGTCGCTCTTGGCCTTCTCGACGATCCGGACGCCCTCGTCCTCGGCCTTGGCCTTGCGCTCCGCAGCGAACGATTCTGCGTCGTTGCGAACCTGCTGGGCCGCCGACTCGGCGAGCTCACGGTGCTGCTCGGCCGCCCGACGGGCCTCCTCGCGCAGGTCCTTGGCCTCTTCCTCGGCGAGGCGGAGGATCTTCTCGACACGCGCGCCGAGACCGGCGTACGACGGCTCGGCGTCGCTCACCTGGGCCTGGGCGTTCTGCGTTTCGAGGTGGAGCTCCTCGATGCGCTTTTCCAGAGCAGTGATACGGGCCAGAGCGCTGTCACGGTCGGAGACGAGCTTCGAGATGCGTTCGTCCACCTGAGCGCGGTCGTACCCACGCCGCACAAGCTCGAAGCCGTAGGGGGAAGTGTCGCTCATGGGGTTCCTGTCGAATGAGACCGGTGAGGTGATAGGGGGAATCCTAGGGGCCTTTGCGGTGTGTCATCGAGCGTATGCGTGTTTGATCTGGAGAATGACACCCCTTTTGGGTGGCTGAGCGGCAGACCGCTTGCCAAAGATTCGGTCAAAGGCCCCAGACTTTAACGCAATCCACACATTCCGCTAGCCTTCAGAGGACTTCCCACCCGATCGAGGCGCCCCGATGGCGGCGCCCGCCTTGACGCCTCCGTCCTTGCCGCCGCCCGGCGCCTCGAAGGACTCCAACGCCTCCAGCACGTCCTGGACACGGGAGATCTCGGCGTTGATGTCCTCACGCCGACGCACCAGGACCTCCAGCTCGCGCTTGCCCTCCTCGACCGTGCGCCGCGCCTCGCGGATCGCCTCGGCCTTGAGCTCCTCGGCCTCCCGGACGAGCGTCGACTTCTTCTGCTCGGCCTCCTTGAGCAGCCCCTCGGCCTTCTTCACCGCGGCGATGCGGACCTTGCCCGCCTCCGAGTTGGCGTCCGACACCAGCTCCTTCGCCTTCGCCTGCGCCTTGGCGAGCTGCTCCTCGGCCGCCTTGATGAGCGCGTCACAGCGGTCGCCCGTCGACTTCATCGTCTCGGCGGCCTCACGGCGGGCCCGCTCGTGCAGCGACTCGATCTCGGCGGTGATGCGGTCGCGCAGCTCCTCGGCCCGCTCCCTTATCGCGGTCGCGTCCCGGCGGGCGCCGACGAGCAGCTCGTCCGCGTCCGTACGGGCCTTCTCCACCCGCGAGTTGCCCTCCACCGTCGCCTCGGAGACGACCCGGTCGGCCTCGCTGCGGGCCGCGCCGACCATCGAGTCGGCCTGCGCCTCCGCGTCCGCGGTGGTCTTCTGCGCCTGCGTCTGCGCCTCGGTGAGCAGCTTGTCGGCCTCGGCCGCCGTCTCCGTGATGAGGGTGTCGACCTGCTCGGCCGCCTCGGAGCGCCGCTTGTTGGCCTCCTTGCGGGCCTCGTCCAGCGTCGAGTCGGCCTCCTCGCGGGCGACGCTCATCAGCCGGTCGGCCTCCGCGGCCGCCTCCGTCTTGACGCGCTCGGCCTCGGCGCGGACCCGCTCGGCGTGCGCCTGCGCGGAACCCACCGTCTCGGCGGCGTCGGCGCGCAGCCGCTCCGCGTCCCCGGAGGCGTCCGAGATGAGCTTCTCCGCCTTGGCGACCGACTCGGCGCGCAGCCGGTCGGCCTCCGCGACCGTCTCCGAGTGCAGCCGCTCGGCCTCGGCGATGGTCTCCGTCTGGAGCCGCTCCGCCTCGTTGCGCGCCTCGGTGATGAGGGTGTCGGCCTGCGTCGCCGCGTCCGAGCGGATGCGGTTGGCGTCGTCACGGGCGTCCGCCCGGGTGCGCGAGGCGTCCTGCTCGGCCTGCGCGATGGTGTCCGAGGCCTCGGTGCGCACCCGCTGAGCGTGCGCGGACGCCTCCGAGCGCAGCCGCTCCGCCTCCGCGATCGCCTCGCCGACGGTCCGCTCGGCCAGCTCCTGCGCGGCCTGAGCCGCCTCGTTCGCCTCCCGCCGGACCCGGTTCGCGTCCTCGGAGGCCCGCTCCTGCACCGTGTAGGCGTCGGAACGGACCCGGTCCGCCTCCTCCTCGGCCTCACGCCGGGTACGGTCCGCCGCGTGCTCGGCGGCCGAGCGCAGCCCGGTGATCTCGTCCTGCGCCTGCTCGTGCAGCCCGGCCACGGAGTCCCGTACCTGCTGCGCGTGCTGCTCGGCCCCCGACACCATCTCGGTGGCGCGCCGGTCGGCCTCCTCGACCAGCCGGACGGCCTCGCTCTGCGCCTCCTCCACGCGCCTGCGCGCGGAGGCCAGCAGCTCCTCGCTCTGCTCGCGGGCCCGCTCGCGCTCCTGGTCGGCCTCCTGGCGGGCGGAACCGAGGAGTTCCTCGGCCTCGCGCCGGCGCCGGAGCGCCTCCTCCTGGGCGGCGGCCAGCGTCTCGGACGCCTCCGCGGACAGCCGCTCGGCCGCGGCCTGCGCCTCCGCGCGCACCCGGTCGGCGGTGTCCTGCGCCTCGCTCTTGAGCCGTTCGGCCTCGGCGGCGGCCTCCGATCGCAGCCGGACGGCGACGGCCTCGCCCTCGGCGCGCGAGGCGGACGCGTCGGCGGCGGCCTCGTTGCGCAGCCGGTCGGCTTCGTCGGCGGCCTGCTGCTGGAGCGTACGGATCCGCTCGGCGGCCTCCGAGCGCAGCCGGTCGGTCTCCTCGCCGGCCTCGCGGCGGATCCGCGCGGCCTCCTCCCGGGCGTCGGTGAGCGCCTGTTCGGCGGAGGCGAGCCGGGACTCGACCTCCGTCTGCAGCCGGGTCAGCTCCTCGGCGGCCTCCGCCTGCCGGGCCTCGACCCCGCGTTCGGTCTCCTCGCGCAGCTCCTGCGCGGCCCGCTCGGCGCCCGAGGTGATGGTCTCGGCGAGCTCCACCGCCTCCTCGCGGGAGCGCTCGGCCTCGGCGCGGGTGCGCTCCAGGGTCTCCTCGGCCTGGCGGCGCAGCGTGGTGGCGCGCTCGATGGCCTCGGTGCGCACCTTCTCGCTGTCCGAGGTGGCCTTCTGGCGCAGTTCGTCCGCGTCGGCCCTCGCCTTGGACAGCAGTTCCTCGGCGGTCCTGGCCGCCTCCTCGATCTGCTGGACGGCCTCCTTGCGGGCCTCCGCGCGGATCTTCTCGCCCTCGGCGACCGCGTCGGCGCGCAGCTGCTCGGCCTCGCCGCGCAGCCGGCGGGCCTCCTCCTGCAGCTCGACCGTCTTGGCGCGGTACTCCTTGGTGTCGTCCTTCGCCGAGCCCTTGAGCTGTTCGGCGATGTCGTGCGCCTCGGCACGCAGCCGGTCCGCCTCGGTCTCCGCCTCGCGGCGGATCCGCTCGGCCTCCTCGGCGGCGGCCTTCGTGGTGTTCTGCGCGTCCTCCTGCGCCTTGTTGAGGACGTCCTCAGCGGTCTTCGCCGCCTTCGACAGCTGGGTGGCGCTCTCCTCGGCGGTGAGCGTGCGGGCCTTCTCGGAGGCCTCCGCGACGATCTTCTCGGCCTCGGCGCGGGCGTCGGCGACGACCTGCTCGGCGTCCGCCTTGGTGGTCTCGGCCTCCTTGGTGGCCTCGCTGACCAGCCGGGCGACCTGCTCCTTCGCCGTGCGGGTGCGCTGCTCGTTGGCCGACTCCGCGCTGGAGAGGGCCTTCGACGCGGACTCCTTGGCCTCGGCGAGCACCTTCTCGGCCTCGGCCTGCGCCTTGCGCAGCGCCTCCTCGGCCTCGGACATGCGCTGTTCGGCGGCGCGGCTGAGCTCACCGGCCTGGCGGCGGGCCGCGTCGGACTCCGTGACGGTGGAGGTGCGCAGCTGCTCGGCGTGGTCGCTGGCCTCCTGGGCCTGCGTGGAGGCGGCGTTCAGCATCCGCTCGGCGTCCGTGCGGGCGCGCAGCAGGAGCTGCTCGGCCTCCGCGCGGGTCGCCTCGGCGTCGGCCTGGAGCCGCTGGCGGGCCTCCGCGGCGACCCGCTCGGCCTCGGCGCGCGCGGCCGCCAGGGACTGCTCGGCCTCGGCGCGCGACTCGTCGAGCAGCCGGCGCGCCTGCGCCTCGGTGCGGGCCCGCAACTGCTCGGCCCACGCGACGTTCTCGTTGACGTGCGATTCGACGTTCTGCCGGCGCTCGGCCAGCTCCTGGTCGAGCTGCTGACGGCGGGTGACCGCCTCCTGGTGCAGCTCCGCCTGGAGCCGGGCGGCCTGCTCGGCGTGCTCCTGGAGGATCCGCTGCGTCTGCGACCGGGCCTGGCTCAGCTCGCGCTCGGCGTCCTGCCGCAGCTGGTCGGCCTGCATCTGCGCGTTGCGCAGCATCTGCTCGGCCTGGTACCCGATGTCGCCGCCGTCGAAGGCGGGCCGGGACATGATGGTGCGCCGCGCCTCGTGCAACTTGGCGCGCAGCACCTCGACCTGGTAGCCGAGGTCCTCGGCGTGCTGGATCGCCTTTTCCCGCTCGGTCTTCAGCCGCTTCATCTCGGCTTCGAACCGAGTCAGGTGGTCGACGTCAGCCGCCGGCTCCCGCTCCTGGCTCTCGTAGCCCCGCACTGCGCGGTCCCATCCGTCCCTGGTCGCAAGCTTCCCGAACGAGCTCCGTCCATCCGCCGAACGGGGCTCCCGGGGAATGGTGTCAGATCAACGGCGGAGCATGGGCTGCTGCCCCGACGCTCGTCCCCCGAAACCCGGACCCCGGCTGCGCCCTGCCGCCGTACGGCAGGACCGGGTCGCCCCGGTGTGAGCGGCGACCGCCCCCAACCCTACCGGCCCATATGTACGAGGGTCAGTGCTCAGGTGACTCAACAGGGGCCGATGTGACCAGTTCTGTCAGTACTCCGTGGCAATCCTTTGGGTGCAGAAAAGTGATTCGTGACCCCATGGAGCCGCGCCGCGGCTCTTCGTACAGAACGCGTACGCCCTTGGAGCGGATGTCCGCGGCCTCGCCGTCCACATCCGCCGTACCGAAAGCGATGTGGTGGACCCCTTCGCCGTTCTTGTCGAGCCACTTGGCGACGGTCGAGTCCGGCCGCGTCGGCTCGAGAAGCTGCAGGTACGAGGCGCCGCCGTCGGACGTATCGTTGATCTTGAGCATGGCCTCGCGGACGCCCTGCTCCTCGTTGACCTCGGAGTGGAACACCTCGAAGCCGTAGGTCGCCCGATAGAACTCGACGGTCGCGTCGAGGTCGTGGCAGGCGATACCGATGTGGTCGATTCGCGTCAGCATGGAGTCAGTGCACCGCGCGGGAGGTGGTTACGCAACGTGCGCGCGATCACACTGAAGGCCGGGTGACGGCACGGAGTGCCACTCAGTACATTCGAAGTAAACCCTCGTTCACTCCTCGGCCTGTGCGGGCCGGTAAGGGGAATCGCAGCTCATGACTGAATCGACTGGTTCCAACGGCACGACCTCGGTGATCGTCGCGGGCGCGCGTACGCCCATGGGACGGCTGCTGGGCTCCCTGAAGTCCTTCTCCGGAGCCGACCTCGGCGGCTTCGCGATCAAGGCCGCCGTCGACCGTGCGGGGATCGGCGGCGACCAGGTGCAGTACGTGATCATGGGCCAGGTGCTCCAGGCCGGCGCGGGCCAGATCCCGGCCCGCCAGGCCGCGGTCAAGGCCGGCATCCCGATGAACGTCCCGGCGCTCACGATCAACAAAGTGTGTCTGTCGGGCCTCGACGCGATCGCGCTCGCCGACCAGCTGATCCGCGCCGGCGAGTTCGACATCGTGGTGGCCGGCGGCCAGGAGTCCATGACCAACGCCCCGCACCTGCTGCCGAAGTCCCGCGAGGGCTTCAAGTACGGCGCGATCGAGATGCTCGACGCGATGGCGTACGACGGTCTGACCGACGCCTTCGAGAACATCGCCATGGGCGAGTCCACGGAGAAGCACAACACCCGTCTGGGCATCGCCCGTCCGGAGCAGGACGAGATCGCCGCCCTGTCCCACCAGCGCGCGGCCGCCGCCCAGAAGAACGGCGTCTTCGAAGCCGAGATCACCCCGGTCGAGATCCCGCAGCGCAAGGGCGAGCCGGTCGTCTTCAGCAAGGACGAGGGCATCCGCGCCGACACCACGGCGGAGTCCCTGGGCAAGCTCCGCCCGGCGTTCACCAAGGACGGCACGATCACCGCGGGCTCGTCCTCGCAGATCTCCGACGGCGCGGCGGCCGTGGTCGTGATGAGCAAGGCCAAGGCCGAGGAGCTGGGCCTCGCCTGGATCGCCGAGATCGGCGCCCACGGCAACGTGGCAGGACCGGACAACTCGCTGCAGTCGCAGCCCTCCAACGCCATCCTGCACGCCCTGAAGAAGGACGGCCTGGACGTCTCCGACCTGGACCTGGTCGAGATCAACGAGGCCTTCGCCGCGGTCGCCGTGCAGTCAATGAAGGACCTCGGCGTGTCCACGGAAAAGGTGAACGTGAACGGTGGGGCCATCGCCCTGGGCCACCCGATCGGCATGTCCGGCGCGCGCCTCGTGCTGCACCTGGCCCTGGAGCTCAAGCGGCGGGGCGGCGGCGTCGGCGCGGCGGCGCTGTGCGGCGGCGGCGGTCAGGGTGACGCGCTGATCGTGCGGGTACCGAAGGCCTGAGTCCTTCCCGCCGGGTTGTTCCCGCCGGGTTGTTTCTGCCGGTTTTCTCTCGAACGGAGCTGTGATGCAGGACGTCTCCTCGCTGGTCGCCCAGGCCAGGGAAGGCCGGCCCCGGGCGGTGGCCCGGCTGATCTCCCTGGTGGAGGGGGCGTCCCCGCAGCTCAGGGAGGTCATGGCGGCCCTGGCTCCGCTCACGGGCAACGCGTACGTGGTCGGCCTGACCGGTTCGCCGGGCGTCGGCAAGTCGACGTCCACGTCGGCGCTCGTCACCGCCTACCGCAAGCAGGGCAGGCGGGTCGGCGTCCTGGCCGTCGACCCGTCGTCGCCGTTCTCCGGCGGCGCCCTGCTCGGCGACCGTGTGCGCATGTCGGAGCACGCCTCCGACCCCGGCGTCTACATCCGCTCCATGGCCACCCGCGGCCACCTGGGCGGCCTGGCCTGGGCGGCCCCGCAGGCGATCCGCGTGCTGGACGCGGCGGGCTGCGACGTGATCCTGGTCGAGACGGTCGGCGTCGGCCAGTCGGAGGTCGAGATCGCCTCCCAGGCCGACACCAGCGTGGTGCTGCTGGCCCCGGGCATGGGCGACGGCATCCAGGCGGCGAAGGCGGGCATCCTGGAGATCGGCGACGTCTACGTCGTCAACAAGGCCGACCGGGACGGCGCCGACGCCACCGCCCGCGAACTGAACCACATGCTCGGCCTCGGCGAGGCCCGCGGCCCCGGCGACTGGCGGCCGCCGATCGTGAAGACGGTCGCCGCCCGCGCGGAGGGCGTCGACGAGGTCGTCGAGGCGCTGGAGAAGCACCGCGCGTGGATGGAGGAGCACGGCGTCCTCACCGAGCGGCGCCGTGTCCGCGCCGCCCGCGAGGTCGAGACGATCGCCGTCACCGCCCTGCGCGAACGCATCGGCGACCTGCACGGCGACCGCCGCCTGAGCACCCTCGCCGAACGCATCGTCGCCGGCGAACTGGACCCCTACCTCGCGGCCGACGAACTGGTGGCGGGACTCACCGAGGGGTGAGCCCCGCCGGGCCACGTCAGCGCGCGCAGAAGCGGTGCGTGCTGTCGCGCAGGGCGGACGTCGACTCCGTCCAGTACTCGACCTTGGTGACGCCGCCGGCGCGGTCGGCCGTCAGCGGGATGGTCACCGACCGGCGCTCGTCGTCGACCCACGGCGAGGGCGCCACCGCGACGACGTTCCGGCCCTGGATCGCACGGAAGTGCGCCCGGGTGCTGCCGAGCTGGTCGTCCACCACCGTCGCCGTCACCGTCACCGAGCGGTTGGTGAAGTGGGCGCTGATGGCGCGCAGGCCACTCGTCTCGCCCCCTGTGACGGGGCACGAGACGCGGGCGCCGGCGGGCGCCGGGGGCTGGGCCGGGGCGGCGGGCGCCGCCAAGGCGAGGGCGGCCGTCGCGGCGGCCACGGACAGGGCGATGCTGATCTTTCCGGGCATGGAAATGCCTCCGTTCGTCGATCGGATGGAAGGGCTGCGGAACCCGGTGTGCCGTCACTCAAAGTGCTGATCCCGGCCCGCTGACAGCACGTTGCCCGCCCCGGAACCGGCACGCTAGGTCCGGCGCGTACCCCCTTTCGGGCGCGTTGGAATACGGCCGGTGACCTGGGGGAACGCGATGCATGAGGAAACCGCGGCGGAGGACTTCGGGGCGGCGCTGCGCAGGATCCGTCAGGCCGAGGGACTGTCACTCTCCGAGCTCGCGCAGGTGGCGAACTACAGCAAGAGCCACCTCTCCAACATCGAGCACGGCCGTAAGCGCCCGAACCGCGAGCTCGCCGAGAAACTCGACGCCGTGCTCGACACCGGCGGAGCCCTGCGCCGGCTGTGCGCCACGCCCGGCGCCCAGCCCGGACAGCGCGCCACCCCCTGCCCGTACCGCGGCCTCGAGTACTACGGCCCGGACGACGCCCGCTGGTTCTTCGGCCGCGCCGGGGCCACCGCCACGCTCGTGGACCGGGTCGCCGACGCCGTCCGCGAGGGCGCCGGCCCGGTGGTCGTGTTCGGGGCCTCCGGCTCGGGCAAGTCCTCGCTGCTGCGGGCCGGACTGCTGCCCGCCGTCGCCGACGGCGCGCTGCCGAGCCCGCCCGGCGGATCCGGCCCCTGGCACGGCGTCGTCGTGACGCCCACCGCCCGTCCCGTGGACGCCCTGGCCCGCGCCCTCGCCCCGCACCTCGACGCCGACGAGGGCGAACTCGCCGGGCGGATCAGGGCGGGCGAACCACTGGCAGAACCGGACGGCCTACGGCGGCTGCTGCTGGTCGTGGACCAGTTCGAGGAGGCGTTCACGCTCTGCGCGGACCCCGCCGAACGCGCCGCCGCCATCGACGCGCTGTGCTCGCTGCCGCTCGCCGTCATCGCGCTACGCGCCGACTTCTTCGACCACTGCCTCACCCACCCGGCCCTCGTCGGCGCGGTGCAGCGGCGGCCGATGGCGCTGGGCGCGATGAGCCGGGACGAACTCGCCGCGTGCGTGACCCGGCCCGCCGAACTGGCCGGACTGGAGATCGAACCCGGCCTCCTCGACGTCCTGCTGCACGACCTCGACCCGGCCGGCCGCGGCTACGAGCCCGGCACGCTGCCGCTGCTGTCGTACGCGCTCCTGGCCACCTGGCAGCAGCGCACCGGCAAGCGGCTGACCGCGGCCGGCTACCGCAGGACCGGCGGCATCCAGGGGGCCGTCGCCGCCACGGCCGAGCGGACGTACCTCGACCTCGGCCCCGAACAGCGGGCGATCGCCCGGCAGCTGACGCTCCAGTTGGTGCGGGTGGGGGAGGAGGGCGCGGACAGCAGACGGCACGTCGAACGCGACCGGCTGGTTCCCGGGGCGGAGGCGGCCCTTGAGGCGTTCACCCGGGCGCGGCTGTTCACCGTGGACGGCGACCGCGTCGCGATCACCCACGAGGCGCTGCTGCGGGCCTGGCCGCGGCTGGCCGGCTGGATCGACGCCGACCGGGCCGGGCTGCGCACCCACCAGCGGCTCACCGAGGCCGCCCGCGCCTGGACCGACGGCGCCCGGCGACCCGAACTGCTGTTCCAGGGCGCCGTGCTGGCGGTCGCGGAGCAGTGGGCCGCCGACCACCCCCGCCGGCTCGGCCCCGCCGAGCGCGAGTTCCTGGCAGCCGGTCGCAGGGAGGCCGATCGGGGGCTGCGCCGCCTGCGGCGCGCACTGGCCGCCCTCGCCGGACTCCTGGGCCTGCTGCTCGTCGTCTCCTCGGTCGCGGTCCTCAACGGCCGGGAGGCCCAGCAGCAGCGGGACCGGGCGACACGACAGGCCCGGGAGGCCCAGGCCGTCGCCATGACCGAGCGGGTCGGGGCGCTGCGCACCGCCGACCCGCTCCTCGCCGCCGCCCTCTCCGTCGCCGCCCGCCGCAGGGCGCCGGACCTATTGGCCGCGCGCGGCGCGCTGCTGAGCAGCACCGGCCTGCCGCACCCCACCCCGCTGCCGGGCAACGACGTCAGCGTCTCGGCGTTCGCCTTCGGGCCCGGCGGTCTCACCGCCGTCGGCACCCGGCAGGGCGTCGTACGGCTGTGGCGGGGGACGCGACGGACGGGCGAGATACGGCTCCCCGGGCGGCCCGCGGTGTGGGGGCTCGCCGTCGCCGCGGACGGCCGCACTCTCGTCGTGGCGGACTCGGCGCAGACCCGGGTCTGGCGAGTGGACGGACGGTCCGCCCGGCCCGGCGCGGTGCTGTGGGCGAACGGGGGCGCGCGTGACGCGAAGATCGCGCCCGACGGGCGCACGCTCGCCGTCGCCGGGGTGGACGGGAGTCTGCGCCTGTGGGACCTCGCCGACCCGCGACGGCCGGCCGTCCACCGCGTGTCCGAACGGCCGCTGTACTCGGTCTCGTTCAGCCGGGACGGCTCCCGGCTCGCGACCGGCGGTGAGGACGGGCACGCCACCCTCTGGACGCACGGCACGCACCGCCTCGCCTACGACGTCGTCGACACCGTGTCCTTCACCGGCCCCTCGGTCACCGAGGTCGCCCTCAGCCCCGACGGGCGGCGCCTCGCCGCCGGGCTCTCCGACCGTGCCGTGTGGCGGTGCGACCTGGACGCCGGCGGCCGCTGCGCCGCACCGGTCAGGACGACGCAGCGCGCCGAGGGCTACACCGTCGGGATGGCCTACAGCCCCGACGGCTCGCTGCTCGCCGTGGCCGGGGAGGCGGGCGGACTCCAACTGCGCCATCCCCGGACCGGGTTGGTGCTGACCACCCTCGCGCACCCGACCCCGCTGCAGTCCCTGGCCTGGGGACCCGGCGGCCGCACGCTGTACGCCGGGTCGGCGAGCGGCGGCACGGCGTCCCTGTGGCGGCTGCCGCTCCCACAGCTCATCGGACACGCGGAGCAGGTCTACGCCGTCGCCCTCGACGACGCGCACGCCCGCGCCGCCACCGCGTCGCTCGACGGCACGGCCGCCCTGTGGGACGTCCACGATCCGGCCCGCCCCCGCTTCCTGGCCGGCCTCCCGCACCGCACCGGGGTCACGGCCGTCGCCTTCGACCGCTCCGGCGCCCGGCTCGCCACGGGCGCCGAGGACGGCACGGTCACCGTCTGGGACGTGCGCCCCGGGCGTCTGCGGCGGCTCGGGCAGGAACGCCTCCACCGGACGACGGTGAACGACGTCGCCTTCAGCCCTGACGGGACGCTGCTGGCGAGCGGCGCCCGCGAGCGGGGCGCACGGCTGTGGGACGTCTCCGCCGATGGCCGGCTCACCGCACGCGCCCGGCTGGCCGGCGGCGCCGGGGTCCAGGCGGTCGCCTTCGGGCTCGGCGGACGGGCCCTGGCGACGGCCGAGACCGAAGGCGCCGTACGCCTGTGGGCCACGCGGGGGCGCGGCGCCCCGCGACCGCTGTGGACGCGGGCGGACCACACGGCGATCGTCACCGACGTCGCCTTCGCCGAGCGGGGCGGGCTGCTCGCCTCCGGCGGCAAGGACGGGGCCGTTCTGCTGTGGCGGCTCGACCCGGACGACGCCCGGCACCGGCCGGCCGGCGGGCCCCGGCCGCTGCTCGGCCACACCCGGCACCTCGCCGCCCTCGCCTTCGCCCGGCACGGAGACACCCTGCTCACGGCGGGCGAGGACGGGGCGGCGCTGCTCTGGGACACCGGCCGCGCCGACCCCGTCGTACGGGAACGGCTGGACTCTCCCGGGGAGACGTTCGACGACGCGGCCGTCAGCGCGGACGGACGCACGGTCCTCACGGCGGACCACTACACGGCGCGGGTGTGGACCACGGACGTGGCGCAGGCCGAGCGGCAGGTGTGCGCGACGGTGGGCGCACCGCTGACGGAGGCTCAGTGGCGGCTGCGGCTCCCGGGGATCGACTACCAGCGCCCGTGCGCAGGGCACGGCTGAAGGGGCGGGAAATCGCGTGGTGCGGCGCGGGGGCGCGCTGATACGTTCACCCGCGTGTTTCTCCTCTTGGCATAGGGCCCGCCTCGGCCCGTGACCGGCGAGCGGCAGTCGGCCGCGCCGGTCGCGGCGATTCGGCGACCTCTTTCCCGCCCTGCCATGAGTCGAGGAACTCCTCATGTCCGCTTCACCCGCCGTGCGGCCCTCGTATGCCCTCGTACTGCGCGTTCCGCACGCCCGCCGTACCTTCGCCGCCGCGCTGACCGGCCGGCTGTCGTACGGGATCGTCCCGCTGTCCTTGATGCTCGCCGTGACCCGGTCCTCGGGCTCGTACACGGTGGCGGGCGCCGTGATGGCCCTGTTCGGGGTGACCGTCGTCTTCCTGTCGCCCGCGCGGGCGACCCTCGTCGACCGGTACGGGCCGCGCCGGGCGCTCATGCCGATGGCCGCCGCGTACCTCGCGGCGCTCGGGCTGCTGACCGCGGCCGTCTCGCGCCCGGACACCGCCTTCGCGTCCGCGCCCGTGCTGGGCGCTCTCGCCGCCGTGGCCGGCGCCTGTGTGCCGCCGCTGGGGCCGACCATGCGGGCCGTGTGGGGCAGGCTCACCCCGGATCGCGCGCTGTTGCAGCGCGCCTACAGCCTCGACGGGGTCGCCGAGGAACTGCTCTTCGTCGCGGGCCCGTTGCTGGTCGGCGTGCTCGTCGGCTTCGCGCCGCCGGCCGCCGGGATCGTCGTCGGGGCGGCCCTGATGGCCGGGGGCACGGCGGGGTTCGTGTCGTCGCCCGCGGTGCGGGGCGTGCGGCCGGGGAAGGCCGCCGGGCGACGGGGCGGGGGCGGGCTGCGCGGGCTCGGGCGGCCCGTCGTCGCCATGGCGGGCGTGGGGCTCGCGCTGGGCGTGGTCGACCTGCTGGTCGTGGCGTTCGCCGAGCGGCACGGGCAGGGGACCGCGACCGGCGGGGCGGGTGTGGCGTGGGTGCTGGCCGCGCTGTCGGCGGGCAGCGCTGTCGGCGGGCTGCTCAACGGGGCCGTCGCATGGCGGGCCCCGGCCGGGGCGCGGCTGCCGCTGCTCACTGCGGGGCTCGGGGTGACCCTGTGCGGCGCGGGGCTGGCACCGGGGCTCGGCACGCTCGCCGTGGCCGTCGCGGTCGCCGGGTTCTTCGTGTCGCCGACGCTCACCACGGCCTATCTCATCGCCGACGAGTGCGCCGCACCGGAAGCCCGGGTGCGGGCCGGGGCGTGGATCAACACGGCCGTCAACGCGGGGAGCACGGTCGGCACGGCGGTCGCGGGCGCGCTGGCCGGGCGGCTGCCGGTGGGGGTGTGCTTCGCGGTGACGGGGGCGGCGGTGCTGCTGACGGCGGCGGTCACCGGCGTCTCCAGGAGGAGGGGCACGAGCGGACTCGTACCCCTCGCCTGACGGTCGCCCAGGAGGGGGCGTCCCGTGACTCCTACGGGCGTCCCCGGTGCGAGCGGAGGTGTTCCGCGACGGGCTTCAGGGCCTTGGACAGCTCCGCCGTGGCCTCGGGGGAGAGATGGTCGATGAAGTGGCGCCGTACGGAGTCCACATGGTGGGGCGCGACCTTCTGCATCGTCTCCAGGCCGTGGTCGGTGAGGACGGCGTACAGACCGCGGCGGTCGGACTCGCAGTTCTCACGGCGCACCAGATCGGCGTTCTCCATGCGGGTGATCTGGTGCGAGAGGCGGCTCTTGGACTGGAGGGTGGCCGACGCGAGGTCGCTCATCCGCATCCGGACGCCCTCCGACTCGGAGAGGTTCACCAGGATCTCGTAGTCGTTCATGGTCAGTCCGAACGGCTGCAGGTCCTTTTCGAGCTGGTACGTCAACAGCCTGTTGACCTCCAGGTGGGTGCGCCAGGCGCACTGCTCCGCATCGGTCAGCCAGCGCGTGGCCGTTTCGGTCTCCATAAATGAAGTCTACCTAAAATGTTGAAAGGCGAACTAGTGAGGGTGGTGTGACGGTGCGCACGCGTTCGATGTCACACTCCGCAGACTACCGCTCACAGCCCGAAGCGACGCTGGAGGTCGCCCAGCTGTCCGGGAAGGCGCGGTGCGCCGGATTGCGCCCCGTGGCCGCCGTGACCGCCCGCTCCCGCACCGCCGCCGGGCACTCCCGGCTCGCGCGGAACCGCCCCCGTGGCCTGCTCGGCCATGAGGGTCTCGGTCGACTGCAGAAGCACCGTGCCGGCGCCCACGAACTCGAACTGATGC
Organism: Streptomyces sp. NPDC051677; assembly: GCF_044453465.1. Taxonomy (NCBI): domain Bacteria; kingdom Bacillati; phylum Actinomycetota; class Actinomycetes; order Kitasatosporales; family Streptomycetaceae; genus Streptomyces; species Streptomyces sp. NPDC051677. The sequence continues at coordinate 27,672 of NZ_JBITCT010000048.1, forward strand.
TCCTCCCCGGAGGCCCCTCCGAGGCCCGTCAGCGCACGTAGACCGCCCATGACGCCGGTCATGTACCCGTGGTCGTAGTGATGGCACGGGGACGGGCAGTCGGCCCAGCCGACAAGCGCTTGCGGGTCCACCCGGATCGGCGGCTCCATGAACACCACCGGACCGTTAGATGCGGCGACGAACTTGCCGGTTCCGATCAGCGTGAGAAATCCGGGGACGATCGACTGCTTGAGCGACAGACTTGGCTGAAAAGCGAGCAGATTGCCCGAGCGAATGGTCAGATTGCCGTCGTCCAGGTCGTACGAATTGACATCGAAGGCCCGGTCGGCGAGGAGCATCTTGCCCGAGCCCTCCGCCACCACCCAGTCGCTCGCGTGCAGTGGCGAATGGAACGAGGTGCGCACGAGACGGTCCAGCCGGCCGTGTCCGACGCCGTTGAAGTCGATCGAGCCGTAGTAGGCGATCATCTTCCCCTTCTGCAGGAACCACTGGCTCCCCTTGAGCTCCACGCAGAAGGTGTAGTTGTTCACGTTGTCGTCGACCGGCAGGGTCATGGGGTCGTGCACCGTCGGGCCGCCGCCCGGAGCCCCGTACATGCTCACAGCTTCTCCTCCGACGCCTGGACGAACACCGCACCGCTGCCGCTGAGCTCCAGCTGGAACGCCTCGCCGGAGCCGCGGCCCACCATGTCCCGCCAGCCCAGCGCGGTCGACAGCTTGTTGCGGACGTCGCCGTGGTGCGCGACGTAGGCCTGGGGGTCGACGTGGACCGGGCGCTGCGGGGTGATCGGGACCTCGAAGACCCCGCCGTGGGCCATCACGGCGACCGCCCCCTGTCCCTTCAGGGTGGTGGTGAACAGGCCCTGGCCGCTGATCTGGCCGCGGACCATGCCCATGACCCCGCCCTGCGAGCCCAGGAACATCGTGCCCTGCTGGAGCGTGCCCTCGAAGGCGAGCAACCGGTCCGCCTCCACGTACAGCGTGTCGCCGGTGAGCCGGATGACCTGGACGTGATGGCCGCCGTGTCCGAACAGGACCGTGCCGCTGCCCTCGACGGTCATCAGGGGCGTGTCCTCGTTGGCGAGCCGCCGCCCGATCATCGACATGACGCCGCCCTGCCCGCCCTGGACGTTGGGCGTGAACGCCACCTCGCCGCGGTACGCCAGCATCGCGCCGCGCTGGCTGAAGAGCCGTTGCCCGGGGACGACGGTCGCCTCGACCATCTTGGAGTTGATCTCACGGAAGGTCATCTCACACGTCCCCCGCGATCGTGTTGCGCTCGCTCGGCTGGACGTACACCAGGCCGTCCCCCTCGAACCGGATCTGGAAGGCCTCGCCGCCGCCCTCGCCCATGAACGTGCGGAACGTCACCCCGGACTGGAAGGACTGCCGGACGCTGCCCTGGTGCGCGACATACGCGCCGGGGTCCACGGTCAGCGGGTACTGCGGGCTGACCCGCAGCACCACCGCCGGCCCGTCCGAGGTGATCGCGGCCTGGCCGTGCCCCTCGACGGTCGTCGTGAACAGCCCGTTGCCCTGGGTCGCGCCGCGCAGCCCGGTGAAACTCGTCCCCGTCCTCAGGCCCGCGTCGGTCGCGAGCAGGTTGCTCGCCTCGACGTACAGCTTGTCGCCCTGGAGTTGGACGAGGTTGATCTCGGAGGCCCGGTCGGCGAACCAGCACGTGCCCTGCCCCCTCACCTCCATCACGGTCATCTGCTCGCCGGTGAGCCGCCGGGTCACCATGCCCCGGATCCCCTCGCCGCCCCCGCTGAGCTTCTTGAAGGCCACCTGCCCGTCGTACGCGACCATCGAGCCGTTCTTCGCCTTCACGGCGTCCCCGGTCATGTCGACGGCAAGCACCTTGCTGCCTTGAAGTCGAAACATCGCCACGCTGCGAAGGTAGCCGCCGGACGGGTGCGCGGAACAGCACCCGGGGGTGGAGAGCGACCCTGAACGCACCCTTAGGGGGATCGTTTGCCACAATGGGCGAACGCTTGTGCGCGCATTCACAAACCGGCGTTCACAAACCGCCCGCCCATCGCCGTACCTCCCCCCGAAGGTGACCCGTGGACCTGAAGACAGCCTCCGCCCTCCGCCGCCTGCGCCTGGTCTCCGCGCCGGAGGCCGTGTCCTTCCTCCTCCTGCTGGTCTGCTCGCTGCTGAAGCGGACCACGGACTTCAACGCGGTGCCGGTGATGGGCATGGTCCACGGCGTGCTGTTCATCCTGTACGTGCTGTTCTGGGCCGACGCCTGGAACCGCACCAAGTGGTCCCTGAAGACCGCCGCCCTCTACTTCGTCCTCTCGGTCCTGCCGACCGGCGGTTTCTTCGCCGAGCGCAAGCTGCGCCGTGAGGCCGAGGACGCGGTCATCGCCTCCCGCGCCCGCAAGGAAGGCGTCGTGAACGCATGATCGTCGCCTTCTCGGTCACCCCGCTGGGCGTCGGCGAGGACGTCGGCGCATACGTCGCCGACGCCGTCCGGGTCGTCCGCGAGTCCGGCCTCCCGAACCGCACCGACGCCATGTTCACGTCCATCGAGGGCGAGTGGGACGAGGTCATGGACGTCGTGAAGCGCGCCGTGGCCGCCGTCGAGGCACGCGCCCCCCGGGTCTCCCTGGTCCTCAAAGCGGACATCCGCCCCGGCGTGACGGACGGCCTCACCTCGAAGGTCGAGACCGTGGAGCGCCACCTCGGGCAGTGACGCCCTGCCGGTGACACCCCGCTGGTGACACCCCGCTGGTGACGCCCCGCCGGTGACGCTCCAGAGCAGGCCGCCGCCCAGCTCGACAGCGTCCGGTACGCCTGTCTGATGAGTCGCCCAAACGGGTGGCGGAGGGCGGGGTTTTGGCGTGCGCCGCGTGGCTAATGTCTCCCGGGGTCGATCAAGTTGCGCCCGGTGGCGCGGCATTGAAGGGGAGTGTGCGGTGGCAGGGCGGCGCGGACCGGGGCGACTCGGCGGGGCGATCACGGCGTTCGTACTGACGGCATCGCTGGCGGTGGTCTGCGTGGGGGAGGCGCACCGCGCGACGCCCGCGTGCGCCCGCGCCCGGGGCGAGTTGACCGTCGACGACCTGCCCGCCGGCTCGTCCGTGCTCGACTGCCTCGCCGTCGGCCGCACGGTCACCCACGCCGGAGCCGCCGTGACGGTGCCCGAACCCGGCACGACGGTCAGCGTCGACGCGCTCACTGCGAACGGCTCGGCACGCGACTTCACCCTGGCCGTCGCCGCCGACGGCACGGTCTCCTACCCCCACGAGGAGGCTCACGAGGAGGCCCACACGGAAGCCGTAACGGGCAGCCGCGCCGACGCCCCCGCCCCCTGCGCCGACGGCGCCTACTCCACGGCCGGCCGCAAGGAGTACGGCACGTACGAGTGGTTCGTCGGCGACGGCCCCCTGCCCGGCGGCCTGTCCCGCGCCGAGGCCCGGCGGGCCTTCGAGGACGCCGTCGCCACCATCACCACCAGCCGCAACGACTGCGGCTACGAAGACGCCGTCACGGCGAAGGCCCGCTTCCTGTCGACCACCGGCAACGAGGCCGGCATCGACCGCGCGGCCCGCTGCGTCCGCCGGGACGGCCTGAGCGTCTGGGACGGGGGCGACCTCGGCGCCGACGCCGTCGCCACGACCTGCTCATGGAGCCGTTCGGTCCCCGGCGGCCCGGACGAACTGCTCGAGGCCGACGTCCGCTTCAACACCCACGACTACACGTTCACCGACAAGCCGTCCGGCAACTGCACGCGCGCGTACGACATCCGCAGCGTCGCCACGCACGAGGCCGGCCACGTCTTCGGCCTCGGCCACTCCGGCGCCGGACACGAGAACCTCACCATGTACGCGAACTCCTTCGCCTGCTCCACCGGCGCCCGCAGCCTCGGCAAGGGCGACGTCCTCGGCCTGCGCAGCCTCTACTGAACGGCTGAACGGCTGAACGGCCGCGTGGAGAGAGCGTGTTCAGGCGCCGCCCGACACCAGCGCCATCCCCAGCGGCGTCCGCTCGTACAGCACCTGGTGGCCGTAGCGCCGGGACACCAGCAGCCCGGAGTCGCGCAGCACGCCCAGGTGCGCGGAGACCGAGGACGGCGCGAGGCCGAGGCGGTGGGCGAGGGCGGAGGTGGACGCCGGGTCGTCGAGTGCGGTGAGCACGGCGGCCCGGCCCCGGCCCAGCAGCCGGACCAACGCCTCGGGGGAGCGGTCGTCAGGGTCCGACCACAGACCGCCGATGCCCCGCGCCGGGTAGACGAGGGTCGGCTGCCAGGGCGGATCGAAGGCGCTGACGACGTCGGGCCACGAGAACACGCTCGGCATCAGCACCAGGCCCTGCCCGCCCAGATGCCGCTCGTGCTCGCCCTTCGAGGCGACGGTCAGCGTCCCCGCCCGCCAGCCGCACCGCCGGTCGATCTCCGGCAGCAGCCCGCCCAGGCCCACCTCGGCGAGCCGCCGCGAGTGGAAGGCGACGTCCGCCTCCAGCAGGGCGCGCAGCCGCGGCCAGTCCGGCGCGAGGAGGGTGTGCCAGATCTCCTCCAGCACCTCGGACAGCTCCCGGATCATCCGCTGCGGATCCGCGAGCCACGCCCGTCCCTGCGGCGAGTCCAGCGCGCCCGGGGTGTCCGCGAGCGAGCGCGCGGTGTCCGCGCGGGCGGCCCGCGGATCGGCGGCCCGCACCGCGGCGAGCTCCTCCTCGAACCCGGCCACGGTTCCCACCGGCGGCGGGCACAGCCAGTCGGGGGAGTGGCCCCGGCGCGGCATCAGCAGCCACAGCCCGGTCAGGTCGAGCGCCTCGGCCGCCGTACGGATCCGGCGCAGCCAGGGCGCGTGATAGCCGTGCCGGTCGGGCCGCTTGAGCGTGCGCGCGACCTCCTGCGTCTCCCACAGCGGGGACACGGCGAACCGGCAGCGCAGGAAGTCGTCCTCCCCGAAGTGCAGATGCGACGGCACGCTCTCCCACCCTCCCCACGAGCCCTCGGCCCGTCGAACATTCGGCTGTGCCCGAAACTCTAGGCCCCGCACCCCCGCCCGAGCACGCTGCTGCCCATGTCAGAAGTCCCGACGGCCACGAAGGCCACGACGAACACGGCCCATACGGCGAACGCAGCCGATACCGCGAACGCAGCCGATACCGCGAACGCAGCCGGTACCGCGAACGCAGCCGATACCGCGAACGCGCACCCGGCCCCTACGGCGAACCCGGCGAAGCCACCGCCCGCCGGCTACCGCCGCGTCCTCGCCGTCCGCGAGTTCCGGGCCGTCTTCGCCGCGCATCTGCTGTCCATGCTCGGCGTGATCGTCGCCGAGATCGCGCTGTCCGTCCTCGTCTACGACCTGACCGGCTCGCCCCTGATGAGCGCCCTGGCCTGGGCCCTCGGCTTCCTGCCCTACGTCGTCGGCGGCACGCTGCTCGCCGGGGTCGCCGACCGCTTCCCGGCCCGGCGCGTGCTCGTGGGCTGCGACCTGGTGTGCGCGGTGTGCGTGGCGCCGATGACGGCGCCGGGCGCCCCCCTCGTCGTCCTGCTGGCCCTGCGCTGCTGCCTCGCCGTCGTCTCGCCGGTCTTCGCCGGCACCAGGATGGCCACCCTCGCGGACATTCTCGGCGACGGCGACCTGTTCGTCCTCGGCCGCTCCCTGCTGCGCATCACCTCGCAGAGCGCACTGCTCGTCGGGTTCGGGCTCGGCGGACTGCTGCTCGCCGTCGCCTCCCCGCGCCAGGCCCTCCTCGTCACCGTCGCCACCTTCCTCGCCTCCGCCGCCCTGCTGCGCCTGGGCACCCGTAGCCGCCCCGCCCGGTCCCGCACCGGCGGCGCGCTGGTCACGGACTCCCTCCAGGGCGCCCGGCAGGTCCTCGCCGACCGCCGTACCCGGGCGCTGCTGCTGCTCTTCTGGGTGGCGCCGACGTTCACGGTCGCCCCGGAGGCGCTGTCCGCGCCGTACGCCGACGACCTCGGCGCCGGCTCCGTCGGCCTCGCCCTGCTGATGTGCGCGCTGCCGGTCGGCGCCATCGCCGGCGAGCTGTACGCCGGGGCCCGGCTGCGGCCCGTCACCCGCGAGCGCATCGCCCTCCCGCTCGTCTGGGTGACGCTGCTGCCCTACCTCGGCTACGCCCTCCATCCCGGCCTCGCCGTCTCTCTCGTCCTGCTGCTGGTCTCGGGGGCCGGCTCGGCGTACACCCTCGGCCTCGACCAGTGGATCGTCCGGGACGTGCCCGAGGAGCTGCGTGGGCGGGCCATGACGCTGCTCACCGCGGGGCTCATGACGTTCCAGGGCGTCGGCATGGCCCTGGCGGGGGTGGCCGCGGAGCTCGTGGGCGTCACGGGCGCGGTCACGGGGGCGGGGGTGCTGGGGACTGCGTGCTGCGTGATCGTGGCCGGGGAGGTCCGGCGGACCGAAGGCCGAGACGGGGCTGACCAGGATATGACCGGCCGGTAAGGTCTGGAGACGTGCCGAAACCGCTCAGTCTCCCCTTCGACCCCATCGCCCGCGCCGACGAGCTCTGGAAGCAGCGCTGGGGGAACGTGCCGTCCATGGCCGCGATCACCTCGATCATGCGCGCGCACCAGATCCTGCTCGCCGAGGTGGACGCCGTGGTCAAGCCGTACGGCCTGACGTTCGCACGCTACGAGGCGCTGGTGCTGCTCACCTTCTCCAAGGAGGGCGAGCTGACCATGTCGAAGATCGGCGAACGGCTCCAGGTGCACCCCACCTCGGTGACGAACACCGTCGACCGCCTGGTCAGGTCGGGCCTGGTCGACAAGCGCCCCAATCCCAACGACGGGCGCGGCACCCTCGCCGTGATCACCGACAAGGGCCGCGAGGTCGTCGAGGCGGCCACCCGGGACCTGATGGCGATGGACTTCGGGCTCGGGGTGTACGACGCGGAGGAGTGCGGCGAGATCTTCGCGATGCTGCGCCCGCTCCGGGTGGCGGCGAACGACTTCGAGGACCAGTAACCCCGCGCAAGATCGCCCGATAACCGGTGGTTACGCTCGTCCTCATGAAAAAGAGCGTGCTGACCCGCTACCGCGTCCTGGCCTACGTCACCGGTGTCCTGCTGGTCCTGCTGTGCCTGAGCATGATCGCCAAGTACGGCCTGGACGTGGACGGCGCCGCGGACTTCACCCGCGTCGTGGCCATCGCGCACGGCTGGCTCTACGTCGTCTACCTGGTCTTCGCCTTCGACCTGGGCTCCAAGGCGAAGTGGCCGGTCGGCAAGCAGCTGTGGGTGCTGCTGGCGGGGACGATCCCGACGGCCGCGTTCATCGTGGAGCGGAAGATCAGCCACGAGCTGGAGGGCAAGCTCGCAGACGCGGCTCCCACGCCCGTCAAGGCCTAGCCCCGCCGTCGCCGCCGTACGCCACGCGCGCGTGCGGCGGTTGTTCTCGAAGTTTTACTAGGACGTCCTACTAAAATTCATCGACTCCCATCGACATTTACTCGGACGTCCTAGTAAATTTGAAGCATGGACGCTGACGCCATCGAGGAGGGCCGCCGCCGCTGGCAGGCCCGGTACGACGCTTCGCGCAAGCGTGAGGCCGACTTCACCACGCTCTCCGGGGACCCCGTGGAGCCGGTGTACGGGCCGCGGCCCGGTGATGCCTACGACGGCTTCGAGCGGATCGGCTGGCCCGGCGAGTACCCCTTCACGCGCGGGCTGTACCCGACCGGGTACCGAGGGCGGACGTGGACCATCCGGCAGTTCGCGGGGTTCGGCAACGCCGAGCAGACCAACGAGCGCTACAAGATGATCCTCGCCAACGGCGGCGGCGGCCTGTCCGTCGCCTTCGACATGCCGACCCTCATGGGGCGCGACTCCGACGACCCGCGCTCGCTCGGCGAGGTCGGGCACTGCGGGGTCGCCATCGACTCGGCCGCCGACATGGAGGTCCTCTTCAAGGACATCCCGCTCGGCGACGTGACGACCTCCATGACCATCAGCGGTCCGGCCGTCCCCGTCTTCTGCATGTACCTCGTGGCCGCCGAACGGCAGGGCGTCGACCCAGGCGTCCTCAACGGCACGCTCCAGACGGACATCTTCAAGGAGTACATCGCCCAGAAGGAGTGGCTCTTCCAGCCCGAGCCGCATCTGCGCCTGATCGGCGACCTGATGGAGTACTGCGCGGCCGGCATCCCCGCCTACAAGCCGCTGTCCGTCTCCGGCTATCACATCCGTGAGGCGGGCTCGACGGCCGCACAGGAGCTGGCGTACACGCTGGCGGACGGCTTCGGGTACGTCGAACTGGGGCTCAGCCGCGGCCTGGACGTGGACGTGTTCGCGCCCGGCCTGTCCTTCTTCTTCGACGCGCACCTCGACTTCTTCGAGGAGATCGCCAAGTTCCGCGCGGCGCGCCGGATCTGGGCGCGCTGGATGCGGGACGTCTACGGGGCGCGGACCGAGAAGGCGCAGTGGCTGCGGTTCCACACCCAGACCGCCGGCGTCTCGCTGACCGCCCAACAGCCGTACAACAACGTCGTGCGGACGGCCGTGGAGGCGCTCGCGGCCGTCCTCGGCGGGACCAACTCGCTGCACACCAACGCCCTCGACGAGACCCTCGCGCTGCCGAGCGAGCAGGCGGCGGAGATCGCGCTGCGCACGCAGCAGGTGCTGATGGAGGAGACCGGCGTCGCGAGCGTGGCTGACCCGCTGGGCGGTTCGTGGTTCGTCGAGCAGCTGACGGACCGGATCGAGGCGGACGCCGAGAAGATCTTCGAGCAGATAAAGGAGCGGGGCGCCCGGGCCCACCCCGACGGGCGGCACCCCATCGGGCCCATCGCCTCCGGCATCCTGCGCGGCATCGAGGACGGCTGGTTCACCGGCGAGATCGCCGAGTCCGCCTTCCGCTACCAGCAGGCCCTGGAGAAGGGGGAGAAGACGGTCGTCGGCGTCAACGCGCACACCGGGTCGGTGACCGGGGAGCTGGAGATCCTGCGGGTCAGCCACGAGGTGGAGCGGGAGCAGGTCAGGGCGCTGGGCACGCGGAAGGCGGCGCGGGACGAGCGGGCCGTGCGCACCGCCCTCGACGCCATGCTGGCCGCCGCCCGTGACGGCTCCAACATGATCGGGCCGATGCTGGACGCGGTACGCGCCGAGGCGACGCTGGGCGAGATCTGCGACGCCCTGCGGGACGAGTGGGGGGTGTACACGGAGCCGGCGGGATTCTGACCCGCAATCCGGTGACCGAATCGGCCAGGGAACAATCGTGCATGGCGCGGGATCCCACTAAGTCGTGCCACTACGTGGTCTCAACCTGCTGGCCGCCCATCGAGCCCGCACTGGTACGCCCCGCTGAGACGCCGAGACTGCTTCCGAAACGTTTTCAACAGGCCGGTGTACAGGGAACTTGAGCTGCAGCCCGTCGGCTGTCGGGTCCGCCGCTGATGGATCGCCTGGTGGCGGAGTCCCAGACGTCCCGCTGTCGGCATCGGCGAACCATGCCATCAGCGGGGGTCGCATACAAGCCATCTGGGGTGCCAAAGGGTGACTGCGCATGGTGATAAATCCTTGACGCAAGGTGAGAAGGGGGTTTGAATGCGCTTACTTTTTTGAAGATCGTGTGACTCTGGGGGCGGGGTTCTGTGCAGTTCGCACGGGGTGCTTCAGGCACGGCTGGGCGTCGTAGACGCGGTAGGCGTAGGGGAACGGGAGCCACGACGGCTGCGTTGGCCGTGCTGCTGAGCATGTTGGCGCTGCCCGCGCAACATGCCACCGCTTCTCCCGCGGAGGCCGATTCCACCCCACTGACCGAGGGGCGGCAGGCACTGGTCGAGGCCGAGAAGTCCGGCCAGCGCGTGGAGGTGACCGGGGAGCGTACGGATCGGACTACGGTCTACGCGAACCCCGACGGCTTCACCTTCACACTGGAGCAGTCGGTTGTCCCCGTACGCGTGTCCAAGCCGGGCGGCGGCTGGCAGGTGCCGGACGCGACTCTGGAAAAACGTTCCGATGGTTCGGTGGGGCCCAAGGCGGCTGCTGTGCCGATCGCGTTCTCGGCGGGCGGCGACAAGGCGCCCCTGGCTCGGATCGCGGAGGAGGGCAGCTCGCTGGAACTGAAATGGCCGGGCAGGCTTCCGGCGCCACAGCTGGACGGCCCCAGTGCCCTTTACGTCGAAGTGCTGCCAGGTGTCGACCTTCAGGTGACCGCGACACCGGAGAGCTTCCAGCCCGTGTTCGTCGTGAAGACGCCTGAGGCCGCGGCGAACGAAGAGTTGAAGAAGCTCACTTTCGGTCTCAAGGCCCAGGGGCTGGACGTTCGCGAGGGAGCGGCGGGCAATCTCACGGCCGTCGACGGCAGTGGTCGTACAGTGTTCAAGGCTCCGCCGGCGCGGATGTGGGACTCGGCGGGAGGAGCGTCCGACACGTCGGGGGCATCCGTGGCTCCCGAGGCTTCCGGCACGCAGACGCAGCTCATGGGGGCGCAGACGCTTGCAGAGGAGACGGTGGAGTCGTCCGATCCCGCCGGGTCGGCGCTGTCCGGTTCGGGTCTGGAGCCCGGTCAGGGCGACAAGGTCGCCAGGATGAATGTCGCCGTCACCAAGAACTCCCTGTCTGTCGTCCCCGACGCGGGGATGCTCACCAGGACCGACGCCTCCGCCTTCCCGCTCTTCATCGATCCGACCGTGACCTGGGGCGAGTCCGAGCGCACCCTGCTGCGCAGCGACGGCTATGAGTCGTACGGCTGGGGCAACGGCGACGACGACCAGGGCAAGGGGGCTGGCAAGTGCGGTACCTGGAACGGCTATTACTGCGGACCGGGGTACGTGCAGAAGCTGTACTTTGAGTTCTCCCCGGCGAGCCTGAAGGGCAAGAAGGTCCTCGACGCCACGTTCCGTGTGACCGAGCCGTGGGCGTTCCAGTGTGACCCGCGCTGGGTGGACCTCGTACGGACGAACAACATTTCCTCCGCGACCACTTGGTCCTCGCGGCCCGCAGAGCTGGACCTGATGGTCGACCGGAGCGTCTCCGCGGGCCGTGGCTCGCTGTGCGACCCCGACTCTCCCGACGCGCCGATCGAGTTCAACGACAATCCGGACGAGACGAACGAGAACCTGACGTCGACGGTGTCGAACTTCGCGGCGGGCAAATTCTCCCGGCTGACGCTGGAGGTCAAGGCGCACGACGAGTCCGATCCGTCGGCATGGAAGCGGTTCAAGAACGATGCCGTGCTCGCGGTGAAGTTCGTGGCGGTGCCTGCCCTTCCGACTGAGGTGGGCGTGGTCACAGGCACCGGATATGTGTGCTCGACCAGCTCGACCGACCCGGCCGTCGTGTCCGACCCGACCCCGCTGGTACAGGGGAAGCCGCGCACCGCGGTCGGTGGCTCGGTGGGTGCCAGCCTGCGCATCCGGTGGCGGACGGAGAAGTCCGACGGCACGACCTGGACGCTCGCTCACACCGACCTCGACGGTCCGAGCTCCGGCTACGTCGGGAACCTGATCAAGCAGGCGCGCAGCCTGCCCGCTCTCCAGGAGGGCGTGCTGTACCGGCTGAAGGCGCTGACCTTGTCGTACTACGAGGACGGCAGCAACCGGCAGAACTCCGCTTACACCACGCCGTGCTACTTCAAGGTAGACCCGACAGCGCCCAAGGCACCACAGATCACCCTCGGTTCCCCGTACACAGCGTGTACGACCAACGACTGCACGGCCCACGGTGGACCGGGCGTCAAGGGCACGTTCACCTTCAAGCCGACTACGGGTGACGCGAACAACGTGGCCTATCAGTACCGGCTCTCTTCCACAGCCGCGTGGTCGGTCGACCAGACCGGCTCGACCGTTTCGGTAGGTGTCACGCCTGCGAAGGAAGGCACGTACCGCCTTTACGTACGAGCCAAGGACAACGTCGGCCGCTACGGCGCGCAGTCCGTCGTCGATTTCCTGGTCGCAGACGGTGAGAAGCCGGTCGGACAGTGGAACTTCACCGAGACCGACGGCGCGGCGGTGGACTCCGCGACGTGGGACGGTGCGGACAACGCAACCCTCGCCGGCGGTGCGGTACGTGACGACCGTGGCCGTCGTGGACTGATCACGCGTGACACGTCCGGTGTGGCCTTGGAGACGCCGGTGACGGACAAGGGCCTGGCTCTCGACGGCAGCACTGGGTACGCGGCCACAGCCGCAACGGTGCTGGACACCTCCGCCTCCTACACGGTCTCGGCCTGGGTACGGATCGACCCCGCTACCTCGCGCACGTTGACGGTGCTCAGCCAGGCGCCTGACAGTGCGAGCCCCTTCTCGATGAAGTACATCCCCTTCGGGCTGTCGTACGCGGGTGGCGGGGCTAATACCTGGAGCATGAGCGTGATGGGGACCGACGGGGTCCTTCGCAAGGCCAGTGCATCGCAGGCGACGCCGCGCGGGGTGTGGACCCACGTGGTCGGGGTGCACGACGCCGAGGCGAAGAAGGTTTTCCTCTACGTCAATGGGGCGCTGCAGAGCTCGGTCGACTCCGGTACGGCGTGGAAGGGGTCGGGGCCACTGCAGATCGGCCGCGGCATCTGGGCAGACGCCTACACCGACTACTTCCGCGGCAGCATCGACGAGCCCACGACGTGGCAGCGGGCCCTGTCGAAGGAGGAGATCGCGGCGGAGGCGAAGACGCTGACGTCGGAGGGTTATGCCGGTGTGGAACTGGTCGCCGACTGGTCGGCGGATCGAGGCGTCGACACCACTATTGCCGACACGACCTCTGGTTATGGCAGGGCGCTGTCTCTGGTCGCCGGTGCGTCGCTGGACGGTGAGTCGATCGTGCTGGACGGCGTGGACGATGCGGCCACCACGGTCGGGCCTGTCGTGGACGACACGGGTTCGTTCACGGTCTCCGCGCTGGCGTCCCTGGACAGCGCGAAGCTGGCCAGTAAGGAAGTGGGGTACACCGGTCAAGTGGTCGGCCAGCGGACGGCTGACGGCTCGGCATGGGGTTTCTGGTTCCAGTTGACCGGTAAATCGACCGTGTGGGACGAGGAGGCCTTGGAGGAGAAGACCGTCCCGGTGGGTCTTTGGCACTTCGGCCGGCTCAACGCCGACGGCACACTCAGTGCGGTGGCCTCCGAGGAGAACGCGCTGTTGGACGGCATGGTCCGGATGACCGGCGTCTTCAATGCTCAGGACGGCACGATCGGCCTCTACCTGGGAGCTGTCCAGAACGGCGACGACAAGGCGTTCACTGCCAAGATCGGCTCCGGTGATTTCGCGGTCGGCAAGGGCTTCACGAGCAGCGTATGGCAGCACTACCTGCCCGGACGGGTTGCCGAGGTCCGTCTGTGGGCGGGCGCCATGACCGGCTCCGACCAGGTCGGAGAGACCGTGGGTGACTGACGAGCAAAGGTGAGGGCAGTCCTTGGCGCGTGCCCTCACCCATACGCGCACGGCAGACACAGCAGTCTGCGGACGACTTGCTGAAACTTCTCCTAGCAGGACCGGGTGGGGCGAAAGATATGAACCTTGGCAGGGGCACCTCAAGATGGAGTGGGGATTTGGCACGGCATAGAGCCGGCCGGATCCTGGTGCAATCGCTGGCTCTGGCGCTCCTCGTGCCTCTGGGCGCGGCGCAACTGGCGCAAGCCGCGGAATCCTCCGGTCTCGGGCGCCCCGACGCGCCCAAGTCGCGGGTGAGCAAGGTCGAGGAGCTGGACGGCCTCGGCGCGAAGGAGGCCCGGCAGCAGGTCGTGCAGGACAAGAAGGCCAACAAGGAACAGGCCGACCGGGCCCGCACTCAGCAGATGGCGACCTGGCCCGGGAAGGGTGAGGCGACGCTTGGTCTGGCCCGCGGTAAAGCGACCGGCGTCGAGCCCAGTGGTGTACCAGTCACCATCACACCCACCTCGGGCGGAACGGCCGCGGCAAGCGGTAAAGCGCGCGTCACCGTACTCGATCAGAAGGCGGCCCGCGCGGCAGGTATCACGGGAGTTCTCCTGACCGCCGACGCGGACAGCGCCGGTAGCGCCGAAGTCAGCGTTGACTACAGCGACTTCGCCTCCGCCGTCGGCGGCGGCTGGTCCCAGCGACTGCGTCTGGTCCAGCTTCCCGGATGCGCGCTGACGACGCCGGAGAAGTCGGAGTGCCGCACTCAGCGTCCTTTGGCGTCGGACAACGACCTCACCCACCAGTCGGTCTCGGCGAAGGTGAGGATTGCCGAGCCCGAGGACGGCCCGTCCACCCAGTTGCTGAAGGCCGCTGACAGTGCTGCCTCCGCCACCGTGCTGGCCGTCACCGCTGCCGCGGCAGGTTCCGGAGAGTCCCCCAAAGGCACCGGAAGCTACTCAGCCACTCCGTTGTCGGAGTCCTCGTCCTGGGAGGCAGGAGGCAGTTCGGGCTCCTTCACATGGTCGTACGACTTTTCGCTGCCCCCGGCCGCGGCAGGCCCGCAGCCGCCGCTGTCGCTCTCCTACGACTCGGGCAGCGTGGACGGCCGTACCGCCACGTCCAACAATCAGGGCACCTCAGTTGGTGAAGGCTTCGGACTCACCGAGTCCTACATCGAACGCTCCTACGGTTCGTGCGACGACGACGGCCACGATGACGTCTTCGACTTCTGCTGGAAGTACGACAACGCGCGTCTGGTGCTGAACGGCAAGGCGTCACGGTTGGTCAAGGTCAACGACAGTCGATGGAGGCTGGAGAACGACGACGCGTCGAAGGTGACACGGTCCTCGGATGCGGACAACGGCGACGACAACGGTGAGTACTGGACCGTCGTCACGGGTGACGGCACGAAGTATGTGTTCGGCCTGAACAAGCTGGACGGCGCCGACGCCCAGCGCACCAACTCCGTGGCGACAGTGCCGGTGTTCGGTGACGACTCGGGCGAGCCCGGCTTCTCCGGCGGTGATACGTTCGCCGACCGTGCCCTCACTCAGGCCTGGCGGTGGAACCTCGACTACGTCGAGGACACCCGAGGCAACGCGGCCACCTACTGGTACACGAAGGAATCGAACTACTACAAGAAGAACAAGTCCGAGACCGCCAACGCCGCCTACACCCGCGGTGGTTACCTGGGCCGCATCGAGTACGGACTTCGCAAGGGGGCGCTGTTCACCGACAAGGCGGACGCGAAGGTCACCTTCGGCTACGCAGAGCGCTGCACCGCGTCGGACTGCTCCAGCCTGACCGAGGACACCTCCGACAACTGGCCGGACGTCCCGCTCGACGCGATCTGCTCCAAAGACGACGACGAGTGCAACGCGTCCGGCCCGTCCTTCTTCTCCCGTAAACGCCTGACAGGGATCGACACCTTCTCCTACAACGCCACCAGCGCCGCGTACGACCCGGTGGACTCCTGGGACCTGACCGAGCAGTACCTGGACGGCGGGGACATTGGTGACAGTTCCGACCAGGTCCTGATCCTTAAGTCCCTCAAGCGGACAGCGAAGGCCGGCGACACGGCCATCGCCCTGAACCCGGTCACCTTCACCTATCAGATGCGGCCCAACCGGGTCGACGCCACAGACGACATCCTGCCTCTGACCCGCCCGCGCGTCTCCACCGTCACCTCCGAGACCGGCGCGATCACCACGGTGACACTGTCGGGCGAGGAGTGTGTGCGCAGCCAGGTCCTGGGTGCGGCGCCCGACACCAACACCCGGTCCTGCTACCCCCAGTTCTGGCACATCAACGGGGCTGAGAACGCCTCGATCGACTGGTTCCACAAGTACCGGGTGCTGGCCGTCGTCGCCTCGGACCCCACCGCCGCGAACGAGTCGGTCGAGCACTCCTATACCTACAGCGGAGCAGCGTGGCACTACAGCGACGACCCGTTCGTGAAGAAGGAAGAGCGCACCTGGTCCGAATGGCGTGGATACGCCCAGGTTACGGCGTGGACCGGGGCGACGGACGTGACGCGCTCCCGCACGGTCTCCCTCTACCTCCAAGGCATGCACGGCGACGAGAAGAGCGACGGCACCACTAAGTCCGTCTCCGTCGCACCGCTGCCAGCACCGGCTCTTGACGCGGCGTCGATCACCGACAAGACCGAATACGCGGGGCAGTTGCGCGAGCAGGTCACCTACGACGGCTCCACGGCGATTTCCGCAGCGGTGAACGACCCGTGGTCGCAGGAGACCGCCCGGCAGACCCCGCCAGATGCCGGTGACCACGTCGCCCGCTATGTCCGTACGCAGAAGGTGCACAGCTACACCTACCTGACGGCGTCCCAGACCTGGCGCGAACGTCTGACGAGCACGTCCTTCGACAGCTACGGCATGCCGGTCACGGTCGACGACTTCGGGCAGGTGGGCAAGGCGTCGGACGAGACCTGCACCCGCACCTGGTACGCGCGCAACGCCGATCTGGGAATCATCAGCCCGGTCTCGCGCACCCGCACAGTCGCCCGTACCTGCGCGACGGCGGACATCTCGGTGACCCTGCCCGCGACCATGGATCCGGCCAAGCCCGCCCGTGGCGATGTGATCGGGGACGTCAGTACCGTCTACGACACCGCGAACGCCACCGCCTGGTCGGCGCCCCAGAAGCCCACCAAGGGCCTGGCGACGTGGACCGGCCGTGCCACTGGCTACGCTGCCACCGCGGACGCCAACGGCGACCGGCTGCCTAGCGGTTGGCAGAAGATCTCTGCGACGACGTACGACGCCCTGGGCCGCCCTCTGAGTGTCAGCGACGCGTCCACGAACCCTCCCACCTTGCTCGCTTACACCCCCGTCGACGCAGGGCCGCTGACCAGGATCATCACCACCGATCCCAAGACGTACAAGACGGTCAGCTTCCTCGACCCGCGGCGCGGCCAACCGCTGCGCATCTACGACGTCAACAGCAAGAAGACCGAGCTGAGCTACGACGCCCTCGGCCGGCTGACCCAGGTGTGGCTGCCGAACAGGCTGAACGGCAGCCAGGCTCCCAACCAGAAGTTCGCCTACCACTTGGACAACACCAAGCCGTCGTGGGTTTCGTCCTCGTCGCTGAAGAACGACGGCGAGACCTACAACACCACGTACACGCTTTACGACGCGCTTCTGCGCCCCTTGCAGGCCCAGTCACCGACACCACAGGGTGGACGCCGACTGACGGACACGCGGTACGACACGCGTGGTCTGGCGTACGAGACGTACGCCGACATCTTCGACAACACCAGCACGCCCAACACCACGTACACCCGGGCCGAATACGGCGAGTCTCCCACCCAGACAGGGACAGTGTTCGACGGGGCCGGACGCCCCGCCAGTACCAGCCTGTACGTCTACGGTGTCAGGAAGTGGTCCACGACGACCACCTACACCGGTGACTCCGTCGCGACAACAGCGCTCGAGGGCGGCTCGGCCCAACGCACGATCACCGATGTACGCGGCCGGACGACGGAAACGCGGGAGTACGCAAGCACGAGCCCGGCCGACGCAGCCTTCGGCACCGCCCCCGGAGCCCCTTACACCTTCACGAAGTTCACCTACGGCCTGGACGGCCAGCAGGAGACGGTCACCGGACCCGACAATGCCAAGTGGTCATACGTCTATGACCTGTTCGGTCGCCAGGCAACCGCGGTCGACCAGGACAAGGGAACGACGACCACCGAATACGACGTCCTTGACCGGCCCGTGAAATCCACGGATTCCCGGGGCATGTCGGTCCTGACCGGATATGACGAGCTGGGCCGTGTCACAGGTACCTGGAAGGACTCCAAGACGGAGGCCAACCAGCTCACCGGGTTCGTCTACGACACCCTCCTCAAGGGTCTGGTTACGTCCTCCACCCGCTACGACGGCGGCAAGGCGGGCGCGGCGTACACACAGACCGTCACCGCCTACGACAGCCTGGACCGCGCCACGGGCACCCAGTTGCAACTGCCGCAGAGCGATCCGCTCGTGAAGGCAGGTGCACCGTCCACGCTGGCATATGAGACGTACTACAACATCGACGGCACTCTGAAGCAGACGAAGGACCCTGCGCTCGGAGGGCTGTCGTCCGAGAGCGTGGACTACGACTACGACGCGCTGGGTGACGTGACCTCCATCGCCGGTGCGACCGGCTATCTGCTGGACGTGGACTACTCGGCTCTCGCGCAGCCCCAGTTGCTGACGCTGGGCACGGGCGGCACCGGCAACAAGAGCGTCTACGTCGCCAACGACTTCGAAGAGGGCACCGGCCGCCTGACCCGCAGCCATGTCACGGACCAGACCCACGGCTACATGCTGCAGGACCTCAACTACACCTACGATCAGACGGGCAACGTCACCGCAATCAGCGATCCGACCCTTATGGGCGGCAGCAGCTCGGCCGACACCCAGTGCTTCGCCTACGACGGCCATCAGCGTCTGACCGAGGCCTGGACACCCGCTTCACAGAAATGCTCCGACGCCCGGAGCGCGTCGAGCCTGTCCGGTCCGGCCCCGTACTGGTCGAGCTACGAGTACAACAACGCGAGCCAGCGGACCAGTGAGACGGTCCACAAGAGCAGCGGCGACACGAAGACGACCTACTGCTACACCAGCACCGCTCAACCGCACACCCTGACCGGCACCACGACCAAGACCGACTGCACGGCTCCGGAGCGCGCCTACGAGTACGACAAGTCCGGTAACACCTGGCACCGCCCCGGCGTGAGCGGAGCCCAGACTCTGGACTGGTCACCCGAGGGCAAGCTGAGCAAACTCACGGAGAGCGGGAGATCGACCGACTATCTGTACTCCGCTGACGGCTCCCTTCTGATCCGCAACACGCAGGACGGCGAGCGCGTCCTCTACGCCGGCTCCACCGAACTGCACCTTCGAGCCAACGGCACCACCTGGGCACAGCGTTACTACGCCGCCGACGGTGTCACGGCCGCCCTCCGCACCAACCAGTCCGGCTCCAACAAGCTCAGTTACCTGACGGGCGACCAGCACAGCACCTCCTCTCTTTCGCTCAACCCGGACACCGACCAGACCTTCACCAAGCGCTACATGACGCCGTTCGGGAACGACCGCGGCGCGCCGCTCTACGGTCCCTGGCCCGATGACAAGGGCTTCCTCGGAAAGACACGCGACACGACCACCGGCCTGACCCACGTCGGAGCCCGCGAATACGACC
This sequence comes from Streptomyces sp. NPDC051677, assembly GCF_044453465.1. Taxonomy (NCBI): domain Bacteria; kingdom Bacillati; phylum Actinomycetota; class Actinomycetes; order Kitasatosporales; family Streptomycetaceae; genus Streptomyces; species Streptomyces sp. NPDC051677. The sequence continues at coordinate 46,672 of NZ_JBITCT010000048.1, forward strand.
CTGGCATCGGTCAGTTCATCAGCGTCGACCCGATCCTGGACTCGAGCCAGCCGCAGAGCCTGAACGGTTATAGCTACTCCGGCAACAACCCGGTCACCTTCAGCGACCCCTCCGGACTCTGGTGTGACAGCTGCAACGACGGCCAGGGCTGGACCCGCCCCGACGGCGGCACGAAGGGCGATTCCGACGGGGGACTGAATTCGGACGGCACTGTGCGCACGCGCACTTCCGGAGGAGGGGGTGGCACGGCGGACGACGGTGGCGGCCACACCGGATCCACACCCCGGCCCGTGGTCGACGGAATCATCATTCCGCCCAAGGAAGAGCTGTCGATATACGCAGGGGGATACCCGGATTCAGCCACCTATTCGCAGATGCTGTCGCGCTGGGCAGAACAGAAATGCTCCGTCCGCAGCAGCAGCGTCGAGGCATTCTGCGACACGGCAACCAGGGCAGGACTGCTGAAAGACCCGCACAGCAGCGCGAACGACCCGTGGGGCGTCAAAGCGACCTACCACTGCCTGACCGGACGGGGCGACTGTGGCGAGGCGATTGTCTCCGACATCATCACTGTGGCCAGCATGGCTTTCGGTTCCCCCGGCAAGGCTTCCCTGGCACGCGGTGGCTCGCGTGCGGCTGCGGCTGAGTTGGATACAGCTGCCGCGTCCCTGTTCAAGGCGGCGTGCAGCTTCTCGCCGGATACGCCGGTCCTGCTCAAGAACGGCAAGACCAAGGCCATCAGCAAGGTCGAAGCCGGGGACGAGGTCGAGGCCGCCGACCCGGACACCGGCAAGCACAAGGGCTCAAGAAACGTCACCGCCCTCCTCGTCCACCAGGACGACGACCTCATCGACGTAACCGTCCGCACTGCTGACGGCCGAACCTCGACTGTCCACACCACCTCCCGCCACCCCTTCTGGGACGACACTCTTCACACCTGGACAAAGGCCGCAGATCTCAGAGTCGGCCACTTGCTCAACACAGCGGCCGACAGCCATGTCCGAGTTGTCGCCGTCACCGATCGCCCCGGCTCCGCCGACATGTACAACCTCAGTGTCTACGACCTTCACACGTACTATGTACTCGCAGGTGAAACTCCTGTATTGGTTCATAATTCGTGCGGCCCGTCAGTGGGACCAGGCGCCGACTTGGCTAATCTGACCGGATCCGAAAGGGCTCGAATTCAGAATGCTGCCAATAGAATCGGTCATCCAATCTCTGTGGTTGGCAGTCGGGCTGCCGGCACTGCGGGTCCGGAATCTGACTGGGATTACGTGATTACGGGAATCAATAGCCGGAAGAAACATTCGGTCTCTAGCTCAATCCCTAAGGGTGACGTTACGCTAGGGGTCGGCCGAAGGCAGGACATCTTTACCGAGGTGACAGTTGACGAGTCATCGCCATATATCACCTTCTATCCGCAAAGGTGAAGCAATGTGAGATTTAGCGAAGATATCTGAAGCGATCGATGGTGGCCACACCTGCGGCCACCATCGATCCTGTTATTTAACGACATCAAGCCGGGAATGGGCGAGTTATGGATAGAGAATACGAGCGAGTCGCTTCATGGGGGCGATCCCTGTATGAACGTCAACCGGATCCGGTGTTGTGGGCGGGTGGCGTTCTCCAGGGTGCTGCGGAAGCCTTGGAGTTGTATGATTCGGCGGACGTTCAATCTGCACTGCGCCTAGTTTCGAAAAGGGATGAATGGCGGGGTGCGCGTGCCATTTTCGATCAAATTCGTCGGCGCCGATTGGATAAGGAGAACCCTCCTGCCGTTACTGAGGATCTATTGTTGCGACTCGCGGAAATAGTAGCGAAGCTCGCGCATAATGCATCTGGGGAGACTCCTCCATTTGATTATGACACTGGCTGGCAGGTTGGCCCGATCGTTTATCGTATAGCCTCAGAGATCCCAGGGCTGACGCACGGCGACCTCTTGGCTTCTGCCTTGGGGGACTGGCCAGCCGGGGAATGACGAGTCTCGATGGGGTTGAGTTGGTGGAGTGTTTCTCGGCGTCTGCGCCGTCATCGTCACAGGAAACGGCTATTTCACCAGGATAGCCAGAACCTGCAACTTCACCGTCGCAGACCCCCACACGTACTATGTGCTGGCGGGGCTACGCCGGTCCTCGTACATAACTCCGGGTGCGGGCCGGGGATTACGACTCGCCATGAAAAGGCTGGCGACATCGGGGAAATATCGCGATGGTCAGGCGACCTCGAGATCCAGCGTCGCAGTGGTACCACGAGGGGCTGAGCGATAAAGAGCTCCTGGACGGCATTAACAACCCTGGCGAAGGTGACGGAATCATGGTTTCGCGTGACGGCAAAATCCTTGGAGGGCATCACCGTAAGGATGAACTTCAAAGAAGGATCGCGGACGGGCGCATCGACCCGGATACAGAAATGCGCATCGATGTCTATGATCCGGAGTAGTGCCTGATGGCTCTGATTCGTTCAACAGACCCTGAATTTCGGGTATGTCAGATCAGCTTCGAAATGCTACTGGCGATCCAGCTAGAAGCAGAGGAGCGATGCTGGGCGACTCGGTGGTCCTCGGTGGACGCGCTCCGCAGTCAGGTCAAGGATGGCACTGTCGCCCTCCAGTCACTGATGCGGGAAGAGCGAGGGGGCGCTGTGCATGCATACAGGTGCCTCGTATTGTTCTCGTCCGCAGACAGAAAGGAAGCTGGAGGAATATCCACAATCGATCTCATTCCGGAAAGGTTCGAGTCATTGGAGCGACTTGACCGCGACTCGGATGTCCGAAAGGCTCTCGCTCGAATGTTCTCCTTTGCGATGGGTGGAATTTCGATGATCTCGAAGAAGTGATGGGCTCTGCGGTTGTTCGCGTCTGAATCCCTTGGATTCGGCGCTGAGTCGGTTGACTCAAATGAATTCAGGGATTTGCGGCTTCGGTCGGAGCCTCGTTTCTGAAGGGTCTCGGAACTGAAGAATCTGAGCATGACGGTTCTTCGCTTCGACCCGAAAGCCCCTGGGGCCCGCCGATGTTCGGTGGGCCCCAGGGGTGTTTGACGGCAACGGTGACGCTGAGGTTGAAAGGGTGGGGTGACGGGGCTACGGGGGCTCCAGCCCGAGTCCGGTCTCGGCTATAAGTCCCTGACCAACCTTCGTCCAGCCGGCACGGAAAACCGCCCACCCCCTTGGAGGTCAGGGCTGCTCTGCTGCCTTCGCGCAACCTGCGGGCCCCCTCAGGCGGCCACACCCCCAACTCGAACAAGCGAGAACTATCGGAGCCACGTGACTGATTGGCTCGATCGCTGCCGCGAGACTGGCCCGGCATGGGACAGAGTCGCCGCCCAGCACATCGCACTGTGGGCGCATCGCTCCGGGGTACCGCACAGCGCCACCGCGCGGCGCGTCTCCGCGGTCCGCTCGTTCTACGCGTATGCGCTCCGTAGTGACGCTGTCGTGTACAATCCGGCGGCCCGCCGTCCGCGTCTCACGAATCCCGCCCAGTTGACTCCGGCGGGTCTCGGCTCATGGCAGATCGCGGTACTTCTCGCCGCGTTCGACGAGCGGGGCCGGCACGTGTCGACCCATCCTCACCAGGACCGCGCCTGCGGCTACCTGCAACTCGGCCTCGCTCTACGCTCCGGCCTGCTGCTGGCCGTCAACCTCGACGACCTCAGCACCGAGCGGGACATCGGTATCGGCGCCGATACGCTGCGCCTGCCAAACCCTGCGGGCGGACACCGGCTGGTGGCTCTGCCGCCGCTGGTCGGCGATGCCGTCAACGCCTACCTGTCACGCCGCCGCCCACCCCGTGACAGCACCCACGGCGGCCCGCTGTTCACCAGCCGTACGGGAATCAGGATGCCGCACCGTTATCCCCATGACCTGCTGCGTGCGGTGGCCAGGTCGAGCGGTCTGCTTTCACCGCCCGTATGAGGTGACCGAGGCGGACCGGGCCAGTGGTGATGATCTCGTCCGGGGCGTCGCTCTCACGGAGGCGGAGGGTGCCGTCGGGGGTTGCGGCAAGGTAGATGCAGTTGCCGGACTCGTCACCGCTGAACGACGATTTCTGCCAAGCGAGTTGGGGCACTGTGGGCCTCTCTAGAGGTCGTACAAGAGGTGTTGGATCAGCATCAGGGAGCTAGCTACTGCCTGCGCTTCGGGTGCGTTCGAAGGCGCGATCGGTGGGAGTGCGGACTCCTTCAACCGGGAGAAGAGCGCTCGGTATTGGGACAGGTGGTTCTGCGCGTCACGGTAGATCGGCTCGTTCGGATGTTCCAGTACGACCGTGGCCAGTTCTTCGACCGGCGGCCGCACGTACAGGAACGGAGTGCTGACGCCCAGGAAGGTTCGTGCGCGGAACGGGAAGACCTGGATGGTCACGTTCGGCAATCTCGACAGTTCGATGAGATGCAGCAGTTGCCTGCGCATAACACTGGAGCCGCCGTAGTGCATGCGCAGGGCGGCCTCGTGGATCACGGCGTGCACAGCGGGGGCGTTCTCGCCCACGAGAGGTCGCTGCCGCTCCAGCCTGAAGGCAATGGCGTCCTCGGCTGTGGCATGTTTGGGCTTCACGTCTGCGAACAGAGCCCGGATGTACTCCTCGGTCTGGAACAGGCCGGGGACGAGCAAAGGCTCGTACGAGCAGAGGCTGACCGCACCGGCCTCCAGTTCCGCGAGGTTGAGCGCGTACTGAGTGACCCTTCCCTGATAGGCGCTCCACCAGCCCTTGCCGCTGGACTCGGACATGGCGACCAAGGCTTCAAGATATGGGGCAGAAATGCCCCCGTAGTGCTGGCATAGCTTGTGCACCCGGTCGGTGGTGACGGCCGTGCGGCCGGCCTCGATCTTGCTCAGGAAAGGGGCCTTCATGTCGGCCGCCGCAGCAGCGTCGTTCGTGGAGATGCCGCGGGCATCGCGCAGTCTGCGCAGCTCGGCCGCGACGCGCCGCTGCCGTTCACTGATCTTGGTTCGTAGCGCCAAGAGTCCGTCCTTTTCTGGGAGTTGGGTGTCACTCTTTCGTGGGAGGTGGTGGAAAATCTGGCTCCACTCGCTCTACCGTCAGTATCGCAACCGGCACACACTGTGTGTATCCGAGCGGTGAATCTTCCCTAGGACGGAGGCCTCATGAACAACGAGGACGACTGGGAGTACAGCATCAACCTCCCGCACAACCCCCTCGCCGTCGGCGTCGCGCGCGGCTCCCTGCGGCTGATCCTCCGCGCACATGGGTTCGGCGAACTCCTCGTCACAGCCGAACTGTTGGTCTCCGAGCTGGTCACCAACGCGCATGTGCACGCTCCCGGTCCTTCTTGTCTCCGCGTGAAGGGTTCAGCGAAATGGCTGCGGCTCTCGGTCTGGGACACCAGCAGTGTGCCGCCCCGGCTTCCGCTCTTGTGCAGCGTGGACCGTGAAGAGGGGCGCGGGATCGGGATCGTGGAAGAACTCGCCGACCGGTGGGGGCACTACTCTCTTGGAGCGCCCGTCCCGCGCGGGAAGCTGGTCTGGTGCGAACTGGGCGGTGGGTGACTCGTGGGAGGGAACCGGCGTCAGGCGGTCGCCGACGAGGTCAGGCCGTTCAGCAGGAGTATGGTGAAGGTGCGGGCCCATTCGGCGTCGACAGGCTCGGCGCTCACGAGGGACCGGTGTACCACCGCTCCCGCGATCACGTCGAAGATGAGGTCGGCCGTGCGGGCCGCCTCCTCGGGGTCGGACTCCGGGGGGAGTTCGCCGCGGGCGTGGGCGCGGGCCCGGCCCTCCAGGACGAGGTCCTTCTGGGGGTCGACGATGGAGGCGCGGATGCGTTCGCGCAGGGCGTCGTCGCGGGTGGACTCGGCGACGGCCGCCATCAGGCCGCTCTTGGCCTCCGGGCGGGCCAGGATCGCCGCGAACTGCAGGACCACGCCCTCGATGTCGGCGGCGAGGCTGCCGCGGTCGGGGAGTTCGAGTTCGCCGAAGAGTTCCGCGACCGCGTCGACGACCAGTTCGTTCTTGCCGGACCAGCGCCGGTAGAGGGTCGTTTTCGCCACGCCCGCGCGCGTCGCCACATCGCCCAGGGTCAGCTTCGACCAGCCCAGTTCGACCAGCGCCTCCCGTGTCGCAGCCAGGATCGCGGTGTCCGCGGCGGCGCTGCGCGGACGGCCGGTACGGCATACGGGGGTGCGGCTCTGCATCCCCCGACCATAACCGGCGGTTTGTTCCGGGCTTCCGTGAGGCAGATCACCAGAGGGCGATCCAGGGGCACGGTGTCGTGGAGGCACTCAGTGCCATTACGCTACGACTCGTAGCGTAAGCTCGTGTCGTCGGGGACGTGCACGGAACGCTTTTCATGCAGGGGCGCTGACGGGGGAGGATAGACGCATGCAGCCACGGAACATGTCCATGAGCGGAGTCGTCGACCTCGCCGCGGTGAAGGCGGCCCAGGAGGCCAAGGCGAAGGCGGAGCAGACGCGCGCCGAAACGGCGCGGCAGGGCGGCGCGGGGGCCGTCTCCCCGGCCGATCTCGTCATCGACGTCGATGAGGCGGGGTTCGAGCGGGAGGTCCTGCAGCGGTCCGCCGAGGTGCCCGTCGTCATCGACTTCTGGGCCGAGTGGTGTCAGCCCTGCAAGCAGCTGAGCCCGGTCCTGGAGCGGCTCGCTGTCGAGTACAACGGCCGCTTCCTGCTCGCCAAGATCGACGTCGACGCCAACCAGATGCTGATGCAGCAGTTCGGGGTGCAGGGCATCCCGGCGGTGTTCGCGGTCGTCGCCGGGCAGGCGCTGCCGCTCTTCCAGGGGGCGGCCGGCGAGGCGCAGATCCGGCAGACCCTCGACCAGCTGGTGCAGGTCGCCGAGCAGCGGTTCGGGCTCACCGGTCTGAGCGTCGATCCCGACGCCGAGCCGGGCGGCCGTCCGGAGGCCGCCGCGGCCGAGCCGGTCGGGCCGTACGACGGACTGCTCGAAGCCGCCGTACAGGCGCTGGACGCCGGTGACTTCGGCGGCGCGGTGCAGGCGTACCAGAACGTGCTCGCCGACGACCCGGGCAACAGCGAGGCCAAACTCGGGCTCGCGCAGGCCGAGTTGCTTCAGCGGGTGGGCGGTATGGATCCGCAGCAGGTGCGCAAGGAGGCGGCCGACCGACCGGGGGACGTCGAGGCGCAGATCGCCGTGGCCGACCTGGATCTGGTGGGGGGTCATGTCGAGGACGCCTTCGGGCGGCTCATCGACACCGTGCAGCGCACGGCCGGCGACGACCGGGACGCCGCACGGATGCGACTGGTCGAACTGTTCGAGGTGGTAGGGCCGGACGACCCCCGGGTGGCGGCGGCCCGGCGTGCGCTGGCGCGGGCGCTGTTCTGATCCGGGCGGAGCGCGGGTTCTGACCAGTCGCTAAACGTCAGAGCCCGTGTCGCCGGAGTGAAAGTTCTGCCGAGATGACTCTTCCGCGGCCGCGTTTTACCAAATCTTGGTAATCGCGGCCGCTGTTACTGCCAGTAAGACGAGGGCGTTGGTCTGTCGGATTCTGTCCATCGATCAACGTCTTTGTCCTGGGCATGGATGACACCCTGCGTTGCCGGTCGAGACCTGTGGGTCGTTGTTCGGTTATCCGGCCGTTACTAGCCAGTAACGAACCCCCTTGTGCGGGCGGCGAGAATGCACCACGATCGGCCACGCTCGGTCCAATCCCGTACCCCGACAGCCGGTTGGGTCAACGGGTTTTCCTGGGTCCCCACCGAGCAGGGCAGGCGGCAGTGGCGCCGGCCCTTGGGCAGGGGGGTCTTCGCTGCGCGAAGCCTGCCCAGCAAGGTTGTGCGTGATGCGTGTCAGGCGCGACCAGTGGTTGTCGCTCGGGGGTGATCGCCGGTGATCGGTGCGCGGTACGCGCCTCCGAGTTACGGGCGCTCCCCTTCCCGAGGACGTAGCACTTCTCCCATCCCTGCCCGGCTGAGCCGCCGTTTCAGGAGGCTAGTCAGGGCCAGGAGATGTACGTCCGAGAAGGAGGAAATATGGAGTCCCAGGTGCGTGGCGGGACCAGATGGAAGCGGTTCGCTGTGGTCATGGTGCCCAGCGTCGCCGCCACGGCATGCATAGGTGTCGCCCTTGCGCAGGGTGCGCTCGCGGCGTCGTTCAGCGTGTCGGGTCAGTCGTTCAAGGTGTCGGCCGACGAGCTCGACGGCCACAACATGATCCAGTACGGCGCGATCGACTCGGGTTACAACCTCGACGGCTCGAAGACGGCACACCCGGTATCGGTGTCCGCCTTCAAGAGCGCGACGATCACGAACATGTGCCAGTCCGTGGTTACCCCGAACATTCCGCTGCTCGGTTCCGTCACCCTGACGCTGAAGGCGGGCGGCGGCGGTACGCCGGTCGAGGCCGACAATCTCTACATCGATGTCGCAGACCTCAACGCCGGCAACGCGACGTTCACCGGTCTGAACATCGGTGTGGCGGCCAAGGACTCGACCAAGGGTCCGGGCATCAAGAGCGGCGACGCTGCCAACCCGTACGGCTTCGCCCAGGAGGCGGACCGTGCCGTGCTGACCGACGTGAAGCAGACGGCGTGGGCCACCACCGCCGGAACCTTCAAGCTCAGCGGCCTGAAGATGTCGCTGTCGACGGGTGTCAAGGAGTGCTACTAAGCACTCTCTGACGGGCGGGGGAGCCGGTGGCGCCCCCGCCCGTCCATCGTGAAGGCCGGGTCTTCACGCGCTGTACACCTCACCACCACAGAACCGCCGCACCAGGGAGCTGTTTTCCATGAGCGCCGAGACCCCTGCCGACCCCGGTCAGTTCACCCGCCGGAGGCAGCAGTTCCGCGCCTGGCGGGGCACCAGGCCTTTCTGGGCGGGCCTGTTCGTCCTTCTCGCCGGCTTCCCCATCGCCTACTTCCCTTACGCGCACCTCCAGGTGGGCCACCTGACGCTGGCGATGTCGACCACCGCGGGCGCCGGGTCGCTGATCATCGGGGTGCTGCTGGGAGTCCTCGGCATCAGTCTGTGGTTTCAGAAGCACGTACAGGTCTTCGCGGGCGTCGCGGCGATCCTGCTCGGCCTGGTCTCCATCCCGGTGTCCAACCTCGGCGGGTTCCTCATCGGCTTCCTGTTCGCGCTGATCGGCGGGGCGATGGCCGTGTCCTGGGCGCCGGGCACGCCGCCCGCCCCGGCCCAGACGCCGGACGCCGTGGCGAACGCCGGAGACGCCCCCGAGGGCGCGTTTCCCGAGAGTTCCGCCCCGGCGGGCGATCTCACCGTGAACCCGTACAGCACGGGCCCGGCCCCCACCGCGGGGCCGTCCTTCACCAAGGACGACGAGGCGACGGGCGATCCGCACGATCTGCACGAACTGTCACGAACGAGCCCGGCGAACGGGGCGAACGGGAGGCACAGTGCCGGCTGACGAGGTTTCCACCGGGAGCGACGTGGACGCTGCCCGCGTGAGAACCACCGGGCCGCGCCATGCGGCACCCAAGAAGCCGCTGTTCACGAGATTCCACGTGCCGGCCGGCAAGGCGATAGCCCTGGCGGCCATGCCGACGGCGGTTCTCATGGGGATGGGCTTCACGCCCACCCTCGCCAACGCCGAGGATCAACCGGCGTCCAAGAGCCTCACGATCGACGAGTACAAGGACTGCGTGGCGGCCCTGGAGGGCGCGGACGCCTCCGCTTCGGCCTCGCCGTCGCCGTCCGCCTCGGACAGCGCCGGCGAGGACGCGGACGGCTCGAAGGGCGACTCCAAGGACGAGTCCACGGACGGCTCCAAGGACGGCTCCAAGGACACGTCGAGCGACTCGGGCGACAAGGGCGGCTCCTCCTCGTCGGATTCAGGTTCCGGCGACACGGCGGAGCCCTCCCCTTCGGCGTCGTCCTCGCCCGCGAAGTCGGCGACGTCCGGTGACACCCCGACGGCGAGCCCGTCGGCCACCGAGACGAGCAAGAGCGTCCTGGAGACCGTCGGCGACGCCATCACGGACCTCTTCGACGGCAAGGACGCCGACTCGACGGCCACGTCGAGCCCGTCCCCGTCGGCCTCCGGATCGGCCTCGGCCGGCGACTCGTCGTCGGACTCGGGCTCCGGCTCCTCGGACACCTCCGGTTCCTCCGGTACGGGCAAGGACTCCTCCGGCACGTCCAAGGACACCAAGGACGCCGTCACCGACACGGTGAAGGACACCGTCAAGGACACCGCCGAAACGGCCGAGGAGACGGCGAAGGACGCCGAGAAGGCCGCCGGCGACGCCACGGCCTCGCCGAGCCCCTCGGAGAGCGCCACCACGAACGCCGAGGACTGCCCCGTCGCCACCGACGACGAGGGCGGCATCGACAACAAGGTCAGGCTGCCCGACGACCCCTGGTACCTGAACGCCAGTTCGCTGCTCCTCAAGGGCGCCGACTACCAGGGCGTCGTCAAGGTGAAGACCGCCAACGGCACCGTCAAGGAGGTGCTGAAGTACGTCATCTCCGACGGGACCGACATCGGCGACCTGCACCAGACGGTGAACGACAAGCAGTCGGGCCGGACCTACCATGTGCAGGCCGGCAAGGGCACCACGTCGACCATCCGCGACGGCGACACGATCATGTACACGGAGAGCATCTCCGGGAACCTGTTCGGTCTGATCCCGATCACGTTCAGCCCGAAGAGCCCGCCGCCCCTGAACATCCCGCTGATCTACTTCACCAACGTCAAGGTGCAGCAGGCGGGTCAGTTCGGCGGCACGCTGACCGTGCCGGGACTGCACCAGTACACGACGGCCGGCTGAGCGCCCCCAGACCCGTTCGGGAGCCGCACAAGCGCTTGAGGGCGCCCCCTGGTGCAGGGGGCGCCCTCAAGCGGTCCCTCCCAGGCCCTCAAGGCACTGGGGGAGTCGTTCACGCCCCTTCAGGGGGCTGCCGGATCAGTCGCGGGAACCGCCGCCGAGGTGGTGGACGCGCAGCATGTTGGTGGTGCCGGGGACGCCGGGGGGCGAACCGGCCGTGATGATGACGATCTCGCCCGGGTTGAAACGGTTGATCTTGGCGATCTCCTGGTCGACCATGTCGACCATCTCGTCCGTGGTGTTCACGAACGGCACGACGTGCGACTCGACGCCCCAGCTCAGCGCCAGCTGGTTGCGGGTGTTCTCGTCGGTGGTGAAGGCGATGATCGGCTGGGACGCCCGGTAGCGGGACAGCCGACGGGCGGTGTCGCCGGACTGCGTGAAGGCCACCAGGCCACGGCCGCCGAGGAAGTCGGAGATCTCGCAGGCGGCACGGGCGATCGAACCACCCTGCGTCCGCGGCTTCTTGCCCGGCACCAGCGGCTGCAGACCCTTGCTGAGCAGCTCCTGCTCGGCCGCGGTGACGATCTTCGACATCGTCTTCACGGTCTCGATCGGGTACGCGCCCACGCTCGACTCGGCGGACAGCATCACCGCGTCCGCGCCGTCCAGGATCGCGTTGGCCACGTCGGAGGCCTCGGCGCGGGTCGGACGGGAGTTGGTGATCATCGACTCCATCATCTGGGTCGCCACGATCACCGGCTTGGCGTTGCGCCGGCACAGCTCGATGAGGCGCTTCTGCACCATGGGGACCCGCTCCAGCGGGTACTCGACGGCGAGGTCGCCACGGGCCACCATCACGGCGTCGAACGCCATGACGACGTCCTCCATGTTCTGCACCGCCTGCGGCTTCTCCACCTTGGCGATGACGGGGACCCGGCGGCCCTCCTCGTCCATGACCCGGTGGACGTCGTTCACGTCCTTGGCGTCCCGGACGAAGGACAGCGCGACCATGTCGCAGCCCATGCGCAGCGCGAACCGCAGGTCCTCGATGTCCTTCTCGCTCAGCGCGGGCACGTTGACGGCCGCGCCGGGCAGGTTGATGCCCTTGTGGTCGGAGATGACACCGCCCTCGATGACGATGGTCTTCACCCGCGGGCCCTCGACGTCCAGGACCTTCAGCTCGACGTTGCCGTCGTTGATCAGGATCTGGTCGCCGCGCGAGACGTCACCGGGCAGGCCCTTGTACGTCGTGCCGCAGATCGTCTTGTCGCCGGGGACGTCCTCGGTGGTGATGGTGAACTCGTCACCGCGCACCAGCTCGACGGGACCCTCGGCGAAGGTCTCGAGGCGGATCTTCGGGCCCTGCAGGTCGGCGAGGACGCCGATGGCCCGGCCGGTCTCCTTGGCGGCGGCCCGGACCCGGTCGTAACGACCCTGGTGTTCGGCGTGCGTGCCGTGGCTGAAGTTGAAGCGGGCAACGTTCATGCCGGCCTCGATCAGCGACACGAGCATTTCGTGGGAGTCGACCGCGGGGCCGAGAGTACAGACGATTTTCGAACGGCGCATGGGGCGATCCTATCGGTTTGTTTCGCTACGGAATATTCCGTCTGGCGGAAGATGCAAATGAGAAGGGATGCGCTCAGTTGCCACGCGGCGGAGCCGCAATTCAACGCGGCTGCTCGGTCGCCATGCGGCGGAGCCGCATATCAATACCGCTCCACCAGTGCGTAGGTCTGTGTGGCGATCTCCAGTTCCTCGTCCGTCGGCACCACGGCGACCGCCACCCGCGCGCCGGCGGGCGAGATCAGCCGCGGCTCGTCGCCTCGTACGGCGTTCAGCTCGCCGTCCACCGCCAGCCCCAGCGACTGAAGGCCCGCGACGGCCGCCTCCCGCACCGGAGCCGCGTTCTCCCCGACCCCGGCGGTGAACGCGACGGCGTCCACGGTGCCGAGTACCGCGTAATAGGCGCCGATGTACTTCTTCAACCGGTGAATGTAGATGTCGAAGGCGAGCTTCGCCCGCTCGTCGCCCTCGTCGATCCGGCGCCGGATCTCCCGCATGTCGTTGTCACCGCACAGCCCGATCAGACCGCTCTTCTTGTTGAGAAGAGTGTCGATATCGTCGATGGACATTCCCCCAACGCGCGCCAAATGGAAGATGACGGCCGGATCGACGTCCCCGGAGCGGGTCCCCATGACGAGGCCCTCCAGCGGGGTGAGCCCCATCGAGGTGTCCACGCACCGGCCCCGCTCGACCGCCGACGCGGACGCCCCGTTGCCCAGGTGCAGCACGATGACGTTCACCTCTTCGGGGGTCTTCCCCAGCAGCTTCGCCGTCGCCCGGGAGACGTACGCGTGCGAGGTCCCGTGGAAGCCGTAGCGCCGCACGCGGTGCGCGTCGGCGGTCTCGACGTCGATCGCGTAGCGGGCCGCGGCCTCCGGCATCGTCGTGTGGAAGGCGGTGTCGAAGACGGCGACCTGGGGCAGGTCCGGCCGCAGCGCCGTCGCGGTGCGGATGCCCGTGAGGTTGGCCGGGTTGTGCAGCGGCGCGACGGGGATCAGCCGCTCGATCTCGGCGAGGACGGCGTCGTCGATCACCGTCGGCTCGGTGAAGTGCTTGCCGCCGTGCACCACGCGGTGGCCGATGGCGGCGAGCTCGGGGGAGTCCAGCCCCAGCCCGTCCTTCGCCAGCTCCTCCGCGACGGCCTTCAGCGCGGCGTCGTGGTCGGCGATCGGCCCGCTCCACTCACGGCTCTCGCCGCCGGCCGCCAGCGGCGTGTGCTTCAGCCGGGAGGACTGCTCGCCGATGCGCTCGACGAGCCCGCTCGCCAGCCGGCTGCTGTCGCGCATGTCGAGCAGCTGGTACTTCACCGACGAGGAGCCGGAGTTGAGGACGAGGACCCGCGTAGGAGGGGCCGAGCGAAGCTCGTCGGAAAGGGCGGTGGTGGGAGACGGGTGGTCGGGGCTCACTGGGCGGTTGCCTTCTCACTCGAGGTCTGGGCCTGGATCGCCGTGATGGCGACGGTGTTGACGATGTCCTGCACGAGGGCGCCCCGCGACAGGTCGTTGACGGGCTTGCGCAGCCCCTGCAGCACCGGCCCGACCGCGATCGCGCCGGCCGAACGCTGCACGGCCTTGTAGGTGTTGTTGCCGGTGTTGAGGTCCGGGAAGATCAACACGCTGGCCTGCCCGGCGACTTCGGACCCCGGCAGCTTGGTCGCCGCGACCGTCGGCTCCACGGCCGCGTCGTACTGGATCGGCCCCTCGATCTTCAGATCGGAGCGCCGGGCGCGGACCTGCTCCGTCGCCTCTCGCACCTTGTCGACGTCGGCGCCGGACCCCGACGTGCCCGTCGAGTACGACAGCATCGCGATCCGCGGCTCCACGCCGAACTGCGCGGCGGTCGCCGCCGACTGGATCGCGATGTCGGCGAGCTGCTCGGCGTTCGGGTCGGGGTTCACGGCGCAGTCGCCGTAGACGAGGACCTTGTCGGCGAGGCACATGAAGAAGACGGACGACACGATGTCGGCGTCCGGCTTGGTCTTGATGATCTCGAAGGCCGGGCGGATGGTCGCGGCCGTGGAGTGCACCGAGCCCGAGACCATGCCGTCGGCGAGGCCCTCCTGCACCATCAGCGTGCCGAAGTAGTTCACGTCGGAGACGACGTCGTACGCCAGCTCCACCGTGACGCCCTTGTGGGCGCGGAAACCGGCGTACAGCTCGGCGAAGGAGTCGCGCAGCTCGCTGGTGGCCGGGTCGATCAGCTGGCAGTCGCCGAGGTCGATGCCCAGGTCGGCGGCCTTCTTGCGGATCTGGTCGACGGGCCCGAGGAGCGTGAGATCGCAGACGCCGCGACGCAGCAGCACCTCGGCGGCGTGCAGCACCCGCTCCTCCGTGCCCTCCGGGAGGACGACCCGGCGCTTGTCGGAGCGGGCCTGTTCGAGGAGCTTGTGCTCGAACATCATCGGCGTGAGCCGGTCGGTGCTGGGCGCGGAGACCCGCTTGAGCAGCTCACCGGTGTCGACGTGCCGCTCGAAGAGACCGAGCGCCGTCTCGGCCTTGCGCGGGGTGGCCGCGTTCAGCTTGCCCTCCATCGAGAACAGCTGCTCGGCGGTGGGGAAGCTGTTGCCGGGCACCGAGACGACGGGGGTGCCGGGGGCGAGGCGGGCGGCCAGGGTGAGGATCTCGTCGGTCGGGACCTCGCCCAGGGTGAGCAGCACCCCGGCTATCGGCGGGGTGCCGGCGCTGTGCGCGGCGAGCGAGCCGATGACCAGGTCGGCCCGGTCGCCCGGGGTGACGACCAGTGCGCCCGGCGTGAGAGCGGCCAGGAAGTTCGGCAGCATGGCCCCGCCGAAGACGAAGCCGAGGGCGTCGCGGGCCAGCCCCGAGTCGTCGCCCAGCAGCACCCTCGCGCCCAGCGCGTGGCTGATCTGCGCCACGGTCGGCGCGGACAGGGCCGGCTCGTCGGGCAGCACGTAACAGGGGACGGGCAGGCGGCCCGCGAGATGGGAGGCGATCTCGTCGCGGTCCTCGCGGTCGACCCGGTTGGCGACCATGGCGAGCATGTCGCACCCGAGGCCCTCGTACGCCCGGTAGGCGTTGCGGGTCTCGGCGAGCACGGACTCCGCGGTCTGTCCCCGGCCGCCGACGACGGGGATCACGGACGCGCCGAACTCGTTGGCGAGGCGGGCGTTGAGGGCGAGTTCGTCGGGGAACTGGGTGTCGGCGTAGTCGGTGCCCAGGACGAGGACGACGTCGTAGTCGCGGGCGACCCGGTGGAACCGGTCGACGAGGGTCGAGACCAGCTCGTCGGCCCCCTGCTCGGCCTGCAGCGCGGACGCCTCGTGGTAGTCCATGCCGTAGACGGTCGTCGGGTCCTGCGCCAGCCGGTAGCGGGCGCGCAGCAACTCGAACAGCCGGTCGGGCCCGTCGTGGACGAGGGGACGGAAGACGCCCACCCGGTCCACCTGCCGGGTCAGGAGTTCCATGATCCCCAGCTCGACGACCTGGCGGCCGTCGCCGCGGTCGATACCGGTGACGTACACGCTGCGGGTCACGCGAGCTCTCCGTTTCCTTGCAGTTTCAGGGACACAAAAATCGCCCACCTAGGTGAGCAGATCCCTCTTGACAGTACCCCTGGCCGTAGATACGGCGCCCGTCAAGCGACAGCCCGCTCGGCGGCGTGAAACAATCGAACCAGGCTCCCCGGTACCCACAGCGAGCAGGAGACACAGCACGATGCGCATCGGAGTTCTCACCGCAGGCGGCGACTGCCCCGGCCTGAACGCCGTGATCCGGTCGGTCGTGCACCGCGCCGTCGACAACTACGGCGACGAGGTCATCGGCTTCGAGGACGGCTACGCGGGTCTTCTGGACGGCCGCTACCGCGCCCTCGACCTCAACGCTGTGAGCGGCATCCTGGCCCGCGGCGGCACCATCCTCGGCTCCTCCCGTCTGGAGCGCGACCGGCTGCGCGAGGCCTGCGAGAGCGCCTCCGACATGATCCACGACTTCGGCATCGACGCGCTCATCCCGATCGGCGGCGAGGGCACGCTGACGGCGGCGCGGATGCTGTCGGACGCCGGGCTGCCGGTGGTCGGCGTCCCGAAGACGATCGACAACGACATCTCCTCCACCGACCGCACGTTCGGCTTCGACACGGCGGTCGGCGTCGCCACCGAGGCGATGGACCGCCTGAAGACGACGGCCGAGTCGCACCAGCGGGTGATGGTCGTCGAGGTCATGGGCCGCCACGCGGGCTGGATCGCGCTGGAGTCCGGCATGGCGGCGGGCGCGCACGGCATCTGTCTGCCGGAGCGCCCCTTCGACCCCGCCGACCTGGTCAAGATGGTCGAGGAGCGGTTCGCGCGCGGCAAGAAGTTCGCGGTGATCTGCGTCGCGGAGGGCGCGCACCCGGCCGACGGCACCATGGACTACAGCAAAGGCGCGATCGACCAGTTCGGCCACGAGCGCTTCCAGGGCATCGGCACGGCACTGGCGTACGAGCTGGAGAAGCGGCTCGGCAAGGAGGCCCGCCCGGTCATTCTCGGCCACGTCCAGCGCGGCGGCGTCCCGACGGCGTACGACCGCGTCCTCGCGACCCGCTTCGGCTGGCACGCGGTGGAGGCCGCGCACCGCGGCCAGTTCGGGCGGATGACGGCGCTGCGCGGGACGGACGTGGTGATGGTGCCGCTGGCGGAGGCGGTGACCGAGCTGAAGACGGTCCCGAAGGACCGGATCGTCGAGGCGGAGTCCGTCTTCTAGACGCTTCTAGGCGGTCCGGCTTTCCAGGCTCGTCCAGAAGGCGTCGACGATGCGGTCGAGGAAGGCCTGGCCGGCGTCGCCCGCCTCGCCGGCCGCGCCGCCGTCGCCCCAGCTCAGCGTGGCGGTCATCCGCCCCTGGTAGTCCCGGTGCAGCTCCTGGAGCGCGTCCTCCAGGAGCCGCCGGTCCAGGGGGACGATCCTGCTCACCGGTTTCACGTACGCCTGCCAGCGGGTGCGGACGGCGGTGCGCAGCAGGTCGGCGAGCCCAGCCTCGTGGCCGGTGACGGTGATCAGGTCGCGCAGCGAGAGGTCAAGCAGCTCGGCGAGCGCGGCGGACTGCCGGTCCGTGCCGTGCCACTGCCCGCTCTCCTCCATCCGCGTGTACGCCGGGAACTCGTGTCCCACGGCCCGCGCCACGTCCTGAGGGGCGAGACCTCGGGCGATGCGGTGCTCGCGCAGCGTGCGGGGCCGTCCGATCAGCTCGGCGGGCGAACACCACAACACCCCTGCGAGGGCGGTGAGTTCGGGGTGGGCGGGAGTGAGCGTCCCCCGCTCCCAGGCGTGGACGAGGTCGGGCGTGGCATGCGCGAGGGCGTAGGACGCGCGGAGCCCGTGGGCGACGTGGGCCGGGGTCATCCCGAGGGCGACGCGGAGCCTGCGGGCGGCGGGCGCGTTGAAGGGAGGACCTGCCTGGCGGGTGTGGGACGGGGGTCTGGGCACGGGGGACAACGTAGGGGGTGGGGGGCGGGGTGGCTACAGGGGGTTGGGTCAAAGTGACGGATCGTGGAAGGCTACGGGCGTCCTGTGTGTCCCGTATGTCACGTGTTCCCCGTTATCTTCCCGATGACGGGTCCGAAGTAGGTCCCGCCCTGGAAGATGATCTGGTCGCCACCGGAGCCGGAGCCGGGGTCGCGTCGGGGTCCTTCCGTGGTGCCGGAGGTGTCGGACGTGTCCTGTGGCTCGTGCTTGCGCAGGACCGCCATCGCCACCTCGGCCGCCTGCGCGGCGGCCAGTCGCTGTGACCCGGAGGCGTCGGCCCTGTTCTTCTTCGCGTCTGCGCGGTCGCTGATCCCGCGGATCACCAGTGCGGGCACCTGGCCGTTCAGATGGGCCGCGTGGGCTGCGCCCGAGCCCTCCATCTCGATCGCGGCGGCGTCGTTGTAGTGCTCGCGAAGGAACGTGACGACTTCGGACTCGGCGTCGGCCAGGACGACGTCCCCCGAGGCGATCGGCTTGAAGTGCGGCCGTACGTCCGTCATGTCCCGCACGGCCGAACGGGCCGCCTGGACCAGGGCGTTGGACGCGTGCCAGGCCTCGGGGCGGGAGTGGAAGCCCTGGGGGGTCCACTTGCCGCCCTGGATGCCGTAGACCTTGGTGCCGACGAGGACGTCCCCGATGCCGATGTCCTCCTTCAGGCTGCCCGCGATGCCGACGAACAGCACGGCCTGCGGGCGGAGCCAGTTGATGAGCTGGGTGGTCATCGCGGAGGCGTTGCTCACGCCCTCGCCCAACTCCGCGAGCGCCACCCTCCAGGGCGTGCCGTCCAGGCGGCCGGTCTCGACGCGGGTTCCGTCGGGATGGACGTCCTCCTCCCGGTCGGCGATGTGGGCACGCACGGCCGCGTATTCGAGCGCGAGTGCGGTAAGGACCACGACAGTGGGTTTTGTCTCTGACACCCCTTTAAGGTACTGCCAGGTTCATCGGGGGAGAGGGTGGTTGCAGTGGCCGAACAGGACGTCGGGGCGGGGCAGTTGCTGCTGGCCGAGTACCAGAGCGTCAAGGACGAGCAGAAGGCGCGGATCGGGTTCCGGGACAACCTGCTGTACGTGACCCTGGCGGTGGTGGCCGCCGTCATCGCCGCGGCGGCCCAGGCCAAACAGACGTCCATGCTGCTGGCGTTGCCGCCGGTGTGTGTGGTGCTGGGGTGGACCTACCTGGTCAACGACGAGAAGATCTCGGCCATCGGGCGGTATGTGCGGGGGGAGTTGGGGCCGCGCCTGGCGGAACTGACGGGCGGTGAGGCGGCTTTCCGGTGGGAGACCTATCACCGGGGTGATGCCCGGCGCGTGTCCCGGAAGGTCGTGCAGTGCGCCGTCGACCTGCTGGCGTTCTGCGTCGTGCCGTTGGCCGCGCTGGTCGTGTACTGGAGCGGGGGACAGGTCTCGGCGGGCCTGCTGGTGCTGTCCCTGGCCGAGGCGGCGGCCGTGGTCGGGCTGGGGGTGTTCGTGGTGCTGTACGCCGTGCCGTTCGCGGGCGGGAGCGGAAGCGGAGCCGGCGAGGGTGGCGGAGCCGGTGACGATGGCGGAGCCGGTGACGATGGCGGCGACGGTGGCGGAGTCGGCGACGGTGGCGGAGCCGGTGACGGTGACGGTGGCGGAGTCGGCGGGAGTGGCGGCGGGGGATGACCCCGGCTCACCGTCCCTTTCCGGCGCTGCGCACCCACCGGTACACCAGTTCCGGCCTCCCGACCTGTCCGTACAGCGGCTTGCGTTCCGCTCGCCCCGCCTCCACCAGGTGTTCCAGGTATCGCCGGGCGGTGATCCGGGAGATTCCCACCGCCTCGGCCACACCTGCCGCGGTGAGCCCCTCCTGAGCCTCCCGTACCGCTTCCGTCACCCGCTCCAGGGTCGGTGCGCTCAGGCCCTTCGGGAGCGCGGCCGGCCCGGGTGCGCGCAGGGCGGCCAGGGCGCGGTCGACCTCGTCCTGGCCGCTCGCCTCGCCCGCGGCCCCCCGGAACTCGGCGTACCGGACCAGCCGGTCCCGCAGGGTTGCGAACGTGAACGGTTTCAGCACGTACTGGACGACCCCCAGGGAGACGCCCTCGCGCACCACCGTCAGGTCCCGCGCCGACGTCACCGCGATCACGTCCGCGTGATAGCCGGCCGCACGGAGCGAGCGGGCCAGCTGCAACCCGTGCGCGTCGGGGAGGTGGAGGTCGAGCAGGAGCAGGTCCACCGGGGTGCGGTCGAGCAGTCGGCGGGCCTCCGCGCCCGTGTGCGCCTTCCCGACCGCGACGAAGCCCGGCACCCTCCCGACGTACATGACATGGGCGTCCGCGGCGACCGGATCGTCCTCCACGACCAGTACTCTGATCGGCTCCTCGGCCGTCATCCCCTGCCTCCAGACGTAGACGCCGACCCGGATGCCGGCCCGGAACCGGATGTACCGGACGCGGAGCTCGCCCGCAACGGCAGACTGGCCGTGAACTCGGCTCCGCCGCCCTCCGCCTCCGTCACCGACAACGTCCCCTCGTGCCGGTGCACGGCCTGCCGGACCAGGGCCAGCCCGAGGCCCCGGCCGCCCGGCCCGGCCGGTTTCGTGGAGAAGCCGCGTTCGAAGACCAGGGAGGCGTGCGCGGGATCCACGCCCGTTCCCGTGTCCGTCACCTGGAGCAGGAGCTCGTCGCCCTGCGTGCACGCGGTCACGGTCACCCGCGCCGGCACGCTGCCCTGCGCCGCGTCCACGGCGTTGTCGATCAGGTTGCCCAGGATCGTCACCAGGTCCCGGGCCGGCAGCGACTCCGGGAGCAGCCCGTCGTCCAGGCTGCTGTCCTGCGAGACCACCAGCTCCACGCCCCGCTCGTTCGCCTGTGCCGTCTTGCCCAGCAGAAGGGCCGCCAGGACCGGCTCGCTGACCGCCGCGACCACCTGGTCGGTCAGCGCCTGGGCCAGTTCCAGTTCCGCCGTCGCGAACTCCACGGCCTCCTCCGCGCGGCCCAGCTCGATCAGCGAGACGACCGTGTGCAGCCGGTTGGCCGCCTCGTGGGCCTGCGAGCGCAGCGCCTGCGTGAAGCCCCGCTCGGAGTCCAACTCGCCCATCACGGACTGGAGTTCGGTCACATCGCGCAGGGTGACGACGGTGCCCCTGCGCTCGCCGCCCGACACCGGGGAGGTGTTCACCACCAGCACCCGGTCCGCCGCCAGATAGACCTCGTCCACCCGGGGTTCCGAGGAGAGCAGCGCACCCGTCAGCGGGGCCGGCAGGCCGAGGTCCGCCACCGACGTGCCCACCGCCTCCCCGGAGACGCCCAGCAGCTCCCGGCCGCCGTCGTTGATCAGCGCCACCCTGTACTGCCCGTCCAGCATCAGCAGCCCCTCGCGCACCGCGTGCAACGCGGCCTGGTGGTAGTCGTGCATCCGGCTCAGCTCCGCCGCGTTCATGCCATGGGTGTGCCGGCGCAGGGACGCGTTGATGAGGTACGTGCCGATCGCGCCGAGCGCGAGCGCGCCGACGGCCACCCCGAACAGGGCCGTCACCTGGTCCTGCACCCGTTTGCTGATCGACTCGACCTTGATGCCCGCGCTGACCAGGCCGATGATCCGGTCGTTCCCGTCCTTGATCGGGGTGACGGCGCGGACGGACGCGCCGAGGGTGCCGGTGTAGGTCTCGGTGAACGTCTCGCCCTTCAACGCCTTGGCCGTGTTGCCGCGGAAGCGCTGGCCGATCTGCTTCTCATCCGGGTGGGTCCAGCGGATGCCCTTCGGATTCATGATCGTGACGAAGTCGACCTCCGCGTCCTTCATGACGCGCAGGGCGTAGGGCTGGAGCTCGGCGGTGGGGTTCGGGGTGCTGATGGCCGACCGCACCGAGGGGGAGTCGGCGACCGATCGGGCCACGGCCTTGGCCTGGCGGCCTGCCGCGTCCTCGGCCTGGCTGCGGTCGCTGACGTACGTGAACAGCGCGTATCCCGCGACGAGCACCGCTATCAGCACCGCCTGCATCGCGAAGAGCTGGCCGGCGAGGCTGCGGGGTCTCGGGAGGTCGGGGATGCGCATGTCGTCAGTGTGCCTCCGAGGTTAAGTGTGAACTAAATGAACGGAAGGGTGACCGCGCTCACAGGGGCGGGGGATAGTCGCCGCATTCCCCCATAACTCCCCGGACGTGAGCCGCACGCCGGTGATGCCGACGAAGACGTCAAGGAGGGCAGCCGTGGCCGCCAGCAGCACCCCCGATACGGCACCTGCCGCACCCGCGGTCAAGCGGGACCGCACCCACTATCTCTACCTCGCGGTGATCGGCGCGGTCGCCATCGGCATCGCCGTGGGTCTCATCGCCCCCGACTTCGCCGTCGAGCTGAAGCCCATCGGCACCGGTTTCGTGAACCTGATCAAGATGATGATCTCGCCGATCATCTTCTGCACGATCGTTCTCGGCATCGGATCCGTACGGCAGGCCGCCAAGGTCGGCAAGGTCGGCGGCATCGCGCTCGGCTACTTCGTGGTCATGTCCCTCGTGGCGCTCACCATCGGCCTGGTCGTCGGCAACATCCTGGAGCCGGGCAGCGGGCTCCACATCACCGACGCCGTGAAGGAGACCGGCCAGGCGCAGGTCTCCGCGGAGGCCAAGGACACCACCGAGTTCCTGCTCGGCATCATCCCCACCACGATCGTCTCCGCCTTCACCCAGCCGGACGTCCTGCAGACCCTGCTCATCGCGCTGCTCTGCGGTTTCGCCCTCCAGGGCATGGGCAAGGCCGGCCAGCCGGTGCTGCGCGGCGTCGAGCACATCCAGCGGCTCGTCTTCCGCATCCTCGCGATGGTCATGTGGGCCGCCCCGGTCGGCGCGTTCGGCGCGATGGCCGCGGTCGTCGGCTCGGCGGGCGTGGACGCGCTCAAGAGCCTCGCCGTCCTGATGCTCGGCTTCTACACCACGTGCTTCCTGTTCGTCTTCATCGTGCTCGGCGCGCTGCTGCGGATCTTCGCGGGCCTGAACATCCTGACGTTCTTCAAGTACCTGGCCCGTGAGTTCCTGCTGATCCTGTCCACCTCCTCCTCCGAGTCGGCGCTGCCGCGCCTCATCGCGAAGATGGAGCACCTGGGCGTCAGCAAGCCCGTCGTCGGCATCACCGTCCCGACCGGCTACTCCTTCAACCTCGACGGCACCATGATCTACATGACGATGGCGTCCCTGTTCATCGCCGACGCCATGGGCACGCCGATGTCGATCGGCGAGCAGATCCCGCTGCTGCTCTTCCTGTTCGTCGCCTCCAAGGGCGCGGCCGGTGTCACCGGCGCCGGCATGGCGACCCTGGCCGGCGGTCTGCAGTCGCACAAGCCCGCTCTGGTGGACGGCATGGGCCTCATCGTCGGCATCGACCGCTTCATGAGCGAGGCCCGCGCCCTCACCAACTTCGCGGGCAACGCCGTCGCCACCGTCCTGGTCGGCACCTGGACCAAGGAGATCGACAAGGAGCGCGTCCAGCTGGTGCTCGCCGGGGGCCTGCCCTTCGACGAGAAGACCCTGCTCGACCACGAGGACGAGGCCGAGGACGACTCGGCGGACCTGCCCGAGCAGCGCGAGGGCGGCGAGAAGGAACTCGCCAAGGCCTGATCCGCTGGCGCACCCCCGACTCCGGGTGTCCGGCCCCGCCTGAACCGGGGCCGGACACCCGGGCACCGCACCGCCTTTCGTCCCCGCCTTCTGCGCCCCACCGTCTCCGGGCGGCCGAGCACTCCCCCGTGGCTCGGTCGCCCGGTTTTGTCGTCGGCGTTGCCTTGACGTCGGCGTCAAGCCGTACGTTCGTAGGCATGCGCATCGGCGAGCTGGCCGCGCGGGCCGGGACCACGACCCGGACGCTGCGGTACTACGAGTCCCGGGGGCTGCTGCCCGCCCGGCGGAACGACAACGGATACCGGACGTACGACGAGGACGACCTGAAGCTGCTGCGGCAGATCAGGACGCTCCAGGACTTCGGGTTCGACCTGGAGGAGACGCGGCCCTTCGTGGAGTGTCTGCGGGCCGGGCACCCGGAGGGCGACTCCTGCCCGGCGTCGCTCGCTGTCTACCGCCGCAAGCTGGCGGAGCTGGACGAGCTGATCGGGGAGTTGCGGGCGGTGCGGGAGACGGTCGCGGGGCAGCTGGTCAGGGCCGAGCAGGCCCGCGACGAGCTGGCCGCCGAGGCGCTGGTTCCGGGGGGTCCGGAACCCGGGTGCGAACTGGGCCGGCCGGCCCTGGGAGGGCGAAAGTCGTGATCAAGGCTGACGGTGTGGCGGAAGTGACGGACGCGGACTTCGGGTGGGAGGTGCTCGGGGCGGAGCTGCCGGTGCTGGTGGAGTTCACCGCCGACTGGTGTCCGCCGTGCCGGCAGATGGGGCCGGTGCTGAGCGCGCTCGCCGCGGAGGAGGGCGAGCGGCTGAAGGTGGTGCAGCTGAACGTGGACCTGAACCCGGAGACGACCAACGCCTACAAGGTGCTGTCGATGCCGACGTTCATGGTGTTCCGCGCCGGTGAGCCCGTGAAATCGATGGTGGGGGCCCGCCCCAAGCGGCGGCTCCTGGAGGAGCTGTCGGACGTGCTCTGAGCCCCGTCGCACCCCTCGCCGGGCACCTCACCGGATACGAAGAAATCCCCCGAGCAATTGCGCTCGGGGGATTTCTTTGCGTATATTCGATGGTTCGCGACTTCAAGTGAATTAGGTCGCAAAGAAGCTCAGTGAGCACAGTATATGCGGGCGGGAGTGGAATTGTCAAACACCGACTTTCCGGATAGTGAATTGCGGCGCGAGCAGGAATTCATCGACCGGGTGTACGCGAGGGTGGACGCCCTGCGCGGCGACACCGAGACCTCCGTCACGGAAGCGCTCGCCCAGGGCAACACGCCCCAGCAGGCACGGCTGGAGCGCGACATCCTCGTCGCCGAACGCTCGGGTCTGCTGGCCGCGCTCAACGCGGTGGACGGCTCCCTCTGCTTCGGCCGCATCGACCTCACCTCCGGCACCAGCCACCACATCGGCCGCATCGGCCTGCGCACCGACGACGCCGAGCACACGCCGATCCTCATCGACTGGCGTGCCGATGTCGCCCGCCCCTTCTACCTGGCCACCGGCCACACCCCGCTGGGCCTGCGCCGCCGCCGGCACCTCACCACGTCAGGCCGCCGGGTCACCGCCCTGCACGACGAGATCCTCGACCTCGGCGACCAGGAGCGGACCGGCCACGAGGACCCCACCGGCGACGCCGTGCTGCTCGCCGCGCTGAGCTCGGCCCGCACCGGCCGCATGAACGACATCGTGCAGACCATCCAGGCCGAGCAGGACGAGATCATCCGGGCTCCCCACCGAGGGGTTCTGGTCGTCGAGGGCGGCCCCGGCACCGGCAAGACGGCCGTCGCCCTGCACCGCGCCGCCTACCTCCTCTACGAGCACCGCGAACTGCTCGCCAAGCGGGCCGTGCTGATCGTCGGCCCCAATCCCGCCTTCCTCGGCTACATCGGCGAGGTGCTGCCCTCGCTGGGCGAGACCGGCGTGCTGCTGGCGACGGTCGGCGAACTCTTCCCCGGCGTGAAGGCGACGGCGACCGACACCCCGGAGGCGGCCGCCGTGAAGGGCCGCGCCGACATGGCGGACGTCCTCGCCGCCGTCGTACGCGACCGGCAGGCGCTGCCCGACCCGGTGGTCACGATCGAGCACGACCGTGAGGTCCTGATGCTCGACGACGGACTCGTGGGCGTCGCCCGCGAGCGCACCCGCGCCGCACGGCTGCCGCACAACGCGGCCCGCGAGCACTTCGAGGGCTACATCCTCAACACGCTGACGGACATGGTCGCCGAGCGCATCGGCACCGACCCCTACGACGGCTCGAACATGCTGGACGCCAGCGACATCACCCAGATCCGCGACGAACTCGCCGACAACCCCGAAGTCTGGTCCGCCATCGACCGGCTGTGGCCGCGCATCACCCCGCGCCGCCTGGTCGCCGACTTCCTCGCCGCCCCCGAGGGGTACCTGAGCGACGAGGACGCGGCCGCCGTCCGCCGCCCGGTGACCCGGGCCTGGACGGTCGCGGACGTCCCGCTGCTCGACGAGGCGGCCGAACTCCTCGGCGAGGACGACCGGTCGGCCCGCGCGCGGGCCGACCGGGAGCGCGAGACACAGGTCGCCTACGCCCAGGGCGTCCTCGACGTCTCCTACGCCTCGCGCACCTACGAGTTCGACGACAAGGAGGAGGAGGACTCCGAAGTCCTGTCCGCGCACGACATCATCGACGCCGAGCGGTTCGCCGAACGGCACGAGGAGGACGACCACCGCAGCGCCGCCGAGCGCGCGGCGGCCGACCGGACCTGGGCGTTCGGCCACATCATCGTCGACGAGGCGCAGGAGCTGTCCCCGATGGCCTGGCGGCTGCTGATGCGGCGCAGCCCGACCCGCTCGATGACCCTGGTCGGCGACCCGGCCCAGACGGCCGAGGCGGCCGGTGTCGGCTCCTGGTCGGGGATCCTCGCCCCGTACGTCGAGGACCGCTGGGAACACACCCGCCTCGGCGTCAACTACCGCACCCCGTCCGAGATCATGGAGGTCGCGGCGGCCGTCGTCCGCGCGGAGAACCCGGACTTCGAACCGCCGAGCTCGGTCCGCTCGACGGGAGTGAAGCCCTGGGCCCGCGCGAGCGACGAACTGCCGGGCGCGGTCGCCGAGGCCGTGGCCGAGCTGACCCCCGCCGAGGGCCGGCTCGCGGTGATCGCCCCGCGCGCGCTGCACCGGCGGCTGGCGGCCCGCCTGGACGGCGTGACGGCGGGCGCGGAACCGGACCTGACCCGCACGGTCGTCCTGCTCGACCCGCGCCAGGCCAAGGGGCTGGAGTTCGACTCGGTCCTCGTCGTCGAGCCCGCCGAGTACGGCACCAGCGACCTGTACGTCGCCCTCACCCGCGCCACCCAACGGCTCGGCGTGGTCCACACCAAGGAGCTGCCGAAGCCGCTGACGGCAGCATTGACGTAACGGTCCGCACCAGCCCCGGCCCGCCTACGCCGGGCGCAGCCACACCGTCGACAGGGGTGGCAGCGTCAGTCGGACGGCGGCCGGGCGGCCGTGGCGGGCGTGCGGCTCCGGTTTGATCGGGTCGAGGTGGGCGACGCCGCTGCCGCCGTAGGCCGCCGCGTCGGTGTTGAGGGTCTCGTGCCAGGCCGGGACGTCGTCGGGGACGCCGAGGCGGTAGTCGTGGCGCACGACGGGGGAGAGGTTGGAGACGGACAGGAGCGGGGAGCCGTCGGCGTCGTAGCGCAGGAAGGCGAAGACGTTGTCCTCGGCGGCGTCCCCGACGATCCACTGGAAGCCGGCGGGGTCGGTGTCCTGCTGCCACAGGGCCGGGGTCGTCCGGTAGACGCCGTTCAGGTCGCGGACGAGGTCCCGGACGCCCCGGTGGTCGGCCTCGGCCCCGTACGCCGGGTCCAGCAGCCACCAGTCGGGGCCGTGCGCCTCGGACCACTCCGCTCCCTGGGCGAACTCCTGCCCCATGAAGAGGAGCTGCTTGCCGGGGTGGGCCCACATGAACGCCAGGTACGCCCGCAGGTTCGCGCGCTGCTGCCACCAGTCGCCGGGCATCTTCGACACCAGCGAGCGCTTGCCGTGCACCACCTCGTCGTGGGAGATGGGCAGCACGTAGTTCTCGCTGTAGGCGTACACCATCGAGAAGGTCATCTCGTGGTGGTGGTAGCGGCGGTGCACCGGCTCGTGGGTCATGTACTCCAGCGAGTCGTGCATCCAGCCCATGTTCCACTTCAGGCCGAAGCCGAGCCCGCCGAAGCCGCTCGGGCCCGGGTGGTGCGTGGCCCGTGTGACGCCGTCCCAGGCCGTGGACTCCTCCGCGATCGTGACGACCCCGGGGCTGCGGCGGTAGACCGTCGCGTTCATCTCCTGCAGGAACGCCACCGCGTCCAGGTTCTCCCGCCCGCCGTGCTCGTTCGGCGTCCACTGGCCCGGCTCGCGCGAGTAGTCGAGGTAGAGCATCGAGGCGACGGCGTCCACCCGCAGCCCGTCGATGTGGAACTCCTCGCACCAGTAACTGGCGTTGGCCACCAGGAAGTTGCGCACCTCGCGCCGGCCGAAGTCGAACTCCAGCGTCCCCCAGTCGGGGTGGGCGGCGCGCAGCGGGTCCTCGTGCTCGTAGAGCGGGCGGCCGTCGAACTCGGCCAGCGCCCAGTCGTCGCGCGGGAAGTGGGCCGGGACCCAGTCCATCAGGACGCCGATGCCGGCCCGGTGCAGCGCGTCCACCAGGTGCTTGAAGTCGTCCGGCGTGCCGAGCCGGGCCGTGGGCGCGTAGAAACCGGTGACCTGGTAGCCCCAGGAGCCGCCGAAGGGATGCTCGGCGACCGGCATCAGCTCGACGTGCGTGAAGCCGAGGTCCTTGACGTACGCGGGGAGCTGGTCGGCGAGCTGACGATACGTCAGCCCCGGTCGCCAGGACGGGAGATGGATCTCGTAGACGGAGAAGGGAGCCTCGTGCACGGGTATCTCGGCCCGGCGCGCCAGCCACTCCTCGTCGCCCCACTCGTACGCCGAGGCGTGCACGATCGACGAGGTCGCCGGCGGGACCTCCGTGCGCCGGGCCAGCGGGTCGGCGCGCTGGGTGTGCGAGCCGTCCGGGCGGGTGATGTCGAACTTGTACAGCTCGCCCTCCCCGATCCCGGGCACGAACAGCTCCCAGACGCCGGACGAGCCGAGCGAACGCATCGGGTATCCGGTGCCGTCCCAGAAGTTGAAGGTGCCGGCCAGCCGCACGCCGCGCGCGTTCGGCGCCCACACCGAGAAGCTCGTGCCCCTAACGCCCTGGTGGGTCCTCGGGTGCGCGCCGAGCACCGTCCACAGCTGCTCGTGCCGGCCCTCCCCGATCAGGTGCAGGTCCAGCTCGCCCAGCGTGGGCAGGAAACGGTAGGCGTCCTCGGTCTCCACGACCGTGCCCTCGTACGCCACGAGGAGCCGGTAGGCCGGGACCTCGGTGAGGGGCAGCAGGCCGGAGAAGAAGCCGTCGCCGTCGTCGTGGAGCTCGGCGCGCAGGTCGCCCGCGAGCACCGTGACGGACCGCGCGTACGGGCGCAGCGCCCGGAAGACGATCCCGCCGGGCGCCGGATGCGCGCCGAGCACCGAGTGCGGGGCGTGATGGGCGCCGTGCAGCAGACGCTCACGGTCGACGGCGTCGAGGGCGGGGGAGAAAGGGGCGACCGGCGGCGCCACGGGAGGCTTCTTCGGCTTCTTCGCGGCGGCTTTCACCGCCGGCGCCGCCTTCTCCTTCTCCTTGTCCTTCCCCTGGGCCTTCTTGCTCGCCGCCTTCTTCGCCACCGCCTTCTTGGTCACTGCTTTCTGCGCGGCGGCCTTCTTCTTCGGGGGAGTCACGTACGGAGCCTCCTCAAGGCAGGTCGGGTGCGGCGAGGCGGTGTATCGCGGACAGCGGTACGGGGAGCCAGTCGGGGCGGTGGCGGGCCTCGTAGACGACCTCGTAGACGGCCTTGTCCGTCTCGTAGGCCCGCAGCAGCACGGGGTCGGTGCGCGGGTCGGCGCCCGCTGCCTCGGCGTATCCGGAGCAGTAGGCCGCCCGGCAGGCGTGCGCCCAGCCAGGGGCGGGCGGGTCGGCCGAGTGGGCCGCGTAGTCGAAGGAGCGCAGCATGCCCGCCACGTCCCGCACCGTCGGCTGCGGCATGCGCCGCTCGGCCAGCGGCCGGGCCGGCTCCCCCTCGAAGTCGATCAGCGTCCATTCCCCGGAGCCCGCGCGCAGGCACTGCCCGAGGTGCAGGTCGCCGTGGACGCGCTGGGCGGTCCAGGTGTGGCCCTCGGCCGCGAGGTCGGCCAGCGCCGTGAAGGCGGAGCGCAGCGCGGGCGCGTACGGGCGCAGGGCGGGCACGGCCTGCGCGGCCGCGTCGAGGCGGACGGCCATGCCGTCGGCCATCGGCTGTATCTGGGCGTGGCCGAGCGTCGCCGTGGGCAGGGCCCGGGCCAGCGCCCCGTGCACCTCGGCGGTGGCCCGCCCCAGCGCCCGCGCCTCCGCGGCGAAGTCCTCGCCCTTGGCCAGCTCCCGCAGCGCCAGCTCCCAGCCGTCCGCCGCGCCCTGAACGTACGGCTGGAGCACGGCCAGCACGTAGGGCTCGTCGTCGAGGTGCGCCTCCATCCAGGCCGTCGGCGCGGGCACCCGGGGGCAGCCCTCGCGGGCCAGCGCCAGCGGCAGTTCCAGGTCGGGGTTGACGCCCGGCACCACTCGACGCAAAAGCTTCAGGATGAACGTATCTCCATAGACGATCGACGAGTTCGACTGCTCGCCCGTCAACCGGCGCGGGACCAGACCCGACCGGATCTCCTGCCCCGGTTCCCGCTCGCAGCGCAGCGCGCCGATCCGCGCCCGGGTGCGCAAGGCCTCCAGGAGCACCTCGGCGGGCCGGGTGTCGTACAGGGCGTCGAACACGGTCCGCCCGGTCAGCGGCCCCTGCGTCACGTGTCCGATCAGCGCGGGCGCCAGCCGGGGCGGCAGAGCCTCGCGCACGCCGATGAGGAGCTGGTAGCAGTCGCCGGGGCCGGCGCCCTGCTCGGCGCGCACCAGCAGGTGGTAGAGGCCCAGCCGGGTACCGGCCGGGAGCAGCTCGGTGGCCGCCACCAGCGAGAACCCGGTGACCGGACGCCCCTTGCCGGCGAACCAGCGCTGGCGGGGCAGCCACTCCCGCAGCAGAGGGTCCAGTGACGCGAGGAGACCGGGGGTCGTCTTGCCGGAGAGTGTGACCGTTTCCGCCATGGCGTCACATTCCTTTCCCCGGGGGGTCGGGGTGTTACTGATGCGTGCCCCGGGCGGGGCGGGGGAAACCCGGAGGAACCGCCCCGCCGCGGGGTTCTAGGCCGCGTCGCGACGCAGCCGGAACCAGTAGAAGCCGTGGCCCGCGAGGGTGAGCAGGTACGGCAGTTCACCGACCGCCGGGAAACGCACCCCGCCGAACAACTCCACCGGGTACCGCCCGTGGAACCGGCTCAGGTCCAGTTCGGTGGGCTGTGCGAAGCGCGAGAAGTTGTGCACGCACAGCACCAGGTCGTCCTCGTATTCGCGCAGGAAGGCGAGGACGGCCGCGTTGGAGGACTGCAGTTCGGTGTACGTTCCGAGGCCGAAGGCGGGGTTCTGCTTCCGGATCTCGATCATCCGCCGGGTCCAGTGCAGCAGCGACGAGGGCGACGACATCGACGCCTCGACGTT
>NZ_JBITCT010000049.1:0-75243 GCF_044453465.1 Streptomyces sp. NPDC051677
GGGCAGAACCCGCCCGTGACGGCCAACTGCCCGCTACACTCCCACCGCTCGACGTTTCCCCAGGTCAAGCCACGAAGTACTGCTGGAGTACTAGCCGAGCGAGGTTGGGCGAGCGCCTGCGTCGATTTCCCGGGCGAGGCGCTGCGCGTACTTGGTGAGAACGTGGCGCAGGTCTGCGTAGTGGCGCAGCGGATCGGGGCGGGAGTACTGGAACCATGCGGTGTTTCGCCGTGCGGCCCATTGCAGCTGGATTTCGGTGGGTTGTGTGGCTTCGAGCGGGCGCGGAGCGAAAAGGTGCTCGCCTCGCGTCACCAGCGTCCAGACGAACACCGAGGCATCCTGACGCTTGCGGTCGTTGGTCAGGGTGCGGAACTGGGTGAGGGTGGGCGGGAGTTCTCTGACCAGGGCATTCCAGGCGTCGATGCTGAGTACCCACTCGTGAAGTGCTTGTCGCCTGCGCCGGTAGTCAACTGGTGGTTGACGTGGTGATTGAAGCTCTGAGGCAAGAGCGCGGAGAGCCCTGTCCACCTCAAGAGGGTCGCAGCCTGCCCGTGCTGAGCGCCGATTTGCGCGTCCGGTGAGCAGGTGCGTCGGGACGGGCGTGATCCCGAGGAACTCCGCGGCGTCGTCGTATGTACCACCCATGGCCCACTGAACCAGTCGGACGGCGGCCGCTCTCCGCACGGTCTTGGATTCTGAGCCCGCGCAGCTGGCCAGGTAGCGCTGATACCAGTCCGGCTCCAGGAATGCCGGAATGTGCTCGGCTTGGTAGCCGTTTCGCTGCGGTGCGCGCGTGCCCCCGCGGCCGTTCACTCGGGGGAACACCCGGGTTGCGGGCTCAGCGGCGTGCCGAAGTCGCTCAGAGCAGTCGTTCTTGTGCTTGTCATAGAGAACTGCCCATGGTGTTCGGCTTGAGGGCATGCCGAAGGCGGTGCGCGTGATCTCCGACAGGAAGTCAGGTAGGTCGTCTCTGGAAAGCAGGCGATCTGCGGCCATCATCAGAGCTCCGCAGACAACGGGGTCGCGCGGCGGCGTGTCGCGGACTTGCTGGTTGCGCCACCCGCCTGATCCGTCATGCAGTTTCTGCGAGTTGGAGTCGATTCGCTCAGCGGTCTTGGCGTCGAGGAGGTACCGGCTATGAGGCCATGTCGTGCTGATCAGTGCGGTGGCCAGTCGGAGATCCGTGAAGTACTCGGACGCGTCCGAGGTGCGAGTCGGTGATTTCAGGCGACCACGGAGGGATCTCTGGAAGCGGAGGATGTCCGCAGTCGGTTGTGGCCGGTCACGCGCAGGGGCGGTGTGGTCGTCGAGTCTGCCGGCGCAGGCGAATGACTTCCTCCTCGGCGTCTGCGCGGCGACCGTCCACCGGCATTGCGCCGGATGCAGCGTATGGTCATTGGCTCGTTGGACCAGAGGGCCCTGCGCGTCGTGCGGCTGGCCGCAGTGCGGGCATTCGGGTTCCAGATACATCCGATGCTTGGTGCAGACGAAGACGATGGGCAGGTGCCAGAGCTTGAGCCATGGCCCGCCGTGTAATCGCTGGGCCGCGGTGCCGTCGCCCGCCAGGCAGGAGGGGCAGAAGCGGGGCGAGCCGACATAGAGCCATGCGTCTGGTCTCATCAAGCGCCCTGGCCCGGGCAGAGACCGGGCGATCGGAGGATATCGGTCCCGCCACTGCGCCAACGTCAGCGCGGAGACTTCCCTGGCCGTCTGTCCCGTGAGACGGGCGAATGCCTCGGCCTGCGGCTTGGGAAGGTCCAGCAGCAGACTGCCCGGGAAGCGATTGGGGGTGTCTGGCCTGATCCAGCCCGCCGCGCGGATCAGGTGCAGAGGCGAGAGGCCGAGTCGGTGCCCGAGCCGAAGCAGATAACTGACCAGGGATTCTCCCGATAGCGGTTCGAGACTCCGGGGCAGTGGACGCATCACGGCGCCATCCGTCAGGCACCCGCGCGGGCTGCCGGGCCAGGGTCATCGAAAACCTTGTTCCGGGGTCGTTTTGCCTGCGTAGTCTTCTTGGCGGCGGTCTGCGGGTCGGGCGGGATGACGGGTTCGTCCGGAGGTTGCTCGGGCTCGTCGCGGCGGAGCACGATCTCGTCCAGCAGGCCCTCGTCGATCATTTCCTTCCCGGACTCCATGGCTTCCTGGGCGCCGTCTTCGAGCAGGCGTCCCAGCAGGCCGATGACACCGCCGGTGCGACGCATCAAGTACTCCGGCATACCGCCGCCGGTGAGCATGCCCTGCGTCGCGTTCATCAGCCGCAGGTGCTTCTCGATTCCCTTCAGGTGATTGACGAAGGCCGCGATCTGTTTCGGGGTGGTGTAGCGGAACCGGTCGATCTCGATCAGCTCGAAGCGGTGTTCCGTCTGGGTGACCTCCAAACCGTGGATGCGGGTCGACTCCAGCGGTGGCATCTCCCATTGCAGGGTCTTCTTGTTCCACTTGGCCTCACGTAGCAGCCCGATGCCGGAGATGTTGACCCCGGTCAGGATCAGAGTGACGTCCAGGCTCATAAAGGCCCGCATCAGGTCGAGGACGTCCTGGTCGTCGGCTCGGTGCATTCGCAGCCGGCTGATGTCGTCCAGAATCAGAGCTTTGACGCCATGGTCATAAAGGGAGTCGGCGACCTGCCGTACCAGTTCCGGCAGCGTGGCCGACTTGCGCGTCGGGGCCCGGAAGAAGCCTAAGAGCGATGCGCAAAGGCTTTTCGGGGTTGCTGTCACCGGGGTCGAGACATAGACGACCGGTGCGTGGAGATCACGGGTGCCCGGCAGAGCCTGGGGGTTGAGGTGGCCGTGCAGTTCCAGCCACTGCTTTTCGAAGACGGCCCCGGCTGAGCAGACGGACGCGGTCTTGCCGTAGTTGCCCCAACCGCTGATCATGACGCCGGCGCGGGTCGGGTCGTTTTTCTTCCTCGTGTTGCCGCTCAACCGGCGCCGGATCAGCTTGCCGACCTTGTCGTGCATGGGGGTGTCCTGCAGCGGGAGGTTCGCATTCGTCAGCTCCCGGTAGAGGTCGTAGTCGTACTGGCGGCTCGCCGGGAGCATCGACCACCGCTGCGGGGAGATCGCCGCAGCGGG
The DNA here is from genome assembly GCF_044453465.1 of Streptomyces sp. NPDC051677. Taxonomy (NCBI): domain Bacteria; kingdom Bacillati; phylum Actinomycetota; class Actinomycetes; order Kitasatosporales; family Streptomycetaceae; genus Streptomyces; species Streptomyces sp. NPDC051677. The sequence goes on from NZ_JBITCT010000049.1 coordinate 3,078, forward strand.
GACGAGTAGGTCGTAGTGGGTGCGGTAGTGCTGCCAGCCGACGTAGGTGTCCAGGGGCGGGCGGCTGCCCAGGATCAGCTCGGCGATCCTGGCTCGTGAAGGCAGACCGTCCAAGGGATCATCGTAAGAGATGGCTCGGGTCACGTGTCGTCCTCCTGGACAGGTGTATCGGCTTCCGAGTCGTCGGGGGGCGGAAGCCGGAACATGGGACGCCGGTTCAGGGCCTCGTGCAGCGTTGCCGGGGCCACGGGCTTGACGTCGGCGAGGGCTTTTTCGCGTCGTCGACGGCGGTCGGCGTCGACCGCGTGGTCGATCGTGCGGGCGTGCTCGGCCCAGGCCGCGGGCATCCCAGCCGGAGCCGGCTCATCCGCGATGACGGGTGCGGCGGGGCGGTCAGCGGCCGCAGCCTGTGCGCGGGTGATCTCGCGGGCCTGGGCGACGCGCTGCTTCTTGCCGGCCTTCTTCTTGGCCTGGCTGGGCCATTGGTCGACTGGGGTGACCGAACCGAGGATCCCGAGCAGATGTTCCAGGAGCTCGCTCTCGGAATGGATCCTGATCTTGTTCTCCCTCACATGTGTCAGCAGGGCGTCGGCAGTCTTGTCCGAGAACGCAGGGATCTCACCTTCGGGCGGCAGTCCTCTCCAGCGCAGAATGTGCCAGGTCTCGTGGTCGGCAGGGTCCTGGAAGAACACCTGCCGGCGGTCCCTCCGGTCACTGCGGACCACCCACTTGCCCGCGTGCTTGCCGCCCCGGGCGGAGGGCTGCTGGAAGCGCGGCTCGTCGAAGACCGGGTGGTGATACCAGAGCCCGAGGATCTTCACCCCGCGACGGGGATGGATCTTCACGTGGTGCTTGCGCAGGACCTTGTAGTAGAAGCTCGGTTCGGGGAAGTCCAGGTCGAAGCCGCCCTGCTCCATCGCGGCAGCGAACAGGGCGTTGGGGCTGTGGTCCTCGCCCGGCGCCCAACTCGGGGCGTATTCACCCAGTTTACGGTTCTGCCAGATCTGGACGATCCAGGTCGCGATGATGTGCTCGGCTTGCGTGAGCGTGAGGCTCGCATCGCGTTCCGGGTCGGCCCCGCGGTCCGCGACGTCACCGCCGGTGAATCCCAGCAGGTGCTCGAAGAGCATGGTCTGGATGGTGAGGAACTGGCGCTCGACCGCGAACTTGTCGGTCTGCCGCAGGACGCGGGCAGGCAGGATCCGGCAGCCGATCTCCGTCTCGGCTTCCACCAGGTCGTGATTCTTGTAGGGGCCGCCGTGGTCGGTGGTGACCGTCTCCGGGGCGAAGAACGGCAGAGCGGCGACCCGGTGTCCGGTGAACTCGGCGATCACCTCGGCCGGCACTCCTGCGTAGGGCCATTCCATGTCCTCGCCCCAGCCGTCCCGCATCGGAAGCGGCAGCATCACGTCCCGCAGCAGCATCGCGATGTCGACCGAGGTGTCGGACTGGAGCGTGAGCCGGAAGGCCGGCAGCCCGTGCGTGTAGAGATCGAGTGCGAGGGTCAGCGTCGCGGTGATCGCGTCGCCGAACACGGTCTCGCGCAGCTTCACCGGCATCGGGGTCGAGTCCAGCACCAGAACCTGGCCCGGCCGGTGGACCACCATCCGGCCGGAGACCCCGGCCTCCGCGGCCGCCTCCGCAGTCCGCCCGTAACGCGGCCGGGCTCCGCCGTGCCCGAACCACTCCTTCCAGACGGCCGCGAGCGTCCAGCGGGAAGGGATCTTCTCAGCGGGAAACGTCGGGAACCGCTCACGCATGTACTGGTGCATCAACCGGTGCTTGGCACCCTGGCTCAGGCGGGCGCGGGGGCCGCACTCGGCCTTTACTGCGAAGATCGCCTCCCGGACCTCCTTCGTGATGGTGCGGTGCCCGCTGCGTCGCCGTGTCCAGCGCCCGTCCGCGCAGGCCAGCAGGAGACTGTCGCCCGCCAGTCCCGACAGACGTACCAGCGTCCGGTAACTGAGGTGCTGCAGACCGCACCGGACCGCCTCCGGACGGGGCATCGCCTCTATCTCCGCAGCCTTCGTGTACCGACGCTGAGTCAACGTCGTGCGGACCGGCTCGTAGGCCAGCCGGGGCTCACCCGGCAGGGCCCGAGCCGGGTGGCCCTCCCGGAACCCCGTCTCGGCTTCCAGCACGTGCGCCGCCCGCAGCCGGGCCCGCTCTAACTGGTCCTTGGTCAAGTCGGCCAGTGTCCTCGGCTGCCGGGCGACCGGTGGCGGGCGCCCCGACTCGACTGCCGGAAGAAGCCGCAGGTCAGCATTGTTGATGAGCCACCGGAACGAGCGGGTCTCCGTGCGACCGTCGTCATCCACGAGGACTAGCCGGCCGAGTTGGCCGTGGACGTCGTCAACCGTCCACTCGACGCCATTGAGCGCGACCCGCCTACCCGGCGCGATCTGCAAGAACCCCCTCGCTGCCATCACACCGCCCAGATCAGTGAGCTGTCGCGCAAGGGACTGCCCAGGTCAACGCCGAGCTCGCGGTGCCAGAGCAGCCGGACGATGTTCGCCCGGCCCACGGAAGGCACGCTGGTCGCCTCCGCCAGCTCGGAGAACGCCATCGCCCGCCCCTGCTGCCCGCTGATAGCGGTGAGCAGCTGCTCGCGCATGCCGAGAAGGTCTCTCACCGGCCGCCGGCGCGAGGACAAGTGATCAAGGACGCTCCAGACATGCGGTCGCCAGCCCGCGACCACCGAGTACCGCCAGCCGCAGGCAGCCGCCACTTCCCTGGCCGCCGCGAACTTCAGCGCGTCCTCTTCCTTGATCAGCTCCATCGGGCGGACGTCCAGCAACCACATCCCACCGCCGATCACAGCCAGGAAGTCCGGGATATGCCAGGCGCGCCCGCCCACATGCTCGAAATCCAGACGGAACGGCTGCGACAGCACTTCCGATGCCCTCAAGAAGTCCAGCGCGACCAGCAGGCTCACTTCCTTCAGCGACTCGAAGCCATGCTTCCCGCCCGCTGACGCCATCGCCTCCAGGCCGGGGCGGTGCCGCTGCTTCGCCCGCCACGTGAACCCCCGCATCGGCCGGGACGACATCACCGGTACGTGAGCCATGTCCCGGACCGGCCAGCAGGCCTCGTCGGCGCCCACCTGCCACGTCGAACTCCACCGACGCGGCCAGTCGTCCCCGAGCCGCAGCCGATTCCGCAGTCCGGCGTCCCCGTCGTACGCCGTGACAAGGTGGTCCAGCTGACTTGAATCCGACGGGATCTTCGCTCTCGCTGCCTCGCCCACTCATCCAGAGAAGCACCACTCGACCGGCGACGGGGGCGTTTCGCCGGTACTGCCCGCAACGCAGCGTGACGGGACCAAGATTTGCCAACCAGCGTTCTCCATGTGCCAACTAAAATTCTCCGTCGCACCCGCAACGCAGCGTGACGGGACCAAGATTTGCCAACCAGCGTTCTCCATGTGCCAACTAAAATTCTCCGTCGCAATGCCAGGCGCGCCCGCCCACATGCTCGAAATCCAGACGGAACGGCTGCGACAGCACTTCCGATGCCCTCAAGAAGTCCAGCGCGACCAGCAGGCTCACTTCCTTCAGCGACTCGAAGCCATGCTTCCCGCCCGCTGACGCCATCGCCTCCAGGCCGGGGCGGTGCCGCTGCTTCGCCCGCCACGTGAACCCCCGCATCGGCCGGGACGACATCACCGGTACGTGAGCCATGTCCCGGACCGGCCAGCAGGCCTCGTCGGCGCCCACCTGCCACGTCGAACTCCACCGACGCGGCCAGTCGTCCCCGAGCCGCAGCCGATTCCGCAGTCCGGCGTCCCCGTCGTACGCCGTGACAAGGTGGTCCAGCTGACTTGAATCCGACGGGATCTTCGCTCTCGCTGCCTCGCCCACTCATCCAGAGAAGCACCACTCGACCGGCGACGGGGGCGTTTCGCCGGTACTGCCCGCAACGCAGCGTGACGGGACCAAGATTTGCCAACCAGCGTTCTCCATGTGCCAACTAAAATTCTCCGTCGCACCCGCAACGCAGCGTGACGGGACCAAGATTTGCCAACCAGCGTTCTCCATGTGCCAACTAAAATTCTCCGTCGCACACGGGCGATCTTATGCGCCCCCACCGGATTGTATAAACGTGCATAGCGACGTATAGTCATGCCATCCAAGAGGAGGGTGGACATGGCGGTACGTGCGGCGGTGGCCGGAGCGAGCGGGTACGCGGGCGGAGAGGTGCTGCGCCTGCTCCTCGCGCACCCCGAGATCGAGATCGGCGCCCTGACCGGCAATTCCAACGCGGGCCAGAAGCTGGGCACGCTCCAGCCGCACCTGCTGCCGCTGGCCGGCCGCGTGCTCGAGGAGACCACCCCCGAGGTCCTCGCCGGCCACGACGTCGTCTTCCTCGCCCTCCCGCACGGCCAGTCCGCCGCGGTCGCCGAGCAGCTCGGCCCGGACGTGCTCGTCGTCGACATGGGCGCCGACTTCCGGCTGCGGAACCCGGCCGACTGGGAGCGGTTCTACGGCTCCGCGCACGCCGGAACCTGGCCCTACGGCCTCCCCGAACTGCCGGGCGGCCGCGCAGCGCTGGAGGGGTCCAAGCGCATCGCGGTCCCCGGTTGCTACCCCACGGCCGTCTCGCTGGCCCTGTTCCCCGCGTACGCGGCAGGCCTGGCCGAGCAGGAGGCCGTGATCGTCGCCGCCTCCGGCACCTCCGGTGCCGGCAAGGCGCCCAAGCCCCACCTGCTGGGCTCCGAGGTCATGGGCTCCATGTCCCCGTACGGCGTCGGCGGCGGCCACCGGCACACCCCCGAGATGATCCAGAACCTCAGCGCGGCGGCGGGCGAGCCGGTCACCGTCTCCTTCACCCCGACCCTCGCGCCGATGTCCCGCGGCATCCTCGCCACCTGCAGCGCCAAGGCGAAGCCCGGCGTCACCGCCGAGTCCGTCCGCGCCGCCTACGAGAAGGCCTTCGCCGACGAGCCCTTCGTCCACCTGCTTCCCGAGGGCCAGTGGCCGGCCACGGCGTCCGTCCACGGTTCCAACGCCGTTCAGGTACAGGTCGCCCACGACGAGGCGGCGGGCCGCATCATCGCGATCAGCGCCATCGACAACCTGACCAAGGGCACCGCGGGCGGCGCCCTGCAGAGCATGAACATCGCCCTCGGACTCGACGAGACCACCGGGCTTTCCACGATCGGAGTCGCACCGTGAGCGTCACGGCAGCCAAGGGATTCCAGGCTGCGGGCATCGCCGCCGGAATCAAGCAGAACGGCAACCCGGACCTGGCCCTCGTGGTCAACGACGGGCCCCGCCGCGCCGCCGCGGGCGTCTTCACCTCCAACCGCGTGAAGGCCGCGCCGGTCCTGTGGTCCGAGCAGGTCCTCAAGGGCGGCCAGGTCTCCGCGGTGATCCTCAACTCCGGCGGCGCCAACGCCTGCACGGGCCCGAAGGGCTTCCAGGACACCCACGCCACCGCAGAGAAGGTCGCCGACGTGCTCGGCCACAACGCGGCCGAGGTCGCCGTCGCCTCCACCGGCCTCATCGGTGTCCTGCTCCCGATGGACAAGCTGCTCCCGGGAGTCGAGACCGCCGCGGCCCAGCTCTCCGAGCACGGCGGCGAGAAGGCCGCCATCGCCATCAAGACCACCGACACCGTCCACAAGACGTCCGTCGTCACGAAGGACGGCTGGACCGTCGGCGGCATGGCCAAGGGCGCGGGCATGCTCGCCCCCGGCCTCGCCACCATGCTGGTCGTCCTCACCACCGACGCCGACCTCGACAGCGAGACCCTGGACAAGGCGCTGCGCGCCGCCACCAGGGTCACCTTCGACCGGGTCGACTCCGACGGCTGCATGTCCACCAACGACACCGTGCTGCTGCTCGCCTCCGGCGCCTCCGACGTCACCCCGGAGTACGAGGAGTTCGCCGCGGCCGTCCGGACCGTCTGCGACGATCTCGGCCAGCAGCTGATCCGGGACGCCGAGGGCGCCAGCAAGGACATCAAGGTCGAGGTCGTCAACGCGGCCGGCGAGGACGACGCCGTCGAGGTCGGCCGCGCCATCGCCCGCAACAACCTCCTCAAGTGCGCCATCCACGGCGAGGACCCCAACTGGGGCCGCGTGCTCTCCGCGATCGGCACCACGAAGGCCGCCTTCGAGCCGGACCGGCTCAACGTCGCCATCAACGGCGTCTGGGTCTGCAAGAACGGCGGCGTCGGCGAGGACCGGGACAAGGTCGACATGCGCTACCGCGAGGTGCACATCGTGGCCGACCTCGCCGCGGGCTCCGAGACCGCCACCGTGTGGACCAACGACCTCACCGCCGACTACGTCCACGAGAACAGCGCGTACTCCTCATGAGCAACGTCACGCGGAAGCACACCGCGCTCCCCAAGGCCCAGATCCTCATCGAGGCGCTGCCCTGGCTGACCCGGCACAACGGCAAGACCGTCGTCATCAAGTTCGGCGGCAACGCCATGATCGACGAGGAGCTGAAGGCCGCCTTCGCACAGGACGTCGTCTTCCTGCGGCACGCCGGCCTCAACGTCGTCGTCGTGCACGGCGGCGGCCCGCAGATCAGCGCCGCCCTCGACAGGCACGGCATCGTCAGCGAGTTCAAGGCCGGCCTGCGCGTCACCACCGAGGACGCCATGGACGTCGTACGGATGGTGCTGGCCGGGCAGGTCCAGCGCGAGCTGGTCGGCCTGCTCAACCAGCACGGGCCGCTCGCCGTCGGCCTGACCGGCGAGGACGCGCACACCATCACCGCCACCAAGCACCGGCCCGAGATCGACGGCGAGTTGGTCGACATCGGGCGGGTGGGCGAGATCACCGCGATCGACACGGGCGCCATCGAGGCACTGCTCGCCGACGGCCGCATCCCGGTCGTCTCCTCGATCGCCCGTAGCCAGGACGACGGACATGTCTACAACGTCAATGCTGATACGGCGGCTGCGGCACTCGCTGCTGCTCTGGGCGCCGAAACCCTCATGGTCCTCACGGACGTCGAGGGCCTCTACGAGGACTGGCCCCACTCCGACGAGGTGATCAGCCGTCTCACCGCTTCCCAACTGGAGAAGCTGCTGCCGGAGTTGAGCTCCGGCATGGTGCCGAAGATGGAGGGCTGCCTGCACGCCGTGCGAGGCGGCGTGAACACGGCCCGGGTCATCGACGGCCGGGTCCAGCACTCGATCCTGCTGGAGATCTTCACCGACGAGGGCATCGGCACGATGGTCGTGCCCGACGAGAAGCCGGACGCACAGCCGGACGCACAGCCGGACGCGGAGTCGCACGCACAGGGGGAGCCGTCATGAGCAACGAGGAACTGACCGCGCGGTGGCAGACCGCGCTCATGCACAACTACGGCACGCCGCTGCTGCCTCTGGTGCGGGGCGCGGGCGCCAAGGTGTGGGACGCCGACGGCAAGGAGTACCTCGACTTCGTCGGCGGCATCGCCGTCAACGCGCTCGGGCACGCCCACCCGGCCGTCGTCGACGCCGTGAGCCGGCAGATCGGCTCCCTCGGCCACATCTCCAACTTCTTCATGGCCGAGCCGACCGTCACGCTCGCCGAACGGCTCCTGGCGCACTTCGGCCGGGACGGCAGGGTCTTCTTCTGCAACTCGGGCGCCGAGGCCAACGAGGCCGCCTTCAAGATCGGCCGGCTGACCGGGCGCACCCACGTCGTCGCCACCGAGGGCGCCTTCCACGGCCGGACCATGGGCGCCCTCGCGCTCACCGGCCAGCAGGGCAAGCGGGAGCCGTTCCTGCCGCTGCCCGGCGACGTCACCCATGTGCCGTTCGGCGACGCGCAGGCGCTGGCCGCCGCGGTCACCGAGGACACGGCGCTCGTCGTCCTCGAGCCCATCCAGGGCGAACTGGGCGTCGTCGTGCCGCCCGTCGGCTACCTCAAGGCCGCCCGCGCGATCACCGCCGCGACCGGCGCGCTGCTGGTCCTGGACGAGGTGCAGACCGGCATCGGCCGCACCGGGCACTGGTTCGAGTACCAGGCCCACGAGGGCGTGCTCCCCGACGTCGTGACACTGGCGAAGGGTCTCGGCGGCGGGCTGCCGCTGGGCGCGACCGTCGCCTTCGGCCGGGCCGCCGAACTGCTCCAGCCCGGCCATCACGGGACGACCTTCGGCGGCAACCCGGTCGCCTGCGCCGCCGGACTCGCCGTCCTCGACACCATCGAGAACGAGGGGTTGCTGGAGAACGTCAAGCAGCAGAGCGAGAGGTTGCGGGACGGAATCGAGGGTACCGGCCACCCGTTGATCGATTATGTCCGGGGCGCGGGCCTCCTCCTGGGTATCGTGCTCACCGAGCCCCTCGCGCCCCAGGTGCGCGCGGCGGCTCAGGAGGCCGGCTTCCTCGTGAACGCGCCCGCCCCCGACGTCGTCCGGCTGATGCCGCCGCTGAACCTCGGCGACGACGAGACGGAGGCGTTCCTCGGGGCCCTGCCCGGCATCCTCGACGCAGTGAACGGGGACGGATCCGGAGAATGAGACGACGATGAGTCAGGCGCAGGACCATGAGCAGGCCGGGGTCAACGGGCCGGCCGTGCCGCAGACCCGCACCGCGCGTCACCGCCGGATCGTGGACATCCTCAACCGGCAACCGGTGCGGTCGCAGAGCCAGTTGGCGAAGCTGCTGGCCGACGACGGGTTGAGCGTCACCCAGGCGACGCTGTCGCGCGACCTGGACGAGCTGAACGCGGTGAAGATCCGCAACAACGACGGCGACCTCATCTACGCGGTGCCCAGCGAGGGGGGTTTCCGGACTCCCCGGGCACCGCTGGGGGAGTCGGCGAAGGAGGAGCGGATGCGGCGGCTGTCGCAGGAGCTGCTGATCTCCGCGGAGGCCTCTGCCAACCTCGTGGTCCTGCGCACCCCGCCCGGGGCGGCCCAGTTCCTTGCCTCGGCGATCGACCAGGCCGAGCTGCACGACATCCTCGGGACGATCGCGGGCGACGACACGTTGCTGCTGATCAGCCGGGAGCCGACCGGGGGCCAGGCGCTGGCCGACCACCTGCTTCGGCTGGCTCAGAACGGCCACTGACGGGGGCGGTCACGTGGGTACGCCGACTGCGCCCCTAGGGAGTCGCAGTCGGGCGCGCTGCCAGGCGGCGTGGTGGGGCGCAGGCGGTGCCCTGCGAGCGGGGGCGAGCGAAACTCACCCCCGCCCAGCCTCAACCCACCCCGCCGGCCTCAGCTCACCCGAGGCGTCCCGCCAACCCTCCGGTGCAGCGCACCTCGTCGCCCGCGGTGATGAGCAGTGCCTCCACGTCCGGCAGCGACTCCAGCCACCCCAGCGCGTCCCGCGACCCCATCGCAAAGGCGGCCGTGGCCCAGCAGTCCGCCCAGGTCAGCTTGGGCGCGACCACCGTGACGGCCACAAGATCCGTCACCGCGGAGCGCCCCGTGCGCGGGTCGACGATGTGCGCGCCCCGCTCCGCCGTACCCGACGTGGCGACCGCCAGCTCCTGCGCGCCCGCCGCCGACACGACCGCCGCCAGCCCGCCCGGCCGCAACGGATCGGACACCCCGACCCGCCACGGCCGCTCGGGCCCGGGAACGCCCAGCAGCTGCACATCGCCGCCGCCGTTGACGCTCACCCCGCTCACCCCCGCCGCCGCGACCAGCCGGGCCGCGCGCTCGGCGGCCCAGCCCTTCACGATGCCGGTCGGGTCGAGACGGCCCTCGTAGCGCATGCTGAACCAGCCGTCGCTGAGCCGTTCCGCCTCGGCGCCCAGCTCCAGCACCTCGGCCACCTCGGGATCGCACTGCCCGACGGTCAGCTCGCCGCGCACCAGCCGGGAGACCTGGCTGTCCTCGCGGTAGGTGCTGAACACCTCGTTCACCCGGTGCAGCGAGGCGATCGCCTCCTCCAGTGCCGCCCGCACCGCCCTGGCCTCTCCGCCGCGGACGTCGAAGGAGAAGACGGTCCCCATGACCTCTTCCGCGTGACGGACCACGGCGGGAGCCTGCGCCGACTCGGCCACGGTGTCCGTCACCGGGCCTGGTCCAGCGCCGACTGCAGGGATTTCTTGTAGCCCTCGCTGGTGTAGGTGGCGCCGGACACGGAGTCGATGTCGGCGCTGCCGGCCGCGACGGCTTCCTGGTTGAGCTTGGGGACGGAGAGCGCGGTCTTCTGGTCGCTGGTGCCGCCCTTGGGGGCCTGGACGGCCTCCGCCTTGGTGATCTTCCCGCCGGCGACGGTGATCCGCACCTGGACCGGACCGTACTGCGTCTGCTGGACGCTGCCGGTGACGGTCTTGGCCTGCGCGGCGCCCGAAGCGGACCCCGAGCCGGACGACCCCGAGCCGGACGACCCCGAGCCCGATGCCGAACCCGAGCCCGACGCCGAACCAGACCCCGCGCTCGCCTTCGCCTTGTCCAGCGCCGACTGCAGGGACTTCTTGTAGCCGTCGCTGGTGTAGGTGGCGCTGGACACGGAGTCGATGTCGGCGCTGCCGGCCGCGACGGCTTCCTGGTTGAGCTTGGGGACGGAGAGCGCGGTCTTCTGGTCGCTGGTGCCGCCCTTGGGGGCCTGGACGGCCTCCGCCTTGGTGATCTTCCCGCCGGCGACGGTGATCCGCACCTGGACCGGACCGTACTGCGTCTGGACCGCGTCCCCGGTGAAGCTCCCGGCGGCCTGCGCGCTGCCGGACCCGGAGCCCTGGGAGGAGCCCGCGCTCGCGTTCGCCTTGTCGATCGCCGACTGCAGGGACTTCTTGTAGCCCTCGCTGGTGTAGGTCGCGCCCGACACGGTGTCGATGTTCGGGCTCTGCTTGGCGACCACGGCCGCGTTCAACTGGGGGACGGCCAGCTTGGTCTTCTCGTCGCTGGTGCCCCCCTTGGGCGCCTGGACGGCCTCCGCCTTCATGATCTTGTTGTTGACGACGGTGATGCGGACCTGGACGTTGCCGTACTGCGTCTGGACCGCGTCCCCGGTCATCGTCCCCGTCACGGGCGCCCCGGCCCCGCCCTGGGCCGCCTCCTGCGCCGTGCCCGAGCCCGAGCCCGAGCCCGCCGCCTGCGCGGAGGCGGGGTCGGAGGACGGCTTCAGCGACAGCAGCAGCACGATCCCGGACACGGTGGCGGCGGTGGCCAGCACGACGCGTCGAAGAGGGTGGCTCTTCCTCATCTCTTCCTGAGCTCCTGATTCCCGTTGGCAGCGAGGTTCCCGTACGTGCGGGTCGCTCACATCTCGAACGACTCGTGATGGATACGGCGGGCGGGGACCCCGGCGCCGCGCAGTGCCTCGTACACCCCTTGGGCGAAGCCGTTCGGTCCGCACATGAAGACGTCGTGGCTGTCGATGTCGGGGATCTTCCGCTGCAGGGACTCCGTCGAGATGTCGGGACGCTCCCCGTCGGGGCTGTTGACGGCGTACATCAGCCGTGCCCCGCGCTCGTCGGCGATCTTCGCCAGCTCGTCCCACAGGGCCAGGTCCTGGGTGCTGTTGGCCCGGTAGAGCAGGGTGATGTCACCGGGCGCGCCCGGCAGCGTCTCGAACAGCGTCCGCATCGGGGTGATGCCCACACCGCCGGCGACCAGCAGCACCTTGCCCTGGCTGCGCCGGGAGGCGGTCATCGCGCCGTACGGGCCCTCGGCCCAGACCTTCGTGCCGGGCCGCAGCTCGCGCAGCGCCGCGGTGTGGTCGCCGATCGCCTTGACCGTGATCCGCAGCAGCTCGGGGCGAGGGTTCGCCGACAGCGAGTACGGGTGGGAGCTGAACCGCATCCCCGGCGCGAGGAACCGCCACCGGAAGAACTGACCGGCCTCCGCGCCGATGCGGTGCAGCTTGCGCCCACCGATCAGGACGGACACGATGCCGGGCGTCTCCTCGATGACCGCCTCGACGTACATGCGGTGACGCAGGTTCAGCCGGAGCGGGACGACGATGCGGTACCAGACGACCAGCGCGGTGACCGACCCGTACAGCGCGTACCAGACGGTCTTCGCGGTCGGCTCGATCGCGAAGTCGTTGCCGGTGGTGATCTGGTGCCAGAACGTCAGGAACACGGCCCCGTACGTCAGCAGGTGGATGTGGTACCAGGTGTCGTACGGGATCTTGCGCCGCACCGGGCCGATCGACACCAGCCCGATGAGCAGGAACAGGCCGGTGCCGATGGCGGCCTTGCCCATGTCCGGCAGCTGGTTCACGGAGTCGATCGTCTGCTGGACGATGTCGCCGAGCGACTTGCCGGCCTGCAACGCGTAACCCCACATGATGAGGAACACGTGCGCGAAGACCAGGCAGAGCGTGTACCGGCCGCTCATCGCGTGCCAGCGCGCGACCCGGTCCGAGCCCACCCGCCGCTCCAGCGCCGGCACCCGCGCCATCTGCAGCACGACGAGCGCCATCAGGTACCCGGCGAGCAGACCGGTGATCCGTCCCGCGTTGAGGATCTTGCTGTTGGTGTCCGCGATGTTCGGCGTGTTGGCCCACCACAGCCACAGCACGCCTGCCGCGCCCGCCCATACGGCGAGCAGCAGCGGGACGGCCGGGGATCGGCGCGGGCGGATGCGGCGCATCGTCTGGCGGCGGGCGGCACGTCCGCCTGCGATCGTGGTGGTCACGGTTCCTCCGTGGGACTTGACCCTTGACCCACAGATACGGGCGCAAGCCGCGGAGTGTTCAGCCGATCACCCGGAGGACGCGCACGCGGACACCGGGACCACCGACGTCACCGAACGGCCGGGCACAAGCGTCCGCTTCTCGCCCTCCACGCGCAGCACCACACCGTCCGGTCCCGAGCCCAGCAACTCCCCGCAGCGTTCCCCGCCCGTCGTCGTCACGACCCGCACCAGATGGTCGGGCTGAGTGCCCGTCGTGGTCCAGACGACGACCACGGCGGCGGTCACCAGCGCCACCCCGGTCACACAGCACACGGCGGCCCACCGAAGCGAACGCGTCACCCGTACGATCTCCCGCCGGGTCCACGCGCGCAGCGCCTGCCCGGCCAGCAGCACCTGCTCGCCGGGGCTGCCGTGGGCGGCCCGCACCGCCAGGACCGAACCGGCCACCAGCAGCAGGAAGGCGAGCCCCACCAGAGCGCCGGCGGTCTGCCGCGCCACGTCGGGAACCTGGTTGAGGTCGTCCCGCCCCTTGAGCGTGACGAGGACCGCCACCAGCGCCGCCAGCCCGGTGAGGCCCGCCCGCCACCCTTCGGCCTGCCGCCTCAGCTCCGGCAGCTGGTGGAACTCCAGCTCCCGGGCGAGCTGCGTCCAGCGCCGGTCCGACTGTGCGCTCATCCGCCGTCCGCCACGCTCAGCGCCGCCACCCGCCAACTCGCCCCGCAGCCCACGAACGGGGCCTCGGCGGGCAGGTCGGGATGCGGGTGGCCGCACTCGCAGTAGTGCACCTCACGGAGCAGCGCGGCCTCCTCGCTCTGCGCCTGCGCGGACGCCGGGTCCGTCCCTCGTCGCCGGGAGAAGATCCCCTTGGCGCCGGTCCCGGCGAGCCCGTACGGGTACTCGGAGACGGTGCCTCCCTGGCAGCGCGGGCAGGTGCCCTCGATCCGCAGCCCCGGCCCGCCCTCGGCGGCCCGCCGGACGAAGACGCCCGTGGCCAGGCCCACGTAGGTCTCCAGATACGCCGTGCCGTGGTCGTGGTTCACGTGCGGTGCCTCACCCATCGCCGTCACCGTCCCCCTCGATGTCCTTCTCGACGTCCGTCTCGTTCTCGTCGACGACCAGGTCGAACATCGGCGCGTACAACCGCAGCCGCCCCGCGATCCACTCCTCGCTCTCACCGGTGGCCGCGGCGGCCCGCCGGACGTGCCCCCGGCTCACCCGTCCTCGGAGCGCGGGCAGCATGCCGTCCAGGTCCTCCGTGAGCAGGACCAGGTCCTGCCAGTGCGGGAGGACCTCGGGCACGGGCGGCAGGACGCGCGGCTCCGCGCACAGCGGAAGGTACGGGGTGATGCGCTCGACGGTCCGGGGCAGCGGCTCGCCCAGCCGGCCGGCGATGCTCACCAGGTCGAGCGCGCAATAGGGGTCGCGCTCGCCCGTCACCCGGTGATCTTTCCCCAGTGCGACGAGGTCGTGCTCGGCCGGCATCAGGTCCTGCAGCGCGACCCGCGCGTCGGCGGGGAGTTCGGGGACGAGAGCGCCGATCGAGCGCAGCGGCAGCAGGCGCTCGTAGGCCGCGGCCGCGTCGGACGCGAGCCGGCGGGCGTAGGCGGCCAGATTCAGGGGGGTGAGACGGCTCCAGCGCGCGGTGGCGGTGGAGCTGGTGCGATCGTCGATCGGGTGGCTGAGGAGAGCGATGGTCATGCCTCTGGTGGGGCGCAGGTCGGCGAGGGCTTCGGGCAGCGACGGCATGGTCAGCCCGTAGCGCTCGGCGTACTTGTCGGCTGTCGTCCAGACCTCGCGGAGTGTCTCGTTGAGGCGTTCCGCCGAGTAGAAGAGGGCTCCGGAGGTGATGTCCGAGGCGGGGTTGTCCTCTTCCTCCAGGGAGGGCTCCTTGCCCGAGAGGATGTAGCGGTCCCGCAGCGGCAGACGATTCCAGTCGACGGCGAGGGCGATGTCGTCCGGGACTCGGACTCCTGCCTCCCGCAACTCCTCGACCGCGACGGAAGGCTCCCACTCCTGTCCGGGGACGTGGCCGGGGACGTCGCGGGCTATGGACAGCGATTCCAGGTCCACACCCCGCTCCAGGGCGCAGTCGATGGCCTGGAGGCGCCGGACCAGCACCGCCGCGTCCCAGGACGGCTCGACCCGGCCCGCCGCGGTGTCCTCCTCGTAGCGCCGCTCGTACCGCAGGCCGAGCTTGTCGGCCTGCTGCGCGAGTTGCCGCTCGGCGTCCGCGAGATCGGTGTCCATGCTCTCGGCGAAGTCCACGGTCGCCGCCCAGAGCAGCTCACGGCCGCCCTCCGGGAGCCTGACCGTGAAGAGGCGGACGACGTCGTCGAGAATCTCGTCGTCGGCGAGGACGGCCCACGGAGCCACCGCCTCGCTCGTCGGAGCGGTCCAGCCCAGCCAGGCGAACTCGGCCAGTCGCCGCAGCACTTCGTCCACCGGCCGGCCGGACTGCTCGGCGACGTCGCAGACGAGCAGCGGTTCGTCGGCCAACTGCCAGACGGGTTTGGCGTGCGGCGGGGACGAGCGGTGGAAGACGCTCTGAAGGTCGTCCTGAGTGCAGACATGGTCCTGGAAGGCGTGGGGGACCTCCGGGGCGGGGGACGGCAGCAGGGGAGCGAAGCGGCCGAGGCGTTCCACCAGCTCGCCCAGGGGCGCCGAGAGCTGGAGCGACGCCAGGATCAGACCACCCCAGTGACGGGAGCCGTCGCCGTCCGACACCTGCGCCCCGTTGTCACCCGCCAGGGACTCCATCAGGACGCGGTCGCTGTCGTCGGGTATCCAGTCCAACGACTCGAGTCCGCGGGGGAGCGGCGCGAAGGTGCGGTGTACGACGCGCAAGGCCCTGCGCCGGCGCTGGACGTCCTCGACGCTCGTTCGCTGTGTCGCCGAGAGGGACACCACCTCGCACCAGGTGGCCAGTGGCGACCTCACCAGTTCGGCGTCCCCGGCGGCGGGGACCGGGTACCCGGTGAGTTCCACGGGTCCTGCGGCGCGACGGTTGTCGGGCGGCAGCCCGAGGGCCACGGCTCGCCAGGGCACGCACAGGGCCTGACGGCCCGTCAGGCGAACCTCGCCGACGATGTGCTGGTCCAGGTGGAACCAGCCCACGTGGTCGAAGTCCACGGGTTCGCCGTCCCAGTCCTGGACGTGAACGCCCTTTCCCCGCCACTGCGCATCGAGAACCCGCGCCGCGGCCTGGTTCTGGTCGTCGAGCTGCCCCAGCCAGGCCAGGGACAGCGTCGGCCATGCCGCGAGCTTCGCCGCGCCCTGCCGCCACAGCGACTCGACCCACTCCGCGTCGAAGTCCTGCAGCTCCTTGCGGCTCACGCTGAGCCTGCCCGCATGGGGTCCCGTCAGGTTGACCACATGGCCGAACGGCGTCCGGTCGGTCACGATGCCGTCGCACAGGATCGCTCCCGGCCCGTTCACCCACCACAGCGCGCCCGGTACGGCCTCCAGGGCGTCGGCGGGGTCGGTCCCGAGGGCGGGCTGCAGGACTCCCGGTTCCCAGACGTGCTCGTGTCCCGTGCCCTCCCGCGCCTCCAGGGGGAACTCGCTGACCCGGACCAGCTCCCGGAGCACCGTCACGCACGACAGCCGCCGATTCCTGCTGTCGTCGTCGCGCAGATACAGCCGCACGCGGGTGCCGCCCTCGGCGACGCCGTCGTCCGAGCCGTCGTGCTGCTGGATGCGGAAGAGGCTTCCGCTGCTGGGGATCTCGACCCGGAACGCGTGCTCCGCCGGGATGCCGTCCGGGCTGACCTGCCGGGTCACGAGGGTCATCTCGTCGGCCAGCATGAAGTAGCTGAACACGCCGATGCCGAAGCGGCTGTTGGGGTACAGCCGCAGGGCCGGGTCGTGGCGCAGCCACCGGGACTGCTCCTTGCGGAACGACGCGGACCGCTCGAAGCGGCTGCCGGCCCGCGTGAAGGTCTGCTTGAGCTGCTCGGCGCTCATGCCCACGCCGTTGTCCCGGCACTCCACGTACCGGCCGCGCTCGTCGCTGCCCTGGGTGAAGACGATCCGCCCGGTCCAGTCGGCCGGCCGGCGGCCGGTGCTGCCCAGGTACTCCCAGCGCATCGCCCGGTAGCGGCAGGCGTCCATGGCGTTCTGGTACAGCTCCCGTAGCGCCAACTGCGGTTCGCCGCCGTAGAGTTGCTCGCCCATCAGCAGGTCCCGCACTTCGGTCTGCGCGAGATGGAAACGCAACAGGGGCACCTCGTACGCCGGTTGCCCGCCGCTGCGCTGCGGCTGCAGATCGCGGTCGGTGACCCGGCCGGGCACGGCGGCCAGCAGCCCGGCCTCGGACTCCGGCATCCGGTCGGCCGTCTCCCCGATGCGGGCGGCCAGTTGGTCGGCCGCGTCGACGGTCTCCAGGAGCGCGGCGTGCACCGCCTGATGCGGACAGGGCGCGTCCAGATGCAGGGCGCTGCCCTCGCGGTGCCAGCTCAGCTCGTGCGCGATCGCCACCGTCTGCTGCGGCAGCACCGGGTCGGAGACGGCCAGATGCTCGGCCACGATGTCCGCGAGGGCGCGCACGTCCAGCGCCAGGGTCGCGGCCAGGCGCAGAAGTGCGGCCAGCGGGCGGATGCGCAGCTGCTGGTGTCCACCGGGCAGCAGCACCTTGCGCGGTGTCCAGCCGGCCAGTTCGTCGAGGGGTTCGTCGGGGCCGACCGCGCCGGCCGCCGCTCGGAGCAGCTCCGCGAGATCCTGCACCCTGCCGTCGGCGACGCCCAGCCGCGCGGCCAGGGCCTCGGCCGGCGGTGCGGGCACGACCTGGTCGTCGGTCTGGAAGCGGTCCGCGATCCAGCGGTGCACCAGCCACATGGTGAGCGCCGCGCTGTCCTGCGTGCGGTCGCGGGCCTGGCAGTCGGCGAGTTTGCGCGCCACGCGGCCGTACTGTTCGACGATCTGCTCGTAGTGCCGTCGATGGGCGTTCGCGGGCGTGCGCCGCCCGAGCGTGTCCGGGCCGAGCTCCGCCGCCTGGCTGAGCCGCTCGGCCCAGGCCACCTCGTGCAGGAACGGGGCGGCGACCAGGGTGACCACCTCGACGGGGGACAGCGTGGCCCCCTCGGGCAGCAGCAGGGGCAGCCGGTCGCACAGCAGCCTGACCGGGAAGGCGTCGTCGGACCACGGGTCCGGGCAGGGCATGCGCCGCTGGGCCAGATGGACCGTGCGCGCGCAGCCCTCCACGAACTCGCTCAGCGCGTCCTGCAGACCGTCCACGTGGGCGGTGGCCTCGGGCGCCAGATGCCGCCACAGCGGTGTGGTGCGGGCGGCGTCCAGCCACGCTTCGAGAAGGGGACGGCCCTCGCAGATCTCCGTCTTCCTCGTCTGCTCCTCGGCGTGGCTGCCGTAGTGGAACAAGGGGACCTGGGGCACCCGGTGGCGCCACGCCGCCTCGGTGGTTCTCGCGCGGGCGGCGGCGAGCACGTCCTCGACCGTGCGGGCGGGCGTGAGCGGCCCCAGGGCGTCGGCCAGGCCTCGGGCGAAGAAGCTTCCCTCTGAGGTGTAGCCGCTGCGCTGGCCGGCCGAGCAGCCGGCCATCACCGCGAACCCGCCGCTCGGCGGGCCGGTGTCGGCGCGGTTGGCGAACGCCTCCCCGTCGCTCGCGGTGTCCGTGCGGCAGGCGTCGATGAACCACAGCACGGTCCCCGCGGAGCAGTCGCCGAGGAGCGGGTTGATGTTGACGGGCAGCAGCGAATCCAGGTACGGCTCCCGCCAGTTGCCGTCGGTCGGGGGTACGGCGTCCGCGGGGACGAGGTAGTCGGTGCGGTTGACGCGCAGGCCGTGCCCGGTGAAGTAGAGCAGGAGGGTCCCGCCCGGCGGGCACTCCCGGGCCGCCTCGTAGATCGTCGACCTGATCTGGCTGCGCCCGGCGTCGTGGAGGGTCTCCACCTCGTAGCCCGAGGCCTTCAGGGCGGTGCTCAGCAGCCGCAGGTCTGCCTCGACCGGTTCGGCCAGTGACTCCAGGTCGGTGACCGAGGGCGTGTCCCCGATGCCGATCAACAGAGCCCTGCGTGCCGCTTCCATGTCCCCGTTCCCCTCCCCGAGCAGGAGAACATGATGGCACCGCGCACCGACAACCACCCTGCGGTGGCTCAATACCGGCTGATCGCCGTGGGGCCGCCGGCCGTGCCGATCGCGATGTGCGGCCGCTCCCACGGCCTGGCCCAGGCCAGCATCCGCCGCATCGCCCCCTCCGGCACGGACACACAACCGGCCGTCGCCCCACGGCCGTTGACATGCAGGAAGATCCCGGCCCCGCGACCCCGCACCGGCGCACCGTAGTTGAACCCGATGACCAGCGCGTACGCGTACTGCGTGCGGTACGTGACGAGGTGTTCGGACTCGGCGGCACGGCAGTCGGCCGGCCGCGGCTCGGTCCACCGGTTGTAGGCACGGGAGCCGTTGTCCTGGCACCACCAGGAGCCCTGGCGCACGGGACGGTACGGGTACGACGTCCCGCGCGGCGCCGCCCGGATGCCGAAGGCGAACGGCAGGCCGTACAGGCCGGTGGGCGTGGTGTTGGTGCCTTGCCTGCGCGAGGCTCCCTCGACCAGGCCGTTCGCGCCGAACCGGGCCGGCGTGGAGCCGGTCGGCGTCCATCGCCCGTGCCGCAGGTCCCACCAGGTGAGCGTGCCCGCCGTGGCGCCGGCCCCCGGGGCCACGGCGGTGATCAACTGCGTGCCGCCGCCGGTGTCCGCCATCCGCGCGGGCAGCGGCGGCTGAGCGCCGGTGCCCGGAGCCGCACCGAGCAGCAGGAGGGACGCACAGACGGCGGCGGCGACGACACGAGGGCCCATGATCCAGACGCTAGAGGGGGCCGGCGACGCCGGCAGGCCGGACTGGGCCGACCGTGCGCGGCGCCGCCTGTCCCGTCAGGTCACCGGACCCAGCGGGTTGAGCTGGTCTGCCCGGCCCTCGAAGGCGTACAGCATCACGTCGGTCATCTCGAAGACGTCGTTCGCGTTGCGCTCCTCGACCGGGCTGAGGAAGGGACGCCAGAAGGGGTCGCGCACGATCGAGTGCCGGCTGCCCTCCATGGCGCGGTGGAACACCTCGGCGACGATGCGGCCGCCGACGCCGGTCAGCTTCCCGCCGCCCTTCACCTCCGATTCGCGCAGAACGTAGAACCACAGCGGGGCGTGCTTGGCGACGGCGTCCACGAGCCCGGCGGAGAGCTGCGCACCGCCGCCCTGCGCGAAGTCGGCCTTGGTGAGCGGCTCCACGTCGACCTTCCGGTCGATGAAGTGCTCGGCCATCTGCTGTCCCGTCGCGAGCCGCAGCATCGACGCCCGGGTGAGGTTGCGGAAGGCGAGGTTCAGCTCGATCTCCGGGGGCGCCGGCTGTCCCCGGCCGCCGAAGGAGCCGAGCGGCAGGTTGGCGAGCGGATTGACGAGCAGACTGTCGATGCGCTTGGCGAGGTTGAACTGCGCCTCGGGCACCTGGAGATCGGCCCGGTCCGGTACCGCCTCCTGGAAGGCGAACAGCCGCCGGAAGTCGGCGATCCAGTTGGTGGGCAGGCGCTCGAAGTCGCCCGCCTCCGGGTCCGCCGCGTCGGCGGGAGGCGGCGAGAGGATGCCGCTGGTGCCGCTGAACCGGAACAGCAGCTCCAGCGTGCCCCGGCCCTGGTCGAAGATCCGGTTCCAGTTGTAGCGGCCGCGGACCATGCTGTGGCCCAGCCGGTAGGCGGCCACGGAGAACTCGATCGGCATGGTCGGCAGGTCCTGCTCACGCGGCGCCGGCTCGAACACCCGCCGGCCGTTGCTGAACACGTCGTCGACGATCTCGGGGTCGACGATCCTGCGCAGGAAGTCGTGACGCAGCATCCACTGGTAGTGCTTGACGACCGTCTCGCGCGCCGACTCGAACAGGACCGCGCTCGACACGCCCTTGCCGACCAGGTCGGCGACCACCCGGTTGTGGAACCGGATGAAGGCGGTGTGGATCTGGGCGACGATCAGGTTCTCGTCGTTGCGCGGGTCCGGGATCAGCGCCCGGCGCCGCTCGGACTTCAGCGAGCCCGTGCCCGCCCGGGGCAGGTCGAACCCGGCGAGGGGCCGGCCCACGATGGAGGTGTCGTTCGGCACGCCCTGGGTCGTCCCGGTCTTCAGCCTGAGCCCGTCGTCCTCGTAGAAGCGGCGGTCGAAGCGGTGCTCGGGCCCGAGGCCGTAGAGGGAGTCGAGGTCGAGGGCCGGGGAGCGGCCCTGCAGGAGCTGGCGGACCGTGATCTCGTCCTCCAGGCGCACCGCGGTGGCGTCCAGGGTGAGGTCGTGGTCCACGAACTGGCCGAGGTAGGTGAACCCCGACGGGACGCCCGGCTGGTCGGGCTGGTCCCGAGCGGGGTCCGTCATCGCCTTGGCCAGCTCGGTGCGGGCGGCCCGGTCGAGCTGGTGGGCCGGCCTGGACTGGGGGCCAAGCCGGGAGAAGCGGAACTTGCGCAGGTCCGCCACGGTGGAGGCGGTCAGCGGCTGCGCGGGCTCGCCGTCCTGCGACTCGGCGAGGATGCCCTCGCCGACGACGTAGAAGGAGGAGCGGACATGGCGTTTGCTCTGTGGTTCGCGTGCGGGTCGGAACATGAATCCCCCATGTTGTTCACACCTGCGCACGTGCGCGCACGTGTGAGGCCACGCTAGGGGACGAGAGCGGCGGAAGGGGGAATTCCGTCAAATCGGACGCAAGGGCAACGGCAGTCCGGGCAGTCCGGGCAGTCCGTCCAGGCTCATGGCGATGTGCTCCTCGCTCTCGAAGGACGCGTTGAGCGATGCGTCGTACGCTATGAAGGACACCGCGAACCCGCACGTCGAGTACGGCGGACGAGCCCTTGAGGCCCTTGGTGGAACGCCACAGCGGCCGCCCCGGCCGGCGCTTCTCGGGGCGGCCGCTGTGCCTGTCACGTCACTTGTTCAACGTGCAGGCGGCCAGCGCGTCGAGACCCTGCGGCTTGGTGCCCTTGCGACCGATCGAGATGGCGATGCGGTCGATCGTGGACACGCGCTTGTCCTTCAGCGGGCCGAGAATCGCGTTCTGCACGAAGTTGGCGCCACCCTGGCCGACGGTGTTCTGGAGCCGGGTGTTGGCCTCGTTGATCTGCGTCTGGAGGAGCGCCAGGTTCCGGTCCACCTCGGCCTGTGCGGTGGCGGGGATCGCGGGCAGCTGCGAGGCGACGTCGGGGCAGCTGATCGTGCCGACGCCGGCCGCGTCGCCGCCGGCATTGCCGGCATCGCCGGCCGCGTTCCCCGCGCCCTCGCCCGCCGCGTCGTTCCCGGTGGCCGGCGCGGTGGCTGCGTCGCCCGCGCCCTGGCCGGCGCCGGCTTCCGCGCCCGCACCTGCCTCGGCGCCCGCCCCGGTGCCGGTGTCGGCGACACCGCCCGCGTTGAGGGTGCACGGGGCGAGCGCCTCAAGGCCCTGCGGCTTCTCGGCGGTGCGGCCGATGGCCGTGGCGATGCGGTTGACGGTCGAGATCCGCTTGTCCTCCAGCGGGCCGAGGATCGCGTTCTGCACGAAGTTCGGGCCGCCCTGCCCCACGGTGTCGACGAGCCGCTTGTTGGCCTCGTTGATCTGCGTCTGGAGCAGGGCGAGGTTGCGATCGACCTCGGCCTGTGCGGTGGCGGGGATCGCAGGCAGCTTGGAGGCCACGTCCGGGCACGTGATGGTGCCGGGGCTGGCGAGGGTCTTGGCGTTGGTCGTGCTGCCGCTGTCGGACGACTCCCCGGCGAGGGCCTGGTTCACGACCACCGCACCGGTCAGGGCCAGAGCGGCGGCGCCGCCGATGATCGCCACGCGACGCTTGTTGTACTTGGGAAGAGCCCTGGACATGGGGATGCCTCACTTGGGTCAGGAGTGGGTTTACAAACGCGGCGCCAGCGTCGGTGTGAAGTACGGGCAAGCGGTTGCCGTTGTTCAAGGAGGCTTCGAATTCTCTTACCGAACTTTGCCGGGACCCTCAGAATTGACGAATCATGCATAACTCTGCATAATCATGCAGGACGTTCAGTGCGGCGATGAGGAGCAACGCAAGTGAGCAGCAACAGCGGTGACGTACGGCTCTGGGGCGGCCGTTTCGCCGACGGTCCCGCCGAGGCCCTGGCCAAGCTGTCCGCGTCCGTCCACTTCGACTGGCGGCTCGCGCCCTACGACATCGCCGGTTCGCGCGCCCACGCGCGCGTGCTGCACAAGGCGGGCCTGCTCACCGAGGACGAGCTGACCCGGATGATCGCCGGACTCGACCAGCTGGAGGCGGACGTCGCCGACGGCTCCTTCGTGGGCACCATCGCCGACGAGGACGTCCACACCGCCCTGGAGCGCGGCCTCCTGGAGCGCCTCGGCGCCGACCTCGGCGGCAAGCTGCGCGCGGGCCGCTCCCGCAACGACCAGGTCGCCACCCTCTTCCGGATGTACCTGCGTGACCACGCCCGGATCATCGGCGGCCTCGTGGCCGAGCTCCAGGACGCACTGATCGGCCTGGCGGAGGCCCACCCGGACGTGGCGATGCCGGGCCGCACCCACCTGCAGCACGCCCAGCCGGTGCTGTTCGCCCACCACGTCCTCGCCCACGTGCAGTCCCTGTCCCGGGACGCCGAGCGGCTGCGCCAGTGGGACGAGCGCACGGCCGTCTCGCCGTACGGCTCGGGCGCCCTCGCGGGCAGCAGCCTCGGTCTGGACCCGGAGGCGGTCGCGAAGGACCTCGGCTTCGAGCACGGCAGCGTCGGCAACTCCATCGACGGCACGGCCTCCCGCGACTTCGTCGCCGAGTTCGCCTTCATCACCGCGATGATCGGGGTCAACCTCTCCCGGATCTCCGAGGAGATCATCATCTGGAACACGAAGGAGTTCTCCTTCGTGACGCTGCACGACGCGTTCTCCACGGGCTCGTCGATCATGCCGCAGAAGAAGAACCCGGACATCGCGGAGCTGGCGCGCGGCAAGTCGGGCCGCCTGATCGGCAACCTGACCGGCCTCATGGCCACCCTCAAGGCCCTCCCGCTCGCCTACAACCGCGACCTTCAGGAGGACAAGGAGCCGGTCTTCGACTCCTGCGACCAACTGGAGGTCCTGCTCCCCGCCTTCACCGGCATGGTCGCCACCCTCACCGTCCACCGCGAGCGCATGGAGGAGCTGGCCCCGGCCGGCTTCTCCCTGGCCACCGACATCGCCGAGTGGCTGGTCAAGCAGGGCGTTCCGTTCCGCGTGGCGCACGAGGTGGCCGGCGAGTGCGTCAAGGCCGCCGAGGCCGAGGGCAAGGAACTGGACGAGCTGACGGACGAGCAGTTCGCGAAGATCTCCGCCCACCTGACCCCCGAGGTCCGCACCGTCCTCAACGTCCCGGGCGCCCTCGCCTCCCGCGACGGCCGCGGCGGCACGGCGCCGAGCGCGGTCGCCGTCCAGCTCGCCGAGGTCAAGGCCGACGTGGCGGCGCAGCACAGCTGGGCGGACGCCAAGAAGCGGTGACCACCGCGCTCGCGCGTTAACCCCCGCTCCCCGGCCGGCCGGGGAGCGGGGGTTAACGCGCGAGCGGGACTTCACGGCCCCGGTGCGCCGACTGCCGGCCCGGGGCGTACAGATCACCTACCTGGCTCAAGGACCCCGACTCGGGCCGAACCGGCGCGTCAGCCGCCACGGGTGGCCCATGACTTCGAGACCGAAGGCCGTCCTGGACAGTGGGTGATCCGTTTCCCCCGGCAGCCGCCCACGTGCTCCGTGCCGCTCGTCGATCCCGGCGCGGAAAAGGGCCGTGTAACGCCGGGAGTGAAACGGCGGGGGTGGAACGGCGGGGTGGAACGCCGGAGGCGCGGGCTCACGTTTCGTCACCGGCATGCGGGTTAGGTTGGTGGCAGCCGCAAGGAGCCACCGAACGGAGCCCGCGATGCCCTTCGCCCGCCTCGCCTCAGCGACGACCCCCACCTGCCACATCGGCCTGGGTCTCGCCGCCGTCGGCCGCCCCGGCTACATCAACGTCGGACGCGACCAGGACCTCGGCGCCGACCGCAGCGTCAACGCCCTGCGCACCCGCACCCACGAACTCCTGGACGCCGCCTACGCCCAGGGCGTCCGCTACTTCGACGCGGCCCGCTCCTACGGCCGCGCCGAGGAGTTCCTGGCCGACTGGCTGAAGGTCCGGCCCGACGTCGACGACATCGTCGTAGGCAGCAAGTGGGGCTACACCTACACCGCCGACTGGACGACGGACGCGGAGCAGCACGAGGTCAAGGACCACAGCCTCGTCGCCTATGAACGTCAGCGCGCCGAGACGGACGAACTCCTCGGCGACCGGCTCGACCTCTACCAGATCCACTCGGTGACCCCGGACAGCCCGGCCCTCACCGACAAGGAACTCCACGCCAAGCTCGCCGAAGCCGCCGCCCAGGGCCTCACCGTGGGCTTCTCCACCAGCGGCCCCGCCCAGGCCGACGCGATCCGCGCCGCCCTCGCCGTGACGGTCGACGGCGAGCCCCTCTTCCGGACCGTCCAGTCGACGTACAACGCCCTGGAGACCTCGGCCGGCCCCGCCCTCGCCGAGGCGCACGACGCCGGACTCACGGTGATCGTGAAGGAGGGCATGGCCAACGGCCGCCTCGCGGAGCCCTACGCGCCGGACGCCCTGAAGGCCGTCGCGGGAGAAACCTCCCTCGGCTGCGACGCGGTCGCCCTCGCCCTGATCCTGCGCCGGCCCTGGGCCGGCGTCGTCCTCTCCGGCGCCGCGACGGCCACCCAGCTCGCCTCCAACCTGCACGCCGCGGTCGTGGACCTCGACGACGACCAGCTCGACCGGCTGTCCGCGCTCACGGAGGACCCGAAGACGTACTGGGAGCGGCGCGGCAGCCTGCCCTGGCACTGAGAACCCCGCTCGACCGACGCATGTGAGTCACTCGCGCCTATGGTGAGACACGAATGTCTCACATGGGTTATGGTTGTCTCATGGCCGTCGACCGTGACCACGTACTCCGCAGCGCTGCCGCCCTGCTGACCCGCAAATCCACCGCGACGATGGACGAGGTCGCCAAGGCGGCCGGGATCAGCCGCGCCACGCTGCACCGGCACTTCGCCGGGCGCGACGCACTCGTCCGCGCCCTGGAGGCCCTCGGCATCGCGGAGTGCGAGCACGCCCTGGACGCGGCCCGGCTGGACGAGGGCCCGGCCGACGCCGCCGTGCGCCGTCTGGTGGACGAGATCGAGCCCGCCGCCGGCCTGCTCGCCTTCCTTTACACCGAGAACCAGCTGTTCGAGGGCGAGGAGCAGAACCAGGGCTGGACCCGGATCGACGACCGCATCTCCGCCCTGTTCCGGCGCGGACAGCTGACCGGCGAGTTCCGCATCGACCTCACGCCCGCCTGGCTCACCGAGGCGCTGTTCGGCCTGCTGGCCTCCGGCGCCTGGCTGGTGCAGAGCGGCAAGGGCGCCCCCAAGGACTTCCCGCACATGATCGCCGAGCTGCTCCTCGGCGGCGCACTACGGAGAGAGGAACCATGACCAGCACCCTGCGGCCGGCGAGCACGACCGAGGCGGTGAAGCGGCCGGACCGTTGGCTCGCGCTCTCCGTCCTCGTTCTCGCCGTGCTGCTGGTGGCCGTCGACGCGACCGTCCTCGGTCTCGCGACCCCCTTTATCAGCGAGGACCTCAAGCCCTCCGGCACCCAGCTCCTGTGGATCGGCGACGTCTACTCCTTCGTCATCGCCGGCCTGCTCGTCTCGATGGGCAGCCTCGGCGACCGCATCGGCCGCAAGCGCATCCTGCTCGGCGGCGCCACGGCCTTCGGCCTGATATCGGTCCTCAACGCCTACGCGACGACCCCGGAGACGATGATCGCGGCCCGCGCCCTGCTGGGCGTGGCCGGCGCGACCCTCATGCCCGCCACCCTCGCCCTGATCCGCAACCTCTTCCACGACCCGCGCGAACGCAGCCTGGCCGTGGGCATCTGGGGCGCGACGGCCTCCGCGGGCACCGCGGTCGGCCCCATCGTGGGCGGCTTCCTCCTCCAGCACTTCTGGTGGGGCTCGGTCTTCCTCATCAACCTGCCCGTGATGGTCGTCCTGGTCCTCGTCGGCATCAGGACGCTCCCCGAGTCCCGCACCCCGAACCCGGGCCCGTGGGACCTGCTGAGCGTGGTCCTGTCCCTGGTCGGCATGATCGGCATCGTCTACGCCGTCAAGGAGGCCGCGACGCACGGCCTCACCTGGACCTCAGCGGGCACGGGCCTGCTGGGCGCGGCGGCCCTGCACGGCTTCGTCCGCCGCCAGCTGACCCTTGAGGCGCCCCTGCTGGACATGCGCCTGTTCCGCAACCGCGGCTTCAGCGGCGCGGTCCTGGCCGACCTGCTGACCATCCTGGGCCTGTCCGGCCTGGTGTTCTTCCTCTCCCAGTACCTGCAACTCGTCCAGGGCAGGCGCCCGTTCGAGGCCGGTCTGGCCGAACTCCCCGCCGCGATCGGCGCGGTGGCGGCCGGCCTGATCGCGGGCCGCGCGGCCCGCCGCTTCTCGGTACGGGCCGTGGTCTCCGGCGGCCTCGCGGCGATCGGCCTGGCGCTGGCCGCCCTGACGACGATCACCCAGTCCACCGGCTACCCCCTGCTGGGAGCCGCCCTGCTGGTGGTCGGCGTGGGCGCCGGCTTCTCCTTCACGGTGACGGCCGACGTCATCCTGAGCTCGGTTCCGAAGGACCAGGCGGGCGCGGCCTCCGCGGTCTCCGAGACGGCGTACGAACTGGGCGCGGCCCTGGGCATCGCCGTACTCGGCTCGATCGTGACGGGCGTGTACAGGGGCTTTTCGGCCCCGGCGGGCACACCGGAGGGCGCCCATGAGTCACTGGGCGGCGCGGTGGAGGCGGCGGGTCGGCTGCCGGCCCCAACGGCCCAGGAGCTGCTGTCCTCGGCACGCGAGGCCTTCGTGGACGGCCTGACGCTGGCGGCGGGCGCGGGCGCGATCGTGCTGCTCGCGACGGCGGCAGCAGCGTGGTTCATGCTGCGCGGGCAACGGCTGGACAGCGGACGTCCGGAGCACGGCGAACTGCACGACTGACCCCGCCCACGCACGCGCACCCGCACCCGCACCCGACAACGAAACCGCTACGCCGCTTCCTTGGCCTTGGTCGCGTACATGTCCACGTACTCCTGCCCGGACAACCGCATGACCTCCGTCATCACGGAGTCCGTCACAGCCCGCAGCACATACCGGTCGCGGTCCATCCCGTCGTACCGCGAGAACTCCATCGCCTCACCGAACCGAACGGTGACCCGCCCGGGCCGGGGCATCCCCGCCCCGCCCGGCTGCAACTTGTCCGTGCCGATCATCGCGAAGGGGACGACGGGCGCGCCCGTCATCAACGTCAGCCGGGCGATACCGGTACGCCCCCGGTACAGGCGGCCGTCGGGCGACCGCGTCCCCTCGGGGTAGATCCCGAAGACCTTCCCCTCCTCCAGCACCCGTCGCCCGGTCATCAGCGCGGCCACGCCCCCGCGGCCGCCGTCGCGGTCGACCGGGATCATGCCGACCCCGGTGAAGAACCAGGCCATGAGCCGGCCCTTGAGGGTCTTGCCGGTGACGTACTCGTCCTTGCCGATGAAGAAGACCTGCCGGTCGCACACGAGGGGCAGGATCATCGAGTCGATGAACGTGAGGTGATTGCCGGCCAGGATGACGGGGCCGTCGCCTGGAATGTGCTCCGCGCCCTCGACCCGAGGGCGGAACATCAGGCGCATGACCGGTCCGAGCACTGCCTTGATGAGCGCGAAGCGGGACAACGAGCCCTCCGATGTCAAGGGAAAACGGTATGAGTCTGTGCAGGTGAGGACGATACTCGCGGCTCGGGTCCCGGCGCACATCGGGTCACCCAGGTCTTACGCACTGTTGACGTACGTTTACCTGGACGGCGCAATCCCCGCCCGCCCGTCATCTGGGTGGAATGGCGGGAACAACGCGGTGAAACCGGGGGAGTCGTGGGTGTCGTCGTCGCTCTCGCCGTACTGCTGCCGCTCGTGCTCGCCGCCTCCGTGACGGTCCTGGCGCGCAGGGACCGCCGCCGCAGGGTGCGCCTGGCGAACCGCTTTGCCGCCCCCGGAACGCTTGGCGCACTGCGCGCCCGGGACGACCGCAGCCGGTACTGACCGCCTTCCCCGGCGGCCCCCGCCCATTCCTCCCGTCCGACGGTCCGTCAGGTGGCCGTACGGCACACGCCATCCAGCGTCACCCGCGTGTTAGGACCGAGGTCTCCCGACGGTCATGTCCACGCCCCTACGATCGGGCCGCACGAACGAGGCGACGGTCAGGAGGCCCCTCATGGGAACGCAGGACACGCAGGAGTCGAACCAGCAGGCGAGCGTGAGCGGAACCGGACGGCGGGCGCTCCTCGGCGCGGCCGTGCTCGGCGCCACCGGAAGCGTCCTCGGCCTGTCGGGCACCGCGAGAGCCGCCGAGACGCGGACCGGCGGCGGCCATGGCGGCGGCCTGAAGAGCCTGCCCGTGCCGACGATCATCGGTCACCGCGGCGCCAGCGGCTACCGCCCCGAGCACACCTTCGGCTCCTACCAGCTGGCCCTCGACCTGGGCGCCGACATCGTCGAGGCCGGCGACCTGGTCCCCACCAAGGACGGCCATCTGGTCTGCCGGCACGAGCCGGAGATCGGCGGCACGACGGACGTCGCCGACCACCCCGAGTTCGCCGGCCGCAAGACCACCAAGGTCCTCGACGGCGTCTCCACCACGGGCTGGTTCACCGAGGACTTCACCCTCGCGGAGCTGAAGACCCTGCGCGCGATCGAGCGCATCCCGGCCAACCGCCCGCACAACACGCTCTACAACGGCCGCTGGGAGATCCCCACCTTCGAGGAAGTCCTGAAGTGGCAGGACGAGCAGACCCGCAAGCGCGGCAAGCAGGTCTGGATCTACCCCGAGACCAAGCACCCCACCTACTTCCGCAAGCTGGGCCTGGGCCTGGAGGAGCGGGTCGCCAAGCTGCTGCACAAGTACGGCAAGGACAAGAAGAACTCGCCGGTCATCCTGCAGTCCTTCGAGCCGACCAGCATCCAGCGCCTGAACAAGCTGGTCGACAACCCCCTCGTGGTCCTGCTGTCGGCCGCGAACACCCGCCCCTGGGACTTCGTCGAGGCGGGCGACCCGCGCACGGTCGCCGACCTGATCACCCGGGCCGGGCTCAGGGAGATCGCCGGCTACGCCCAGGGCATCGGCCCCACCCTCGACCTGGTCATCCCGAAGGACGCGGCCGGCAACCTCACCACCCCGACCTCCCTGGTGAAGGACGCCCACGCGGTCGGCCTGATCCTCCACCCGTACACCATGCGCAACGAGAACCCCTTCCTGCCCGCGAACTTCCGCAAGGGCACGGACGCCGACGGGTACGGCGACCCCTTCGGCGCCTTCCGCACCTACTTCGCGACCGGCATCGACGGCGTCTTCACCGACAACGCCGACACGGGCCTTCTCGCCCGCGCGGACTTCGTCAACGGCTGAGTCCCCGTTGGAGTGACAGTCGGCCGCCCGGGCAACCAGCCGCCCGGGCGGCCGCATCGTTCGGCATATGACGCACGACCTGCTCACCGCCCTGCGCCCCCTCCTCGCCGCGGAAGTCTCCGCCGAGGCCCACGCCACCGCCACGGAACCCGGCGACCTGGAACAGGCGGTCTGGCTCCGCCTCCTGGAGCACCTCGCCTCCGACGGCCCGCCGCCCGACCCGCAGGGCTGGCTGCGCAGGGCCGTCCGCGCCGAGGTCCGCCGCACCCGCCGTACGACCCGCCGCGAGCAGCCGTACGAGAGCGATCCCGCCGAGGACTCCGCCCGCGGTCCCGAGCAGCTCGCCCTCACCGCCGCCCGCCACCGCGCCCTGCGCGAGGCCGTGCACCGACTCCCCGGCCGCTGCTCCCGGCTCCTCCAAGCGCTTCTCTCACCCGAGGACCTCACCTACCGCGAGATCGCGGGGGAGTTGGGTATCTCACAGGGCAGTCTCGGCCCGGAACGTTCCAGATGTCTGGGATGTCTGCGGCGTTTGCTGACGCCGGAGGTTGCGGCCCACGAAGTGCGGGGATAGGAGTGAAGGACCACAGGCGATCAGGTGAGCGGGAGGCGTGCGCACATGGGCATGAGCGTGACCATCTCGGGGGCGACCGAGCAGGATGTCGAGCAGATCTTCAGGCTGCAGTACCTGTGCTTCCAGAGTGAAGCCGCGCTGTACGGCAACTACCGCATCGACCCGCTCGTCCAGAGCCTCGACTCGGTCCGGCAGGAACTCGCCACCGACTGCGTCTTCGTGGCCCGCCTGGGCGACGAGGTGGTCGGCTCCGTACGCGGCAGCCTCACCGAGGACGGCGCCGCCGCCATCGGCAAGCTCTGCGTCCACCCTCGTCTCCAGGGGCACGGCATCGGCGCGAGACTGCTGCGCGCGGCGGAGTCGGCGCTCGCCGAGGAGCGCGGCGCCAAGAAGTTCCGCCTCTTCACCGGCCACCGCAGCGAGGGCAACCTCCGCCTCTACCGCCGCGTCGGCTACGAGACGGTCGGCACCTCCGAGGGCACGGACGGCGTGCCGATGATCGTCCTGGAGAAGCAGGCGGGGGAGTACGCGGCTACTGCGTAGCGGCGGTGGCGGCGGTACGGGACCTGCGCAGCCAGTACAGCGCGGACAACGGCAGCAGCACGGGGATGAACACGTACCCCATGCCGTAGTCCGACCACACGGTCGCGTCGTGGAAGGCCGACGGCTCGATCAGGGTCCAGGTGCCGACGATCAGCACGCCCGCGAGTTCGGCGGCGCAGCACACCTGCGCCGCCCTCCGGGCCCTCTCCCCGCCCCGCACCAGCGAGTACGTGATGAACCCGTACACCACACCCGCCACCGCGGACAGCGTGTACGAAAGCGGCGCCCGGTCGAACTCCGTCGCGATCTGGTACGCCGACCGCGACACGGCTCCGACCACCATCACACCGTAGAACCACACCAGAAGCATCCCGGGCCCGCCGATGAGCCGGGCCGGCTTCGCCTCCTCCACCGCCGCCATCTCAGCCTCCCCAGATGTCATAGAGCCGCACCTCCAGCACGGCGAGCACCACACCGCCCGCGGCGACCGTCACCGAACCCCAGCGGGTGCGCTCGGCCAGCGACATGAACCCCGCCGTCGGCACACACGCGAACGCGCCCAGCAGATACGCCACGAAGATCGTCGTGCCCTGCTCCGGCTTCTCGCCCCGCGCCAACTGCACGATCCCGACCACCAACTGGACCGTGGCCAAAGCCGAGACCACGGCCATCCCGATGAAGTGCCAGTCCTTCGTCGGCTGGTCCCGGTAGGCGGCCCAGCCGCACCAGGCGGCGAGCAGCAACGCGGCGGCGCCGGTCACCAGCGTCAGGGCATCAAGCATGCAGTGACCTTATTACGGCGTAATCGACACCCCGCGGTCGGCCCCGAGGCCCGCCGGGCGACGGTGGCGTCGACCACAGGCCGCCGCGCCCGTCAGGCGCTCACGTGCGAACCGTCCACGGCTGTCCAGCATTCGGACATCGAGGTCTCGGTCAGGACCGTACGTCTGGTTTACTGATGCTCATGACCACGACGAGCAGCCGCATCCCTGCGACCGAGGCGACCATGACGCCCGGTGCTCGTTGTATGTGTCGAATGTGCGCCTTCTAGAGGGCCCCCGCACCCCCCGAGCTCGCGCCCCGAAGCGAGACGCCGTGGCACGTCCGTACGCCGCATGTCTGCCGTACAGGACACCAGCCGCGCCCCGCGCACATGTTTCTCCCCGGTTCCCCGCCACAGCGAGAACCGTGTCGCGTCCCTGACAGCCTGCCTCCGTGCGCCCGGGCACACCCACGCCCGCGCACTCGACAGTGACGGAAATCCACGTGATCACCACCACGGACCTCACCAAGGTCTACCGCTCGCGCGGCCGTGAGGTCACCGCCCTCGACGGCGTCGACCTGCACGTCCGCGAAGGCGAGGTGTACGGCGTCATCGGCCAGTCCGGCGCCGGCAAGTCCTCGCTGATCCGCTGCATCAACCTCCTGGAGCGCCCCACCGCCGGCACGGTCACCGTCGCCGGACAGGACCTCACCGCGCTCGCCGGGCGCGGACCCCGCGCCGGCAAGGAGCTGCGGCAGGCGCGCAGCCGGATCGGCATGGTCTTCCAGCACTTCAACCTGCTGTCCTCGCGCACCGTGCAGGACAACGTCGAACTGCCCCTGGAGATCCTCGGCGTCTCGGGGAAGGAACGTTCCCGCAAAGCACTGGAGCTGCTCGACCTGGTCGGTCTCGCCGACAAGGCCAAGTCCTTCCCCGCCCAGCTCTCCGGCGGCCAGAAGCAGCGCGTCGGCATCGCCCGCGCCCTCGCCGGCGACCCGAAGGTGCTGCTCTCCGACGAGGCCACCAGCGCCCTCGACCCGGAGACCACCCGCTCCATCCTCCAGCTGCTGCGCGACCTGAACCGCCAACTGGGCCTGACCGTCCTGCTCATCACCCACGAGATGGACGTCGTGAAGTCGATCTGCGACTCCGCCGCGCTCATGGAGAACGGCCGCGTCGTCGAGTCCGGCACGGTCAGCGAACTGCTCGCCACCCCCGGCTCCGAACTGGCCGCCGCGCTCTTCCCGGTGGGCGGCGAAGCCACTGGCGAGGACCGCACCGTCGTCGACGTCACCTTCCACGGCGAGACGGCCACCCAGCCCGTGGTCTCCCAGCTGTCACGCACCTACAACATCGACATATCGATCCTCGGCGCCGCCATCGACACCGTCGGCGGCCTCCAGGTCGGCCGCATGCGCATCGAACTGCCCGGCCGCTACGAGGACAACGTCGTGCCGATCGGCTTCCTGCGCGAACAGGGCCTGCAGATCGACGTCGTGGGCCAGGAGCCCGCATCCGTGCTGGTGAAGGAAGGTGCCAGGTGACCTGGTCGGAGATGCAGCCCCTGCTGTCCCAGGCGTGTTGGGACACCCTCTACATGGTCGGCTGGTCCACGCTCATCGCCGTCGTCGGCGGCCTCCCGCTCGGCGTCCTGCTGGTCCTCACCGACCGGGGCGGCCTGCTGCAGAACGTCGTCGCCAACAGGGTGCTCGGACAGGTCGTGAACGTCGCCCGCTCGATGCCCTTCATCATCCTGATGGTCGCGCTGATGAACTTCACCCGCACGATCACCGGGACGACCATCGGCCGCGAGGCCGCGATCGTGCCGCTCGCCATCGGCGCCATCCCGTTCTTCGCGCGCCTCGTCGAGACGGCTGTCCGCGAAGTGGACGGCGGGCTCGTCGAGGCCGTGCAGGCGATGGGCGGCAACACCTGGACGATCGTGCGCAAGGTCCTCGTCCCGGAGTCCCTGCCCTCCCTCATCGCCAGCACCACCACCACGATCGTCGCCCTCATCGGCTACTCCGCCATGGCCGGCACGGTCGGCGCCGGCGGCCTCGGCGACATCGCCATCCGCTACGGCTACCAGCGCTTCGAGACCGAGCTGATGTGGATCACGGTGGCGATCCTCGCCGTCGTCATCTCCCTCATCCAGTTCGCCGGCGACTACGCCGCCCGCTCCCTGCACCGCCGCGGCGGCCGCTCGGGCCCCGCGCCCAGGCTCCGTCTGCTGAAGGCGAAGGAGCCCGCGGCCGCGGACGTCAGCAAGGCGGCCGCGGACGTCAGCAAGGTCGCGTAAGCGCCCAAGAGGCGTCCCACCCCACAGACCCCCCGCTCACCCCACGCGGGGTCGCACCACCTCAGGAAAGGCACTTTTCGTGCGTAACACCGCCAAGATCACCACCGCAGTCCTCGCCGCCGGAGCCCTCACCCTCGGACTCGGCGCCTGCGGCTCGGACAAGGGCTCCGACTCCGCCTCCTCCGACGGCAGCGGCCCGCTGGTCGTCGCCGCGAGCCCCACCCCGCACGCCGAGATCCTCACCTTCGTCAAGGACAACCTGGCGAAGAAGGCGGGCCTCGACCTGGAGGTCAAGGAGTTCACCGACTACGTCACGCCGAACACGGCGACGGAGGACGGCTCGGTCGACGCCAACTACTTCCAGAACCAGCCGTACCTCGACGACTTCAACAAGAAGAACGGCACCCACATCGTGCCCGTCGTCACGGTCCACCTGGAGCCGCTCGGCCTCTACTCCCACAAGGTCAAGAGCGCCGACGCCCTCAAGAGCGGTGCGACGATCGCCGTCCCCAACGACAGCGTCAACGAGGCCCGCGCCCTGAAGCTGCTCGCCGCGAACAAGCTCATCACGCTCAAGGACGGCGTGGGCAACGACGCCACCCCCGCGGACATCACCGCGAACCCGAAGAAGCTCACGTTCAAGGAGCTGGAGGCGGCCCAGACCCCGCGCTCCCTGGACGACGTGGACGCGGCCGTCATCAACGGCAACTACGCCATCGAGGCCGACCTGAAGCCCGCCTCGGACGCCCTCGTCCTGGAGTCCGCCAAGGACAACCCCTACGGCAACTTCCTCGCCGTGAAGAAGGGCGACGAGAGCGACCCGCGCGTCAAGAAGCTCGCCACGCTCCTCACGTCCCCCGAGGTCAAGAAGTTCATCGCGGACAAGTACGCCGGCTCCGTCATCGCCTCCTTCTGAGGCGTCCGCGCGCGGGTGTGCCAGTCACCTCCGGCCGACCTGCGCACCCACGGGGTCCACTCCATCACTCGGGGTGGACCCCGTGGTGCGGTGCGGTGCTCACATGCTGCATGCTGGGCAGTTCAGCAGGCCCTGACGGCCCAGCAGGTCGGGCCCTGACGGTTTCGAAGGCTACGGAGCGGCTTCATGACGAGCACCTTCCCCACCATCTCCATCAGCACGGAGCGGTTGGTGCTGCGTCCCCTCGACGAGGACGACGTGCCCGCCCTGGCCGACATGATGAACGACGAACAGGTAGGGGCCTGGACCGCCGTGCCCCAGCCCTTCAGCGAGGCCGCGGCCCGCCGTTGGATCACCGAGTACGCGCCCGCCGAACGCAGCGCCGGCCGCGGCCTCGACCTCGCCGTCACCGAGTTCCTCACCCAGCGCCTGGTCGGCATCGTCCAACTCGCCAAGACCAACTGGCACGTCCGCTCCACCGAGCTGTCGTACATCATCGCCCCCTGGGCGCGCGGCGAGGGCTACGCCTCCGAGGCGGCGCTGGCCACCGCACAGTGGCTGCTCACCGATCAGAAGCTCGAGCGCATCGAGCTGCGCACCGCCGCCGACAACACCGCCTCCCAGCAGGTAGCCCAGAAGATCGGCTGCATCAGTGAGGGCGTGCTGCGCGGCGCCTGTATAGCGCGCGCCCGCGCCGAGGACGGCGCCTGGACCGAGGTGCGCACCGACTACATCGTGTGGAGCCTGCTCCCGGAGGACCTGGAAGGCCCCGGGGACCACTTCGCGGAGAGCGGCGGCTACCCGTCGTACACCGACTGGAACTGACCCCGAGGCCCCTGCCGGCGCCGCCGCCCGGCCCTGCCGACCAGGTACCCTCACGGAGCCCGCTACCAGCGTGAACCCCCGGGGAGACTGACGACCATGGCCGACCGCGTCACGGTGATCGGCTGGGACGGCTCGCCACTGACCGCCGCGGCCCGCTCGGCCCTGGGCGCCGCCACGCTGGTGGCCGGCGCCGCCCACCATCTGGCGCTGCCCGAAGTGCCGCCCGCGGCGGAACGCGTCCGGCTCGGCAGCGTGGCCCTCGCCGCCCGCCGCATCGCCGGCCACCGCGGCACCGCGGTCGTCCTCGCCGACGGCGACCCGGGCTTCTTCGGCGTCGTACGCACCCTGCGCGCACCCGAGTTCGGCCTGGAGGTGGAGGTCGTCCCGGCCGTCTCCGCCGTCGCCGCCGCCTTCGCCCGGGCCGGCATGCCCTGGGACGACGCCCAGGTCGTCGTCGCCCACCGGCGCACCCTGCGCCGCGCGGTGAACGTGTGCCGCGCCCACACCAAGGTCGCCGTCCTCACCTCCCCGGGCGCCGGCCCGGCCGAGCTCGGCCTGCTCATGGAGGGCGTGCACCGCACCTTCGTGGTCTGCGAGGAACTCGGCACCACCCGCGAACAGGTCAGCGTCGTCACCTCCGACAAGGCCGCCGACCACACCTGGCGCGACCCCAACGTCGTCATCGTCATCGGCGGCTCCACCGCACCGGCCGTCGCCGGCGACAGCGGCTGGATCGCCGGCCGTGACCCCGCCGCCGGCCCGCGCGGCTGGGCCCTGCCGGGCGAGGCGTACGGCGGCGGACTCGGCGAGGGGGAGTCGGAGCTGCTGCGGGCGGCCCAACTCGCCCGGCTCGGCCCGCGGGTCGGCGACCTCGTGTGGGACATCGGCTGCGGCAGCGGCGCCTTCGCGACCGAGGCGGCGCGGGCGGGCGCCGCGGTCATCGCCGTAGACCACGACCTGGACGCGTGCGGCCGCACCGACGCCTCCTCGCGTCGCCACGGCGTCCAACTGCAGATCGTCCACGGCACCGCCCCGCACGTCCTGGAGAACCTGCCCGAGCCGGACGTCGTCCGGGTCGGCGGCGGGGGAGCGGCCGTGGTCTCCGCGGTCGCCGACCGCCGCCCGCAGCGCATCGTCACCCATGCGGCGACCCGCGACGCGGCCGAACGCGTGGGCCGCGACCTGTCCGAGCACGGCTACCGCGTCGAGTGCGCCCTCGTCCAGTCCGTCGAACTCGACACGCGGGCCTGGACGGAAACAGAACGGAGCGTCGCGTTCCTGCTCACCGGAGAAATTCTGCGGCGCGAAGCGCCTCGCTGAGGGGTGGTGGTCGGGCGACGGGTGGGCACTGCCGGACCGTCGAACGTGACCCGCTCCGCCCTCCCCGTGATCCTGTTGTCGTACCGCGCGCGGTAGGCTGGCCGATCGTCGTACCGCTTCCGTTCGCCCGGCGCTTCGTCGGTCAATGTCCGGAAAACACATCCCTTTTGGGGGGTGTGTGGTACGGCAGAACCGGAGGGCGCGCAACGTGGCGCAGTCCACAGCGGAGCGTCGCGGATCAAGCTGTCGCGACGCGACGACGGCCGGGACAATGCCACTGAATGGCTTTGTCGCTTTTTCGGGCGGGTCGTTCGTGCCGCTGGGCACGGACGCTCGTTCTTCACTACGGGGCGGTCGGTGCGCCGCTCCGGGTGAGCCGGCCGCAGGAGCACTAACCGATGGGCGAGGGGTACGCATGACCGACACCGGCCAGGTCCCGGGCGAGGGGCTGCCGGAGAACGCAGGCATGGTGGAGCAGCCGGGCGCCTCCGCGCACGGTGCGTACACCTACCTCTCCGAGAGCACCGCCGAGGACGAAGACCTGTTGCTGCTGCCGGGTGCCCAGAGCGCGTGGGGCAACGAGGTGGCGCCGCCCGCGCCGGAGCCGGTGGTCGAGGCGGTGCACGAGCCGGGTCCGCACGAGACGTCCGGCCGCGACAGCGGTTCGGTCGACCTCAGCGCCGTCCGCCTTCCCGGCCCGTCGACGCCCCAGACGGCCCCGCGCCGTCCCCTGCACCTCGGCCCGCCTATCCCCGACGCCTCCGCCAGCCCGGTCCGCTCGCTCGCCGACCGCGGTCCCGCGGGCGCGCCGGTGCGACAGCCCGGCCCGGCCGCGTCCGGTCCCGAGTACCTCGACGTCCCGCCAGTGCGCGAGATGCCGCCGCAGGGCGCGGCCCCCTGGGGCGCAGCGCAGGCCACGGCCCAGGCGCCCGCCCAGGCCCAGGTCGCGCCTGGGGTGACGACTGCGGAAACGGTTGTTCCGGCAGTGGCGGTCACGGAGTCGCAGCAGACCGAGCCGGTGGGCGTGGCCCAGGCGGTCGTGACCCGCGTGGCGACCGAGGCGATCGCCGCGACCTCCCCGGAGGGGAGCGACGCCGACGGCGCCCAGCCCGCGCCCGCCGCCGAGACGTACGGAGTCGTCGACCCCGGTCAGGTGTTCGGAGCCGCGATGATGGCGGAGGCCGAGCAGGTTCCCGTCGAGGCGGTCGTCGAGGCGGTCGTCGAGGCCGGGCAGGACGCGGCCGACGTCTCCGTCCCCGTCCCCGTCTCCGGCGACGACGGAACGCCGAAGGCGCCCGCCGCGCCGGCGGACGCGCCCGCAGGGCAGGCCGTCGCCGAACAGCCGGTGGACGCGGCGCAGGCGGTACCGGAGGCGCCGGAGGCTGCGGAGGACCCGGCCGTCGCCCCCGAAACCGCGCAGACGTCTGAGCCGGTCGCGGCCGAGGCGGTCGAAGCGGCTGAGCCGGTCGCGGCCGAGGCGGCCGAGCCGGTCGCGGCCGAGGCGGCTGAGCCGGTCGCGGCCGAGGCGGCTGAGCCGGTCGCGGCCGAGGCGGCCGAGCCGGCCGAGCCGGCCGAGCCGCCCGAGCCGGCCGAAGTGGTTGAGCCGGCCGAATCGGTGGAGGCGGCCGAAGCGGTGGAGGCGGCAGAGCCGGGAGCGGTCGCTGCGACGAACCCCGTGGAGGCGCCCGTCGCCGAGGCGGCCGAGGTCGCGCAGGCGATCCCTGCCGAGGCCGAGGCGGCTCAGCCGCAGCCGCAGACGCAGGAGCCCGACGCGAGCGTCGGCGCCACGCCGGCCCCGGAGGCGCCCGCGGCGGAGCCGGTTCCGGTTCCGGATCCGGTCGCGGAGGCCGTCGTCGCACCGCAGGCCGTTTCCGAGGCCCCCGTCCCCGACCCGGTCGTGGCCCCTGAGCCCACCCCCGCCCCCGAAGCCGTTGAGGCTCCCGAGCCCGTGGCGATCGTGACCCCTGAGACGCCGGAACCGGCGACCCCCGTGGCGGAAGCTCCCGCCGTGGAGGCCGAGGCCCCCGCGCCCGAACCGGAGGTCTCCGCCGCCCCCGAGGGCGTGCAGTTCATCGACGCGCCGGCGGCCCCCGCCGAGCCGACCGCCCAACAGGCGGAGCCCGAGCCGACACCGCAGGCGGAGCCGCTGCCCGAAGCGGAGCCGGAAGCGGAGGCCGTCGACGAGTCTCCCGCCCCGCCTGTCCAAGCCGCGGACTCCGTGTCTCACATCCCGGACGCCGTTGCCCCGGAGACGGTCCCGCCGGCGGAGCCCGAACCCGAGGCCGCGCCCCCTGTCGCCCAGCCCCAGCCCCAGCCTGAGCCCGTCCTCGCAGTCACCCACGCGGAGCCGGAACCACAGCCGGAGCAGCAGCCCGTGACGAAGACGGCGGAGCCGACCGTCGAGGCACTCCCCGTGGACGCCACCCCCGCCCCGCCGGTCGCCGCTCCCCTGGACGTCCAGCCGGAGGGCCGGCCGGACCAACCGGACCTTCCCTTGGGTCAGTTCGAGCCGGTCGAGGACACGGCGCTCCCCACGGAGGAACAACCGGTCCCCGAGATGACGCCGGCCCCCGAGGAGCTCGCGGAACAGCAGCAGGCCGCGGAAACGGCCGCTGTTCCCTCGACCGGCACGGGTCCGACCGGCACGGATTCCGCCGTCATGGGTCCCACCGCCCTGGGTCTCACCGTCACGGTCCCCGCCCCGCGCGGCGCCGACCCCGCTCCCGCCCCGGCGACCCCGGACGCGGAGCACGCGAACGACATCAACGACCCCGATGTCGCACAGAGCCCGGAGGACCTGGACACCAGGGCCGCCGACCAGGAAGAGAGCCCGGCCGCTGCAGTGGAAGAAGCTCGAGAGTCCACCGGCCCCGCCGCGCCCGCGTACGACGACGCCGAGCGCGAGGCCGTACTGAAGGTCATGCGCGAGCGCCGGGACATCCGCAACGGCTTCCGCAGCGACCCGATCCCGCACGAGGTGCTGCTGCGCGTCCTGGAGGCCGCCCACACCGCCCCCTCGGTCGGCCACTCGCAGCCCTGGGACTTCGTCGTGATCCGCTCGGCCGACACCCGGCGCGCGATGCACGAACTGGCGATGCGTCAGCGCGACGCGTACGCGCTGTCCCTGCCCAAGGGCCGGGCCAAGCAGTTCAAGGAACTGAAGATCGAGGCCATCCTCGAGACGCCGGTGAACATCGTCGTCACCGCCGACCCGACCCGCGGCGGCCGCCACACCCTGGGCCGGCACACGCAGCCGCAGATGGCGCCGTACTCCTCCGCGCTCGCGGTCGAGAACCTGTGGCTCGCCGCCCGCGCCGAGGGCCTCGGCGTCGGCTGGGTCAGCTTCTTCGACGAGCGCGAGATGGTGCGGGCGCTCGGCCTGCCCGAGCACCTCGAAGTCGTCGCCTACCTGTGCGTCGGCTACGTCGACGAGTTCCCGGACGAGCCCGAGCTGATGCAGGCGGGCTGGGCCAAGCGCCGCCCGCTGTCGTGGGTCGTCCACGAGGAGACGTACGGCCGTCGCGCCCTGCCCGGCGAGGACCCGCACGACCTGCTCGCGGAGACCGTCGCCAGCGTCCGCCCGCTGGACGCCAAGGCGCTCGGCGAGGCGTGGGAGCGGCAGAAGCGCATGACGAAGCCGGCCGGGGCGCTCGGCATGCTGGAGATCATCTCCGCGCAGCTGTCCGGCCTGTCCCGGCAGTGCCCGCCGCCGATCCCGGAGCCCGCGGCCGTCGCGATCTTCGCCGGCGACCACGGCGTGCACGCCCAGGGAGTCACCCCCTGGCCGCAGGAGGTGACGGCCCAGATGGTCGCCAACTTCCTCGGCGGCGGCGCGGTCTGCAACGCCTTCGCGTCCCAGGTCGGCGCCGAGGTCTGCGTCGTCGACGTGGGCGTGGCCGCCGACCTCCCGGCGACCCCGGGCCTGCTGCCCCGCAAGATCCGCGCGGGCACGTCCGACATGACCACCGGCCCCGCGATGACCCGCGAGGAGGCCAAGCAGGCCATCGAGGTCGGCATCGAGACGGCCCGCGACCTGGTGGCGGCCGGCAACAAGGCACTGCTCACGGGCGAGATGGGCATCGCGAACACGACGGCGTCCGCGGCCCTCATCTCGGTCTTCACGGGCGCCGACCCGGCCGAGGTCACCGGTCGCGGCACCGGCATCAACGACGAGACCCTCGCCCGCAAGACCGAGGTCGTCCGCCGCGCCCTGGACCTCCACCAGCCGGACCCGGCCGACCCGATCGGCGTCCTGGCCGCGATCGGCGGCTTCGAACACGCGGCGATGGTCGGCCTCCTCCTCGGCGGCGCGTCCCTGCGTACGCCGGTGATCCTGGACGGCGTCAGCGCCGGAGCCGCCGCGCTGGTCGCACGCGCCATCGCCCCCGAGGTCCTCGCGGCCTGCATCGCGGGCCACCGCAGCGCCGAACCCGGCCATGTGGCCGCCCTGAACAAGCTGGGCCTGCGCCCCCTGGTCGACCTCGACCTCCGCCTCGGCGAGGGCACCGGCGCCCTGCTGGCCCTGCCCCTGGTCCAGAGCACGGCCCGCGCCATGCACGAGGTGGCGACGTTCGACTCGGCGGGGGTGACCGAGAAGTAGGACCCGCCGGGGGCCCGGCGGCGGCAGTCGGCGGACATACGCCGGCGGGTCTGCACCCCTGCGCGGCCCCCGGCCCCGCCGTACCCTGAGCCCACCTCTAAAATCCGCACGTCAGGGCCGCTCCAGAGCCGCAGCGCCCACCCTTGCCCGCACGAGGAGCCGCACCTCATGGCCGAACACCCCGCCTACCCCGTAGGCCTCCGCCTCACCGGCCGCAGGGTCGTCGTCCTCGGCGGCGGCCAGGTGGCCCAGCGCCGCCTCCCCACACTGATCGCGGCAGGCGCCGACATCCACCTCGTGTCCCCGGAGGCGACCCCCTCCGTCGAGGCGATGGCCGACGCGGCGGAGATCACCTGGCACCAGCGCCCCTACGCCGAAGGCGACTTGGCGGACGCCTGGTACGCCCTCATCGCCACCAGCGACCAGGAGGCGAACACCCGGGCCTCGGCCGAAGCGGAGCGGAGCCGCGTCTGGTGCGTCCGCTCGGACGACGCCGACCGGGCCACCGCGTGGACCCCGGCGACCGGGCACAGCGAGGGCGTCACGGTCGCCGTCCTCACCACGGACGCCCGTGGCCGCGACCCCCGCCACACGGCGGCCATCCGCGACGCGGTCGTCGAGGGCCTGCGCGACGGCACCCTCGTCGCCCCCCACCACCGCACCCGCACCCCCGGCGTCGCCCTGGTCGGCGGCGGCCCCGGCGACCCGGACCTGATCACGGTCCGCGGCCGCCGGCTCCTCGCCGAGGCGGACGTCGTCATCGCCGACCGGCTAGGCCCGCGCGACCTGCTCGCCGAACTCCCGCCGCACGTCGAGGTGATCGACGCGGCGAAGATCCCCTACGGCCGCTACATGGCCCAGGAGGCCATCAACAACGCGCTGATCGAGCACGCCAAGCAGGGCAAGTCGGTCGTCCGGCTCAAGGGCGGCGACCCGTATGTCTTCGGCCGTGGCATGGAGGAGCTCCAGGCCCTCGCCGCGGCCGGGATCGCCTGCACGGTCGTCCCCGGCATCTCCAGCTCGATCTCCGTCCCGGGCGCGGCCGGCATCCCCGTCACCCACCGGGGCGTCGCCCATGAGTTCACCGTGGTCAGCGGGCATGTCGCCCCCGACGACGAGCGCTCC
This sequence comes from Streptomyces sp. NPDC051677, assembly GCF_044453465.1. Taxonomy (NCBI): domain Bacteria; kingdom Bacillati; phylum Actinomycetota; class Actinomycetes; order Kitasatosporales; family Streptomycetaceae; genus Streptomyces; species Streptomyces sp. NPDC051677. Next base: position 46,059 of record NZ_JBITCT010000049.1, read on the forward strand.
CTGGTCGACTGGCCGTCCCTGGCGAAGCTCACCGGCACCCTGGTGATCCTCATGGGCGTCGACAAGATCGGGAAGATCGCCGAGACGCTCGTCGCGCACGGCAAGTCGCCCGACACCCCGGTCGCCCTCGTCCAGGAGGGCACGACGGCCGCCCAGCGCCGCGTCGACGCGACCCTGGCGACGGTCGCCGAGACGGTCCGCGCCCAGGAGGTCAAGCCGCCGGCGGTCATCGTCATCGGCGCGGTCGTGACCGTCGGCCCGCGGACATCCGAGTAACCGCGGGTAACACAACCGTTCCGAGCCGTTGGCACCACACCCAGGACAAGGCAGTATCACCCTGTGGCCGATCTCATCACCGTTGAGGACCCCGACGACCCGCGCCTGCGCGACTACACCGGCCTGACCGACGTCGAGCTGCGCCGCAAGCGCGAGCCCGCCGAGGGGCTGTTCATCGCCGAGGGCGAAAAGGTCATCCGCCGGGCCAAGGACGCCGGGTACGAGATGCGCTCGATGCTGCTCTCCGCGAAGTGGGTCGACGTCATGCGCGACGTCATCGACGAGCTCCCGGCGCCGGTGTACGCCGTCAGCCCGGAGCTCGCCGAACGCGTCACCGGCTACCACGTCCACCGCGGCGCGCTGGCCTCCATGCAGCGCAAACCGCTGCCCACCGCCGCCGAACTCCTGCAGACCGCCCGCCGGGTCGTCGTCATGGAGTCGGTCAACGACCACACCAACATCGGCGCGATCTTCCGCTCGGCCGCGGCCCTCGGCATGGACGCGGTCCTGCTCTCACCGGACTGCGCCGACCCCCTCTACCGCCGCAGTGTGAAGGTCTCGATGGGCGCGGTCTTCTCCGTTCCGTACGCCCGACTGGACACCTGGCCCAAGGGCCTGGACTCGGTCCGCGAGGCCGGCTTCGCCCTCCTCGCCCTCACCCCGGACGAGAAGGCCCGCAGCCTCGACGAGGCCGCTCCGCACACCATGGACAGGGTCGCCCTCATGCTGGGCGCGGAGGGCGACGGCCTCTCCACCCAGGCCCTGGTCGCCGCCGACGAATGGGTCCGCATCCCCATGTCCCACGGCGTCGACTCCCTCAACGTGGGCGCGGCAGCAGCGGTCGCCTTCTACGCAGTGGCGACGGGCCGCCCGCAGGCCTAACCCGCGGGGTCGGTCCCCAGCGGACCGTCGACGACCCACTCCGGCCGGACGTGCTGCCGCTCGTGCCCCTGTTCCTGCCGTACGACGTCGTTGTCACCGCCGAGCCCGCGCGCCGGTCCCTCGCAGCCCTGGACGAGGGCGATGCCGAGCGCGACGAGCAAAGTCACCACGACGAAGACGAACAGCCGCTGACGCAGCAGACGCGGGTTGGCGGGTCGCCGCCCGGTCCCCGTGGTCCTCGGCCCCTGTCGCCCGGCCCCGCCGCGGGGCGCCGGTCGGCTGCCGCCGCCGGGACGGGTGGGCCGGGAGCCTGGAGCCGGCCGGGCTCCGGACCGTGACGACGAGGCGCGCTCACCGCCGCCACCGCGCGGGGCGCCGGTCCCGCGGGCGGGAGCCCCGCCCCGGGACGGAACCGCACCGCGCGAGGACGGCACTCCGTTCCGCGGCGGGGGAGTGCGCGGCCCGCCCGGCTGGCGCAGCGTGCGCTCCGGGTGACCGGGGTCGGAGAGCCGTCCGGTGGGACGGTCCGCCTCGGCCGCCCGCGGCGCCGCGGGCCGCGCGTCCGACAGGCCCTGCGACTCCCGGGTCGCGATCTCCTTGAGCCGCAGGGAGAGATCGAGGGTGCTGGGCCGCTCCTCGGGATCCTTCGCCAGACAGGCCCGTACCAGCGGGGCCAGCGCGTCCGGAACGCCGTGCAGCTGCGGCTCCTCGTGCACCACGCGGTACAGCATCACCTCGGAACTGCCGTGCCCGAAGGGCGAGTCGGCCGTCGAGGCGTACGCGAGCGTCGCGCCGAGCGAGAACACGTCGGTGGCCGGAGTGACCATGGCCCCGCGCACCTGCTCCGGCGCGAGGAACCCGGGGGAGCCGACCGCCGTGCCGACATGCGTGAGCGTGGAGGCGCCGGTCGCCCAGGCGATGCCGAAGTCGATGATCCGCGGGCCCTTGGGGGAGAGCAGGATGTTGGAGGGCTTCAGGTCCCGGTGCACGACCCCGGCCTCGTGCACGGCGAGGAGCCCCTCCGACAGCGCGGCCCCGATCGAGGCGAGCTCGGCGGCCCCGAGCGGCCCCTCGTCGTTGACCTTGTCGTGGAGGGACGGCCCGGGCACGTACTGCGTGGCGAACCACGGCCGGTCGGCGTCCAGATCCGCCGCGACCAGTCGTGCCGTGCATCCGCCCCGGATCCGCCGCGCCGCCGAGACCTCGCGCGCGAACCGCGACCGGAACTCCTGGTCCTCCGCCAGATCGGGCCGGATCACCTTCAGCGCGACCCGCTGCCCCTTCTTGTCGGAGCCCAGATAGACGACGCCCATCCCACCCGCGCCGAGCCGCCGGTGAAGCCTGAACGAGCCGACGACGCGCGGGTCCTCGCGCCTCAGGCGCATCATCGCCATGTTCATCCCCGCTGCCCGGTCCGTTTGACGTGGCACAGCTTACGTTTCCACGGCCGTCGGCGCGCAGAGGCCGCGCCCTCTCGTCCCGATCGATTGTCCGTGCCGGACGGGAGACGTGAAAGGGGGTCAGGGGACCTGCGAACAGGCCTGCTTTGGCCGTTCTGTGACCTCAACCACGTGTCACAGAAGGGCGGTTGAACCGATGCGGGGGGACCGCGTCGAGAGGGACGCCGACGCCGGCGACCCATCCCGGACCTACGACGGGACGGCCTGCCAAGCGGGCCGCCGGGGGGACATGACAGCACGGCGAAGGCCGGTGGAAGTGAGCGAAGTCACTCCCGGAGCGGGCACCCTTCCGGGAAGACCCCGAGACCTAGGACCTTGTCTCCACCCAGGGGAGTACTCCGCAGGTCACGGCTCATCCTCCGGGAGGCCCGGCAATCGGTACGAAGGCATGACGCCCAGCAGCCGCCATCCGCCTAGATTTGAGGTCAAGCGGCGGGTGCAGCACTCGTCCCCCGAGGTCAGACACCCGCCGCTGCCAACGACAACTGATCAGGTCAGGAGAGGGACCATGGCCCACACGGCACCGCGGACGATGATCCGCACGCAGGGGCGCACCACACGCCCCCGCCGCACGGGTCGCCGCCACCCCCTGGTGGCGACGCTGATGGCCCTTCCCCTGGCGGTCCTGCTCCTCGTCGTCTTCGACGGCTGGGAGACAGTGGCCACACAGGCGTCGTCCGTGGGAGTGATGCTGGGGCGCTGAGCGGCGACCCCAGGCCCGGAAGAGCGGTCCGGGCGGGGACATCCACCCATGAAACCCCGTGGGGACGGGGGTGCGGCGGACGGCAAATAATGCAGGCGCAGCTGGGGAGCTGCGCCTGCATTGCTTTTCCCGGCCGCACGACCGCCCGGCGGCCTCACCTGCGTACCCTCGCGAGGAGACCGCCCGCCGTCGCCCAGGGAGCCCTGTGACCGCCCACCCCCTGCTCACCGAGCTCACCTTCCGGGCCCGAGCGCAGGCTCACCAAGCCGACGCGGCCTGCCCGTGCGGCGCGGCCACCCTCGCCGACCGCCCCGACGCCACCGTCGTCCGGCACGCCGGCACGGTCGCGAAGGCGCATGCCCCCGGCACCGACCCGGCCGACCTCGCCCCCCGCCTCGCCACGGCCGCTCGCCTCCCTGACGTCCTCCTCGCGCCCCTGGCGCCGACCCCGGTCCTTCTCCACGGCAGACCGGTCACGTTCTGGCCATACGGCGCCCCGGTGGATCCGGACGACCCGGACGCGGCCCCCTGGGAATGCGCGGGCGCCCTGCTCGCCCGGCTGCACCGCACGCCCGCCCCGACCGCTCTGCCCCCGATGCGCGGCCCCGCCAAGGCCGCGCACGCCGTGTCCCGCCTGCGCGCCGCCGGATCGCATCCCGCCGTCGCCCTCGTTCTGAACGCCTGGCGTGCGTTGCCCGCCTGGGCCCGCGCCGAGGCCCCCATGCCCGATGCGACGACCCTCTGTCACGGCGACCTCCACCTCGGCCAGCTCGTCCGTCACCCCGCTCCCGACGGCCCCTGGCGCCTGATCGACGTCGACGACCTCGGCGTCGGCGTCCCGGCCTGGGATCTCGCCCGCCCCGCCGCCTGGTACGCCTGCGGGTTGCTGCCGCCCGACGAGTGGACCCGCTTCCTGAGCGCGTACCGAGCCGGGTCCGGCCCCGCCGTCCCCGGGACCGGCGACCCCTGGCCCGCCCTCGACGTCCCGGCGCGCGCACTCACCGTGCAGACGGCGGCACGGGCTGTGACCAAGTCGGTGGCGCAGGAACGGCCGCTGGACGAGGTGGAGCAGTGTCTGATCGACGCCTGTGCCCGAATGGGCTGCGAACCCCCGCAGTTGGCGGCAGGCTTCGCGAAGTAGGGTGCAACCGACCGCGGCCGGACAGTGTCTGTCCTGGCGGTACGCGAAACAGGACCGACCGGCGAGGAGTTGAGCCGAACCATGCAGTGCCCGAAGTGTCACGCTCAGATGCACACGTACAACCGCAACGGCGTCCAGATCGAACAGTGCAGCAACTGCCGCGGGATCTTCCTCGACTACGGCGAGCTGGAGGCGCTGACCCGGGTGGAGGCCCAGTGGTCCCAGCCGGCGCCGCCGCCCCCGGCCGCCCCGCAGGCGTACCCGTCGGCCCCGGTCGCGCCCGCCTGGGGCGCCCCGCACGGCGGCGGTCACGGTGGTGGGCACTACGGCGGTCACCACGGCGGCCACAACCGGCACAAGAGCTTCGGTCACATGCTGTTCTCCAGCTGACCCGACGCACGGAAGAGCCCCCGACCGCGAAGGCGGCCGGGGGCTCTCGGCGTGTGGACGATACTGGGATTGAACCAGTGACCTCTTCCGTGTCAGGGAAGCGCTCTCCCGCTGAGCTAATCGTCCGGGATGGTGTGGTGCTGCGTGCGCGATACTGGGATTGAACCAGTGACCTCTTCCGTGTCAGGGAAGCGCTCTCCCGCTGAGCTAATCGCGCGGGACAGATCTCAGACCTTCCGGTCAAGATCCAGTGGACGATACTGGGATTGAACCAGTGACCTCTTCCGTGTCAGGGAAGCGCTCTCCCGCTGAGCTAATCGTCCTTGGAGGTGGAGACGGGATTTGAACCCGTGTAGACGGCTTTGCAGGCCGTTGCCTCGCCTCTCGGCCACTCCACCAGGAGTGTAGGGGCCCGGGAAGACCCCTTCTTCCTTCGAGCGGACGACGAGGCTCGAACTCGCGACCTCAACCTTGGCAAGGTTGCGCTCTACCAACTGAGCTACGTCCGCTTGTCGTTTCGTTCCGCTCTCGCGGCCCGGCGACGAGTTGAACTCTAGCGGATTCCGGGGCCAGTACAAAAACGCGTTTGCGCAGCGTGCTGCGCTGCGCCTGCTCGCGGACCTGGTCAGGCCCCTCGGGCGGGACAAGCGGGACATGCCCGACCCGGCCCCGACGGACTCGCCATAGACTCGACAACGTGCTCGACCTCCGTCCTCTCGCCCGTTTCGGCGGCCGCGTCGCCACCGGCCTCCTCGACGTCACCAGCGACCCCGCGGCCCTCGACTCCGCCGGTTTCTGGGCCGTTTGCGCCGACTTCGAGGGCCGTTTGACCTGCGCACGCTTCGCCGACGTACGCGAGGAGCCGGTGCCCGCTCCGGTCCCGGGGGCCTGGCGGGGCCCCGCGGCCGGTGACTGGACGTCCTCCCTCGACCGCGCCGGGTACACGGCCGGTGTGCGCCGCATCCGCGAGCACATCGCCGCCGGCGAGGTGTATCAGGCCAACCTCTGCCGCGTCCTGACCGCTCCCGTGGCGGCCGACGCCGACGTGGACGCGCTCACCGCCCTGCTGGCCCGGGGCAACCCGGCACCGTATGCCGGAACGATTCGGCTGCCTGCGCACGGCATAGAGACGGCCACCGCCTCCCCCGAGCTCTTCCTGCGCCGTACCGGGCGGGTCGTCGAGTCCGGGCCCATCAAGGGCACCGGGCGCACCGAGGCGGACCTCCTCGACAAGGACTACGCCGAGAACGTGATGATCGTGGACCTCGTCCGCAACGACATCGGGCGGGTCTGCGCCACCGGCAGCGTGACCGTTCCCGACCTGTGCACCGTCGAGAAGCACCCGGGTCTGGTCCACCTCGTGTCCACGGTCCGCGGCGAGCTGCGCGACGGCGACGGCTGGCCGCACCTGCTCGACGCCGCCTTCCCGCCCGGCTCGGTCACCGGGGCCCCCAAGTGCAGCGCCCTGGGCATCATCGACGCCCTGGAGACGGCGCCCCGCGGCCCTTACTGCGGCGGCATCGGCTGGGTCGACGCCGACCGCGGGACCGGCGAGCTGGCCGTCGGCATCCGCACCTTCTGGATCGACCGCGCCGCCGACGGCGCGGCCGTGCTGCGCTTCGGCACCGGCGCCGGCATCACCTGGGGTTCCGACCCCGAGGCCGAGTGGGAGGAGACCGAGCTGAAGGCGTCCCGACTGCTCGCGGTAGCGTCGGGAGCGTACGAGGTGAGTGAAGGGACGCTTACGTGAAGATCTGGCTCGACGGCGGGCTGCAGGACATCGAGTCCGCCCGTGTCTCCGTCTTCGACCACGGGCTGACCGTGGGCGACGGCATCTTCGAGACGGTCAAGGCGGTGGACGGCGCGACGTTCGCGCTCACCCGCCACCTCGACCGGCTGACCCGCTCCGCACGCGGCCTCGGCCTGCCCGACCCCGACCACGACGAGGTCCGTCGGGCCTGCGCCGCCGTCCTGGAGGCCAACCCGATGCCGCTCGGCCGACTGCGCATCACCTACACCGGAGGCCACGGCCCTCTCGGCTCCGACCGCGGCGACCACGGGCCCACCCTCGTGGTCGCCCTCGGCGAGACCACCCGGCGCGCCGACTCCACGGCCGTCGTCACGGTGCCCTGGACCCGCAACGAACGCGGCGCGCTCACCGGCCTGAAGACGACCTCGTACGCCGAGAACGTCGTCGCCCTGGCCCGTGCCCACCAGCACGGCGCCACCGAGGCGCTGTTCGCCAACACGGTCGGACAGCTCTGCGAGGGCACCGGGTCCAACGTCTTCGTCGTCCTGGACGGGGAGATCCACACCCCGCCGCTCGCCTCCGGCTGCCTCGCGGGCATCACCCGTGAGCTGACCGCCGAGTGGACCGGCGCCCACGAGACCGACCTTCCACTGGACGTCCTGGAGCGGGCGGACGAGGTGTTCCTCACCTCCACCCTGCGCGACGTGCAGGCCGTCCACCGCATCGACGACCGCGAACTGCCGGGCACGCCGGGGCCGGTGACCGCCAAGGCGATGCGCATCTTCGCCGAGCGGGCCGGGGACGACCTCGACCCGTGAGGCCGTGAGGCCGTGAGGCCGTGAGGCTCGCAGCGTCGAATCCGCAAGACCGCGGAAAACAGGCTGACGTGGCTCTCCACGACGGGTAGAAAGCCCCTGATGACCACGACTCTGCGGCCGACCGAGCCGCTTCAGCGCGCCGCCGACGGGGCCCTGTCACGCCACTACCGGGTGTGCGTGAACAGCCGTCCCGTCGGAGCCGTCCACCTCTTGACGTCCCCGGCCTTCGGGCCCGGCGTCGCCCAGATCGAAGACCTGCGCATCGAGGAGCCGGACCGCGGGCGCGGCCGGGGCATGGTGGCCGCGCTGGCCGCCGAGGAGGTGACCCGCGGCTGGGGCTGCAAGCGGATCGACGTCAGGGTGCCCGCAGACGCGCAGGCCGCGCTGCGGCTGGCGACGACGCTCGGCTACGTCCACCGCAACCGCGGCATGGAGAAGCCCCTCGGCGCCACCGCTCCCCGGCTGCCCGAGGGCAGCCGGGGCAGGCCGATGACGGAGGCCGAGTACGGGCCCTGGTACGAACGCGGCATCGCGGAGTACGCCCGGGACTGGTGGGAGCGCGGGGTGCCCGAGGACGAGGCGTGGGCCAAGTCGCGGCGGGACCAGGAACAGCTGCTGCTGCAGGGCCTGGCGACGGAGAACATGCTGTTCAGCGTCCTGGAGCACGAGGGCGCCCGGGTCGGGACGCTCTGGGTGTCGCTCGCCGACGACAGGGCGTTCGTGTTCGACGTCGAGACCGACGCGGCCTTCCGCGGCCGGGGCCACGGCCGCTCCCTGATGCTGCTGGCCGAGGCCCAGGCGATCGCGGCCGGCAAGCGGCTCCTGGGCCTCAACGTCTTCGCCGACAACACCCCGGCCGAGCGGCTCTACGAGTCGCTGGGGTACGTGCCGGTGAGCTACTCGATGTACAAGAGCCTGCTCTGAACCGACCTGCGCGGCGCCGGCCTCACGCCTGCTCGGCCAGCAGCCGGTCGGCGATCTCCTCGATCCGCTCCCGCAGCCCGTCCTGGCTCTTGCCGCCGTCGAGACGCTCACCGCCGATGACGTAGGTCGGGGTCCCGGTGACGCCGATCGCCTTGCCCTCGGCCTGGTCGGCGTCCACGATCAGGATGTGCCGGCCGTCGATCAGCGCGGTGTCGAACTCCTCGGCGTCGAGCCCGAGTTCACCGGCGACCTCGACCAGGAGGGGCTCCCCCTTACGGTCCAGCTCCGCCACCCGCCCCAGCACGGCCTCGACGTACGGCCACCCCTGCCCCTGCTCCAGGGCCTCCTCGGCGGCGAAGGCGTGCTGGTGCTTCTCCAGCGGGAAGTGCCGCAACCGCAGCTCCAGCCGGTCGCCGTAGCGCTCGCGCAGGGCGTGCAGGTCGTCGAGGGCGCCACGGCAGTCCGGGCACTGCAGCTCGCACCAGACGTCGAGGACGACGGCGGCAGGGGCGGGGGAGGAGGTCGGGGACGAGTCGCTCATGACGTCAGTCTCCCAGCCCCGGCCGGACCGCCCCAATCCGGATCACCGCCCGCACCCCAGGCAGACGTGCTCGTCCCCGGCCGAGCCCCTGAGGGAACCCCGAGGGAACCTTGAGGGAGGAGTACGTGCGGCACCTGCGGAGGAGTCGACCCGGAGATGTCCCTGATGTCCGGCCGGAGCATGGCCCGTGGGCGGTGTGCAGGTGCAGGATGGAAGGGACGAAGCGCCGGGCTGCCCGGCCGTGGCGCCGAGTCGCTCTGACCCTTGCCCGAGTGAGCCACGCCTGGAGGACCGGATGATCGCCGAGACAGTCTGTTCCGCCGTCGCCGCGGCCGGCCTGGGCATCGCGGTCGTCACGGCCTACCGCAAGCGCTTCCTGTCAGCCGCCCGTATCGCGGCCTACGCCCTGGTGCCGCTCGGGCTGGTGATGACCGGCGTCGTCGAATGGGTCGCCGACACCGCGTTCAGTCCCACGGCCTGGGCGGGCTTCGTCGTGCTCGGCGGCGCCTGGGCCCTGTTCGCCACGACCCGTGCCGTGGAGCGCCGCCGCGGCGGCACCCGCAAGGAGCGCAAGGCGGCGGCCCGCTCCGCACAGTCCGGGGCAGTGGCCCCCGCCGCCTCGGCGCCCTCGCTGGGCCAGGCCTCCCGCCCCGCGTCCCGTCCCGCAGCCGCACCACGGGCGACCGGCGGTTCCGACGACTTCAGCGACATCGAGGCCATCCTCAAGAAGCACGGCATATGAGGCACGCACAGAAGGCGGGGCCGGACCCGCGCCGGCCCTGTCCATGACGGCGTCAGGCTCTGCGTCCGCGACGGCGGCCTAAGGGCTGTCCCGTCATCCCTGGCGGGCGCGCGACGACAGCTACGGCTCCCCCACGCTCCGCTTCGCTCGCGCGGGAGGGACCCCCACCGCCGCGTCGTCGGAACGTCCGCATACATCCAGTATGCGGACGTCCCTCCGCCTGGCGATGCGCCGCATCTGACGCCGCACCCTGATCCACCAGGGACGACGGGACAGCCCTTAGCGTTGAAACGACACAGTCGGCCTGACCCCGCGCGGAAGTGATCACGGCCTGAAACCGACGTCACGGAATCCGGCGAACTCCCGCTCAATCCGTGCGTGTTGATCGCGCCGGGGGTCTCACCTGCGTCATCATCGCCCGCGAGATGCTGGACACGACACAGAGCGACGCCGCGCCGCCCAAGGACGAGCCGCGCGGGTGCCTCTTCGCCCTTTCCCAGCCACCGCTGATGATCTTCCTAGCGGTGATCGGGTGTCTGCTGCTCATGGCTTCGCTGCACGACCTGCTGCTGCTCTGAGCCGTACCCGCGGTCCCCGGCGTCACCCGCCGGGGCCGCGTCGGCATCCATCGACCCGGAGGACCCCCGTGAGCCTCGACGGCGCCTGCCCGGGACCCCTCAGCCCGCGGCCTCCTTGCGGCGCGCCCGGTAGGCGGCCACGTGGAGGCGGTTGCCGCAGGTGCGACTGTCGCAGTACCGGCGGGACCGGTTGCGGGAGAGGTCGACGAACGCGCGTCGACAGTCCGGGGCCTCGCAGCGCCGCAGCCGCTCCTGCTCCCCGGCCACCACGAAGAAAGCCAGCGCCATCCCGCAGTCGGCCGCGAGATGGTCGGCGACGGACGCGCCGGGTGCGAAGTAGTGCACATGCCAGTCGTAGCCGTCGTGATCGGTGAGGCGCGGCGTCGTGCCCGCGGCGGCGACCAGCTCGTTGATCAGACCGGCGGCGGTGCGGGGATCCGAGGCCGAGAAGATCGCGGCGAACCGCCCGCGGACCTTGCGCACCGCGGACAGGTCGAACTCGGAGAGCACGCCGACGTCACTGAAATCGTGCGTTCGTACGAAATTCTCGAGGGCGGCGACATCCGGCAGCGCGTCCGGGACCGTGTCGTCCTCCGGTGCGGTGTTCACCAGATCCACCACGGCATCGAGCGCACACCGGGTGTCGTGGGTGATCAGCACATTTCGCTCCCTGGCCTGGAGGGTCGGGCGGGCGCCCGCCGATGCTGGCCGATGGTAGCCGCACCGGGCCGCGGAACCACGGCCGATCGCGGCCCGGCCCCCTTGGGTGTCCGGTGCCGGAAGGGCGGGGCGTCGGATGGCGGAAGGCCGGAGCACCGGGTTCCGGCAAGCCCGGCAGGAGGGGGAAGCGCTGTCGGAGCGTGCCGGACGCACACCGACGCCGCGCCACGGGAAGCCCGTGGCGCGGCGTCGGCGCATACCCTATGCGGTTGTATGGGCCCGAGCCGTCTCCCCGAGTGGACGGCGCCGGGCGGCACGGTGTGAGCCTCGCCCTAGCTTTCCGCCAGGATGTGCGAGAGCTCCTGATCGAGATCGAAATGCCGGTGTTCCGTACCAGGGGGCACGGCCGCGTCCGTCCGCTTCAGGAAGGACTCCAGGGCCCGCGCCGGGGCTTCGAGCAGGGCCTCGCCCTCAGGAGAGCTCAGGGCGATGCAGACGACGCCCTGACCGTGGCTGCGCGACGGCCAGACACGGACGTCGCCGGTTCCCGTGGGCCGGTGCAGGCCCTCGGCGAGGAGGTCGCGGGCGAACACCCACTCGACGGTCTCCTCGGCTCCGGTGTGGAAGGTGGCGTGCACGGCGTAGGGGTCGGCCGTGTCGTACCGCAGGCCTGCGGGGACAGGCAGGGAGGACTCGCTCGACACAACGAGGCGCAGGTGCAGCTCGCAGCTGACCGTGGTGTTCATAAGCGCCAGGGCCTTTCGCTCAGTGTGCGCTCGGGGATTCGCACGTCGGCGAAATCGACATGCCACCTACGGTGCCGTTGTAAACCCCTCTGCGTGTTTTGCGTGCCTTTACGTAACTCTTCCGGCCGAGGGCTCGTTCGCGAAGTACCACCATTCCGGTGACCGGAATCCCTCGGGTAGGGTCTGGCTGTATGAATACGGGGAGTAACGAGCCGGGTGAGGCGGTCGTGGCAGTGGACGGGGCGAAGTCGGACGGGGCGGCGGAGGAGCCGCACGGGCTGGGCCTCGGCTCCAGGGCGCCCGAGTTCGTCAAGGCGCGCCGCATGCTGCACCTGAGCTGGCAGGTCGGCGTCTTCGTGATCGGCCTCGCCGTGGTGGCCGCCGGCATCGTCATGCTGCCGCTGCCCGGTCCCGGCTGGGTCGTGATCTTCGGGGGCATGGCGATCTGGGCGACCGAGTTCGTCTGGGCCCAGCTGGTGCTGCGCTGGACCAAGCGGAAGGTCACCGAGGCGGCACAGCGCGCCCTCGACCCGAAGGTGCGGCGGCGCAACATCATCCTGACCGTCGTCGGTCTGGTGATCATCGGCGTCCTCGTGGGTGTCTACCTGTGGAAATTCGGCCTGGAGATGCCCTGGAAGATCAAGGACCAGTGATCTTCGGCTGACCTCCGGCTGGCCTCTGGCTAACCTCCGGCCGGCCCTCCGTCGATCTTCGGTGCGGGCGCGGGGACCGGTCGGCCGTGGTCACGGCCACCCCCTGACATGGGGTAATGTTCTTCCTGCGTCCGGGCGATTAGCTCAGTGGGAGAGCGCTTCGTTCACACCGAAGAGGTCACTGGTTCGAACCCAGTATCGCCCACCCGGGACGGCGGCCCGTCTGCGAGAGTGCAGACGGGCCGCCGTCGTTCGCGTAACCGACCGCCCAGGGGTCCACTCGGTGCGGCTCCTTGTCGTGAGGGTGGGCGGCGACGGTGGTCGGCGAGGGTGGTCGGCGACCGCGAGGGTGGACGGCGACGACGGCCGCCGTCGGCAACGGTACGCAGTCATCGAGCCCCCGATCACCACCATTTCGCGCCCTTCACGGGCCCTCGCCGTCACCTCGTCACCTCGTCTCGTCACCTCGTCGCGCACCCCTTCCTCACCCAACCCCGGGACACTCACGCCTCACCCCACCGTCCCCTGCCTCCACACCGTCAACTCCCTTCCTCTGTCACGGCATCCACCCCACGACCCCCGCAACCCCCAACATGCCAGGCGGATTTCAGCCTCTCAGCTCGCTCCCCTGACGGGCGGTCACAGGTTCGGGTCGCCGAACAGGAGTCCCTCACCTGCGAGTTCGTCCCGCCGGAAGGTTGGCAACGGCTGGCCGCCCCCCGCGCCCCGCAGAGCCCGCGCACAAGAAAATCCTGTCCGAATCATTGACGCTCTCTCAACCCCCTCGTACCTTGTGCCAGCAAGCGCTTTCTTGAAACGATTCATGCAAGCGGCAACGACGCTGCGGGGAGGGCCCGACTGTGGGAACCAGCAGGAATGTTGAGAGGCGAACGATCCTGAAGGCCGCGGGGGCGACGGCGGCCACTCTGGGCCTGGCCGCGACCACGGGGTGCGGGGGAGACAGCGGGACTTCCGCGGACGGGACGGTGACGATCCGTTACGCGTGGTGGGGTTCCGAGGACCGTGCCCAGCGCATCAACAAGACCATCGCGCTCTTCGAGAAGAAGTACCCGAAGATCAAGGTGAAAACGGACTTCCAGCCGTACACCGACTTCTGGAAGAAGTTCAACACCCAGGCTTCCGGCGGCAATCCGCCGGACGTCTTCCAGAATGCCATCGGATTCCTGCGGAAATACGACGCGAAGAACGTGCTGCTCGATCTCAGCGCGCAGGTCAAGGCGGGCAATCTCTCCACGGACGGCTTCCGGGCCGGCCTGGAGAAGTTCGGCGAGGTCGACGGCAAGCTTCTCGGTGTTCCGGTCGGCTCCAACTCGATGGCCCTGGTCATCGACAAGCCCGTGTACACCAAGGCGGGCGTGAAGCCGGAGCCGGGCTGGACCTGGGACGAGTACCACGCGGCGATGGGGAAGATCCGCGACAAGACGGGGCGTGCCGGTGACACCGGCCCGTACAACATCATGTACCTCTACGACCTCTATCTGCGCCAGAACGGCAAGGCGTTCTTCACCAAGGACGGACTCGGTTTCGCCGAGGCGGATCTCACGGACTGGTGGACGAAGGCCAAGCAGGGCGTCGAGGAGGGCATCTACGCCAACGCCAAGAAGGTCGCGCAGATCAAGCCCAAGTCGGCGGTCGCGGGCGGACTCGCCGGCGGCGAGTTCACCTGGGACAACTTCACCGTCCGCTACACCTCCGAGGGCAAGAGCCAGTACGGCCTGGCCCCCATTCCCACCACGGACGGCAAGAAGACCGGCCAGTACCTGGGCTCCCTGATGCTCAGCGCCTCCAAGCGCACCCAGCACCCCAAGGAAGCCGCCCAGTTCATAAACTTCATGGTGCACGACCCCGAGGTCGCCAAGATCATGGGCTACGACCGCGGTGTGCCCGCGACCCAGGCGCAGTACGACGCGTTCAAGCCGACCGACGAGGTCAACAAGGCGATCGCCGCCTACGAGGAGTCCCTCGTCGCGTCCGGCGTCCTTGAGCCCATCACCCCGCATCCGAACGGCGCGGACATCTGTGAGGCCGCGTTCCTGCGCATCGGCGAGGAACTCGCCCTGGGCACACGGCCGGTGGACGACGCCGTCAAGCAGTTCTTCACCGAGTCGAAGACGGCTCTCTCCGCCTGATGGGAACCACCGTGACACACGCCCCTGCGATGGAGGGCCTGGCCAAGGACTCCGAGCCGCGGCACGGTCCGGTGAACTCCCCGCGCCCCGCCGCACTCAAGCGGCGGGGCCGCCGGGAGAACCTGGCCGGCTATCTCTTCATGTCCCCGTGGATCGCCGGATTCCTGCTGCTGACAGCCGGCCCGATGGTCGCCTCGCTCTACTTCGCGTTCACCGACTACAACCTGTTCGACGCACCGAAGTGGATCGGCCTCGACAACTTCTCCGAGATGTTCGGCGACCCGCGGTGGCGCCACTCGGTGCGGGTGACGCTCTGGTACGTCGTCGTCGGTACACCACTCAAGCTGCTGCTCGCGCTCGGGGTGGCGCTGCTGCTGGCGCAGAAGCGGCGCGGACAGGCCTTCTACCGAGCCGCCTTCTACGCGCCCTCGCTGATCGGGGCGAGCGTCTCCGTCGCCATCGTGTGGAAGGCGATCTTCTCGGACGACGCGATCGTCGACCGTACGCAGAAGCTCTTCGGGATCGACGTCGGCGGCTGGACCGGCGACCCGGAGATGATCATCTACAGCCTGGTGGCGCTCACCGTCTGGCAGTTCGGCGCGCCCATGGTCATCTTCCTGGCCGGCCTCAAGCAGGTCCCGCGTGAGCTGTACGAGGCGGCCGAGGTCGACGGGGCCGGCAAGCTGCGGCGGTTCTGGAACATCACCCTGCCGATGATCTCCCCGGTCCTTTTCTTCAACGTCCTGCTGGAGACGATCCACTCCTTCCAGATCTTCAGCTCGGCCTACATCGTCGGCGGCGGCGCCGGCAGCAACGCCTGTGGTCCGGCGGACGGCTCGATGGTCTACACCTGCTACCTGTACGTCCAGGGCTTCGAGAACAGCCGGATGGGCCTGGCCTCCGCCATGGCCTGGATGCTGCTCGTCGCGGTCGCCCTGGTGACGGCGGTGCTGTTCTGGTCCCAGAAGCGCTGGGTGCACTACGAGGAGGGCGCCTGATGAGCGCGCAGGCCACCGACGTCACGCCGGCCCGATCCGCGAAGGCGGGCGCCCTCCGTCGCAGGTTGCCCGGCTCCCTCGCCTGGCACATCGGGTCCCTTGCAATCCTCGCGGTGATCCTCTACCCGGTGATCTGGGTCATCGGCGGTTCCTTCAAGAAGAGCGAGGACATCGTCGGGAGCCTCGACCTCCTGCCGGGGGACCCGATCATCTCGAACTACACGGGGCTCGCCGACGGCATCGCGGACATCTCGATCTCCACGTTCTTCCTCAACTCGCTCTTCCTCGCGGTCGGTTCCGTGGTCGGAATCGTGGTGTCCTGTTCCCTGACGGCGTACGCCTTCGCGAAGATCAGGTTCGCGGGCCGCAATCTGCTGTTCACGCTGATGATCGGCACGTTGCTGCTGCCCTACCACGTGCTGCTGATCCCGCAGTACGTGCTGTTCCGCAACATGGGAATGATCAACACGTACACCCCGCTGCTGCTCGGGAAGTACCTGGCCACCGAGGCGTTCTTCGTCTTTCTGATGGTGCAGTTCATGCGCAACCTGCCCAGGGAGCTCGACGAGGCGGCCCGTCTCGACGGCTGCGGACATCTGCGCATCTACTGGTCGATCGTGCTCCCGCTGTGCCGGCCGGCCCTGATCACCAGTGCGATCTTCACGTTCATCAACTCCTGGAACGACTTCATGGGGCCGCTGATCTACCTCAACGAGCCCGACAAGTACACCGTCTCCCTCGGCCTGAAGATGTTCGTGGACCAGGAAGGCCTGGCCAACTACGGCGGCATGATCGCCATGTCCTTGGTGGCGCTCCTGCCAGTGCTGGCCTTCTTCCTCGCCTTCCAGCGCTATCTGATCGACGGCATGGCGACGTCCGGGCTGAAGGGCTGACCGGTATGGCTGAGGCACGCGTCAAGGCCAAGTCCCCGGCCGGGGAGTCCGTGTTCGCCGAGCGGTTCGCGGTGTTCGCCGAGTGTCTGCTCACCGGCGTGTGGATCGCGGTGGCCTCGCTCGGCGTGGTCACCTACCCGGCCGCCTTCGCCGCCGGTGCGCGGCACCTGCGCCGCCGCATGGCCCATGTGGAGGGCGGCTGGCGGGAGTTCGTCGCCGACTTCCGTAGGGCCGTGCGCGGCGGGTGGCTCGCGGGACTGGCCGGATGGGGCGCGGCGGTCGCGGTCTGGGTGGACGTCCAGGCCGTGCGGGCCGGGATCCCGGGCGGGCCCTTGGTCGGTGCCGTCGGGGTCTTCGCGCTGATCGGATTCGCCGTCGCCGGGCTGCGCGCGGCGGCGCTCTGGGCGCCCGGCGACACCTGGCGCAGCCTGCTCGCGCAGGCCGGACGCCGTACCGTCCTGGACCCCGCAGGGTCCTTCCTGATCATCGGTGGGCTCGCCGTCGTGGCCGTGTCCGCCTGGTTCGTCGCGCCGTTGGCGGTCCCTGTCCTGGGAGCCGTCGCGGCGGCGGCCATCGCCGTGGAGGAGCGTTACCGGCGCCGCTGATCCGCGGTGCCCCGTCATCAGGTCGGCGCCCCTGGGCGCCGTACCTCTCTCTGTCATGCCCCTGACCATCCCCCCTGCACCCCGCACGGAAGGAAAGGCTGCATCTCATGTCTCCCATCCCCCGCAGGTCCCTCCTCAAGGCGGCGGCCGTCGCCGGCGCCGCCGCACAGTTCAGCTGGGCGCTAGGGGCGAAGGACGCCGAGGCCGCGCCGAGAGACGCGGCGGCGGACGCCGATCCGGTGACTCTGGACTGGCTGGAGGACGGCGGTCTCGGCGCCGCCCCCGGCTCCACCCTCGGCGTGCCCTGGCCGATGGGCACGTACCAGGAGGACCAGACCTTCGCGCTGACGGACGCCGACGGCCGTGACGTCCCCGTACAGTCCTGGCCGCTCGCGTACTGGCCGGACGGCTCCCTCAAGTGGACGGCCCACGCGGTCAGTTCGGGCTCCGGCAAGCTCACGCTCGCCGCCGGCGCACCGGCCGCGCCCGCCAAGAAGGTCACCGTCGACAAGAGCGGCGGCACCATCGACGTGTCGACGGGCGTCATCACCGCGAAGATCGGCAAGTCCGGGGCGACCCTCATCAAGTCCGTCACCCGCGGCTCCACCGAGATCGCCAAGAACGGCCGTCTGGTCCTGATCCGCCAGCCCGAGATCGAGGACGAGGACCAGGGCACCGTCAAGACCGAGCGCTTCGAGGGCGCCATCGACGCCGTCACCGTGGAGCAGTCGGGCCCGGTCCGTGCGGTCGTCCGCATCGACGGCAAGCACCGCAAGGGCAGCCGCAGCTGGCTCCCGTTCTCCATCCGCCTGTACTTCTACGCGGGCGCCGACTCCTTCCGCATGGTGCACACCATCACGTACGACGGGAAGCAGGAGCCCGGCAAGGCCAGCGGCGACTTCATCCGGGGCCTGGGCGTCCGCTTCACCGTCCCGATGCGCGACGAGTCCTACGACCGTCACATCCGCATCGGCGGCGAGGGCGCCGGCCTGCTGCGCGAGGCCGTCAAGGGCATCACCGGACTGCGCCGCGACCCCGGCGCGGCGGTGCAGGCCGCCCAGTACGCGGGCCAGAAACTCCCCGACCCGGCCACCTGGGACCAGCGGGTCACCACCCGCCTCCAGTACATCCCCGAATGGGGCGACTACACCCTCTCCCAGCTCTCCGCCGACGGCTTCACCCTGCGCAAGCGCACCAAGAAGGGCTACGGCTGGATCGGCGCGGGAGGCGGCAAGCGAGCGTCCGGCTTCGGTTACGTCGGCGGGGTCAGCGGCGGATTCTCCTTCGGCCTGCGGGACTTCTGGGAGAAGCACCCGAGCCAGCTGGACATCCGTGACGCCCACACCGACGAGGCCGAGGTCACCCTCTGGCTCTGGTCGCCCGAGGCACAGCCCATGGACCTGCGCTTCTACCACGACGGCATGGGTCAGGACACCTTCCCCGAGCAGCTCGAAGGCCTCAACATCACCTACGAGGACTACGAGCCCGGCTTCGGCACCCCCTACGGGATCGCCCGTACCTCCGAACTCCTCTTCTGGGCCAACGAGTCGACGCCCGCCCCCGAGAAACTCGCCGAACAGGTCGAGGCCGTACGGGTGCTGCCGCAGCTCGCCGCCCCGCCCAAGCAGCTCATCAAGGCGAAGGTCTTCGGCCCCGGCCTGTACTCCGAGCCCGACCGCTCCACCCCGGCCAAGGCGAAGATCGAGGACCACCTCGACTTCCTCTTCACCTACTACAAGGACCAGGTGGAGCAGCGCCGCTGGTACGGCTTCTGGGACTACGGCGACATCATGCACACCTACGACACCGTCCGGCACCAGTGGCGCTACGACATCGGCGGCTACGCCTGGGACAACTCCGAGCTGTCGCCGGACATCTGGCTCTGGATGGCGTACCTGCGATCCGGCCGCTCGGACATCTTCCGCTTCGCCGAGGCGATGACCCGGCACACCGGCGAGGTCGACGTCTACCACATCGGCCAGTGGGCGGGCCTGGGCACCCGGCACGGCGTCCAGCACTACGCCGACAGCGCCAAGCAGCAGCGCATCGCCAACACCACCTACCGCCGCTACTACTACTTCCTCACCGGCGACGAGCGGGTCGGCGACCTCATGCACGCCAACGTGGACTCCGACGAGACCTTCCTCGCCCTGGACCCGCTGCGCAAGATCCGCACCGAGCCCTACACGCCCGACCGGCACGCCCTGTCGATCGGCTTCGGCACCGACTGGAGCGGTCTGGTGTCGGCGTGGCTGACGGAGTGGGAGCGCAAGGGCCCCAAGTGGGAGAAGGCCAAGGCGCGCGTCCTGTCGACGATGGAGACGATCGCCGCCCAGCCCAACGGCTTCGTGCAGGGCAGCGGGCTGTACGACCTCGACACAGGAAGGTTCGCGGCGGCTTCCGCGCCCGTCGTCGGCGTCTCGCACCTCTCCGCCGTCTTCGGCCTGAACGAGCTGTGCGCCGAGCTCATCCACCTGGTCGACATGCCGAAGTTCAAGGAGGCCTACCTCGACTACTGCCGCTACTTCAACGCCACCAAGGCGGAACAGGCGGCCCGCTACGGCACCAACTTCGGCAGCCTGCTGCTCTTCCAGGGCCACTCGCGCCTCGACGCGTACGCCGCCGTCCAGACCGGCGACGCGGCGCTCGCCAAGCGGGCGTGGACGAAGTTCTACAGCTCCGACGGCTACACGGAGTCCTCACCGTGGAAGACGGAGAAGCTGAGCGGCCCCGCCACCCTGGTCGCAGGCAGCGAGGCCGCCTGGGTGTCCACCAACGACACCGCGCTCTACGGCCTCGCCGCCATCGAGAACCTGGCCCTGCTCGGCGACAAGATGCCGTAGCGGTCGGCTAGTTCATCCTGCCCAGGGCCTCCCGTGCCTTGCGGACGTTCCGCAGCCGCTGCTCGTACGTCGCCCCGAGTGCGAGCAGCAGCAGTCCGGCGAGGGCGGGAGGCACCCAGCGGGGGAGCGCGTCGGTCACCTGGACGAGATACGGGGCGAGTTCGTGCAGCGTGTCCAGGGTGAGCACCGACCCGCCGAGCACGAGCGGCGCCTGCAGCCGGCGCCGGGCGCCCACCAGGGTGAGCAGCAGCGCGGCCGTGCCCAGCAGCAGGGGGCGGGTCCACCCGGGGTCGCCCCAGGCCGCGGCCAGGCTCGGCACAAGCGTGGCGGTGAGGCCGGGAGCGTACGCCGTCCAGGACGACGTGGCCGACTCCCGGCGCCGGCGCAGGGCTCCCACGAGCAGCGCCGGCGCCGTCACCGGCAGGGTGTACGCCTCCGGGACCCCGACGTGCCAGGCCGCCAGGCGCACCCACGCGGCCAGCACGAAGAGGGCGACGGCCGCGTAGCCGACGGCGCGGCGATCCGGGCGCAGCGCCGTGCCCGCGGCGATCACCGCGCACAGGGACAGCACCAGGGCGAGCAGCGGCAGGTCGAGGACCGCCAGGCCGATGGCGACCAGGCCGGCCGCGGCTCCGGTCGCCTCGACCGCGACCGTCGTCGCGGGGTCGCCGATCCGAGGTGCGACCAGGGCCGCCGCCACCGGGACCGCCAGCACCAGCAGCGCGATGTGCTCCGGCCGCCAGCCCGCTGAGGCGCCCACGGCGCAGGCCAGGGCCGTGGCGTAGCCGAGAGCGGCGGCCGCCGACACCGGCGGCAGGCGCCTCTGCCAGGCCGCCACCGCGCACACCACGGTCAGTACGGCGAGAACGGTCAGGGTGGCCCCTTCGGTGGCCAGGGAGAGGAAGGCGAGGCCGAGAGAGGTGGCCAGGGCGAGCCCGGTGGCCGTCCGCGACACCGGCGCCAGGAGCGCCAGCGTCGCCAGCCCCTGCACCGACATGCCGACGGCGTAAGGGAGTTGCAGCGCCGTCGGGGTGACGAGGACCCCGGCCCAGGCCAACGTCAGCGCCGCGGTCAGCGCCTGCGGGCGCCACGCCTCGTTCCGGACCGTCGTCGCCAGCACCGTGGCCACCGCGACGAGGATCAGGGGAGCCGTGACGGCGTACGGCTGCCAGAAGGCGTCCATCGTCGCCGCGGCGCGGGCGTCGGCCGGAGCCCCCGACCACGGGTGCCCAAGCCACGCCGTCGGACCCAGCAGCGTGACGCCGACGGCCGGCGCCGCCCACAGCACCGCGCCCGCCTGGACGGCGCCGGACGCCCAGACGACACCCCGGCGCACCGCCTCCTGACCCCGCGCGGCGGCCAACAGGGCGATCCCGCACGCCAGATACGCCGGTACCGCCCAGTCGCCGGGCACCAGGACCCGGAGGATGCCGCCGAGGCCGACGACCACGCACAGGGCGCCGGCCGCGGCCGTCCCCGTCGCGAGCTCCGGGCGGAACCGGCCCGCGCCCAGGGCGATCGCCGCCGCGAGGGCGAGGAGCGCCGCCGCCCGTGCCGCGGCCCCCGGACCGGCCGCGTTCACGGAGAGCAGGCCGGCCGCCAGAACGCCCCAGCCGCCCGTCCCGAACGCGCACACCACGGCGACGAGCCGCACCGGCCGGTCGGACGCCCGGAGCGCGACCACCGTGTCGAACGCCGCCGTCGACAGCACCGCGGCGGTGACCGCGTACGCTCCGCCGCCGATCGCGATCGCCCAGAGCGGCAACGGGAGTTGAGCGACCGTCAGGGCGGCCGGGCGGGGGAGCCGTACGGTGGCCGAGCCCGGCAGCGCGGCGAGCGCCGTGCCGTACGCGGCCCACAGCACCGCCAGCACCGTCGACGCGGCCGCCGCGTACGTCGTACCGTCCGAAGCCGTGAACGCCACCTCGTACAAGGCGTACGCGTCCAGCGCCGTCAGCGCGAGACCGAGACCCGCGACCGACTCGGCCGTCGACCGCAGCCCCCGCCGCAGCAGCGCCACCGGCGCCCCGAGCACCCCCAGCGTGACCGCGCCCAGCACCAGGGACCGGCCGACGATGCCCAGATGACCCCAGCTGACCAGCGTGAACACCATCGCCGCGATGGTGAGCAGGAGACCGCCGAGCAGAAGAAGGACGTTCTGCACGCCGGGCGCGGTCGCCTCGGGACGGGTGGACGGCGCCGGCGGAGCCGGCCGGCTCGGCCACACCGGCGGGGCCTGCCGTACCGCATGCTGAAGCGCGGCGACCAGCCAGGCGCGGCGGGCCAGCAACTGGGCCCGGCGGGCGTCCAGTTGCTGTAGCTCGGTGTCGAGGAGCCGCAGCTCCTCGGCCGGGGGCGGAAAATGCGTCATGGTCCGGAGTGTGGTCCGCGTCACGTGCGACGACATGAGCGCACGTACTCAGAACGTACTCAAATGCCGTCGGCCGGACGCCCGTGCGGGCACACTCGGCCCATGGACTGGACCCGGTACCGCTTCCGCGCCCTGTGGGCCCTGCCCGCACCCGCCGACCGCGTGTACGACACCCTGGAGCAGGCCGAGGACTACCCCCGCTGGTGGCCCCAGGTGCGCGAGGTGAACCGGATCGACGACACCACCGGCGTCGTCCGCATCCGCTCCCTCCTCCCGTACGACCTGACCTTCACCGCACGTGAGGTGCGGCGCGATCCGGCCGCCGGCGTGCTGGAGATCGCGATGACGGGCGACCTCGACGGCTGGGCGCGCTGGACCGTCACCGCCGACGGCTCCGGCGCCCTCGCCCGCTACGACCAGGTGGTCCAGGTGAACAAGCCACTGCTGCGCCGGTTCGCCGTCCCCGGGCGGCCGGTGTTCCGCCTGAACCACCGGCTGATGATGCGGTCCGGACGGCGCGGCCTCGTGGCCCACCTGCAAGCGGTTTGAAGGAAGCGTGCGGGGACCTGTATGGTTCAGTGCGTTCCCGGGCGATTAGCTCAGTGGGAGAGCGCTTCGTTCACACCGAAGAGGTCACTGGTTCGAACCCAGTATCGCCCACCGGGAGAGGCCGGTCCGCAACACGCGGACCGGCCTTTTCGTGTCCGCGTAACCCCTCAGGCCGCCGCCGGCAGTTCCGGGCGCAGCGGCCACGACGTGTCCACCGTCTCCGGGGTGCCGCTGCGCGCGAACCAGGCCTGAAGCCCCCGCGCCTGAGCCGCGTGCCAGGCCGTCTGCAGGGCGTGCAGATCGGCGGGGGACAGGCGCTCCAGACGCGTCGCGAACCGTCGGCCGAGGGCCCGGACGACCTCCAGCGCGGCCAGCGCGTCCGCCGCCGCGTCGTGCGCCTCGGACAGCGTCACGCCGTAGTGCGCGCACAGGTCCGTGAGCGTGCGCCGGCCCTTGCGGTAGCGGTCCAGGTGCTTGTCCAGGACCCGGGGGTCCAGCACCCGCAGCGGCGCCGCCTCCAGCCAGTGGTCCAGCGCCGAGGCGCGGTGCCTGCGCAGCTCACGGTCGAGCAGCGTCAGGTCGAACGGCGCGTTCATCACCACCAACGGGCGTGCCGCGGCGGCCTGTTCCGCGAGCAGCTCGGCTATCTCGAACATCACCGGCGACGGCCAGCGGCCGTTGCGCTGCAGATGCTCGTCCGTCAGCCCGTGCACCTCCGTCGCCCCGGCCGGCACCGGCACGCCCGGGTTCACCAGCCAGCGGCTCACCCGCGGCCGCACCCCCGGCGCGTCCTGGACGACGAGGGCGGCCGACACGATCCGGTCGGTCTCCACGTCGACGCCCGTCGTCTCCGTGTCAAAAGCGGCCAGCGGCCCCTCGTACCAGTACGTCATACCTACACAACCCCTCGTTCACCCACGGCAGCTGACGCACCGTCTTCTGCCTGTTTGGTGATACCCGGGCTGTTTGCGCCGTACGCCGGAAGGACACAACACGGGTACGGGTCTTTGCAGTTCAGCGGCCCGTCACGGGGACTGGCTTTGCGTGGAAGGCTGTTGGTCATGGCGATAGCGCAGCCCGAGCGGGGCGGGCTGCTGCCCGAACACGCGGGGCTTCATCGCGGCACCCTCGCCACCACCGCGTGCATGGAGACACTGCAGGTGGGCTATCTGCACGCGGTCGCGGCGGCCGCCGGATGCTCGCTGTCCCAGCCGTTCCCCGACAACGGCATCGACTGGCATGTCAGCCACAGCGCACCCGGCCACACCGTCGACGACGAGG
Organism: Streptomyces sp. NPDC051677; assembly: GCF_044453465.1. Taxonomy (NCBI): domain Bacteria; kingdom Bacillati; phylum Actinomycetota; class Actinomycetes; order Kitasatosporales; family Streptomycetaceae; genus Streptomyces; species Streptomyces sp. NPDC051677. The sequence goes on from NZ_JBITCT010000049.1 coordinate 70,013, forward strand.
TCACCATCAAGGTGCAGCTCAAAGCCACCTACCAGGTGCGGCCCAACCCGCCGGGCCGCTTCTTCTCCTTCACGCTCGACAACGACCACCTGCGCAAGCTCGCCCGCAGCCCGGTCTCGGTGCACAAGATCCTCGTCGTGATGCTCGTGCCCAGATCCCAGGACGACTGGCTGCGCGCCAGCCACGACCGCCTCGACCTGCGGCACTGCTGCTACTGGGTCAATCTCGCCGGCCACCCGATCACCGGCCGGACCCGGACCACCGTGCGGATACCGACCACACGCATCTTCGACGACCGGGCGCTGTGCGAGATCATGACGCGGGCCGGAACGGGAGGCAGACCGTGATCCACCGCCCCCTCGACGAGCCACTGCGGCCCGTACGGCCGCACCCCGAGGCCCACTGGGACCAGTCCCCGCAGCCGGGCGAGGTCGACCCGGCCGTCCTGGGCGCCCTGCTGCGCCGGCACGGCTGGCAGCGCCGCGGCGGCGCCGCCGGCCGCTACGGCCGCTGGACCCCGCCCGGCCCGGGCGGCGGCGGGACCAGCCTGCTCGTGCCCGAGAGCCGCGCCTTCCCCGACAGCGACGACCTGCTCGGCGAGGCGCTCCTCGCGCTCTCCCGCAGCGGCACGCCCTCCGCGCGCGAGGTGCTCGTCGGGCTCGCCGTGCCGAGCGACGAGATCCGCTGGTGGCGGGACGCGCCGACCGGGCCCGCCGGGGCCGCGTCCTGGGCCGTCGAGGAACAGCTGCGCGGGGCGGCCCGCCAGCTGCTGCTCGCCGGCGCGCTCGCCACCCGCGCGCGTGCGGGCTACTACGGCGCCCGACACCGGCGCGCGGCCCTCGCGACCCTGGAGAGCGTCCTCGTCGGCTCCGCAGCCGGCGGACGCAGCCTGACGGCCTTCGCCCCCGTCGCGGGCGCCCGCCCCCTCGCCGTCCGCCTCCACCAGGCCCTGTACGCCGTCCGCGAGGCCATCGACTACCAACGGGCCACCGGCGGCATGGACGCCTTCGACGGCGCCGTGGAGGCCGGCGCCAGCCGCGAGCTCACCGAGGCGCTCATCGCCCTCGTGCGGGGCGCCGAGGGCGCCCGGATCGCCGTCGAGTGGTCGCCCGCGGCCGGAGTCCCCGAGGACTGCGCCGCGAGCGACGAGCCGGTCGAGTTCTCGCCCGGCGACCTGCCCGTCCTGCGCGAGGCCGGCGCCCGCTATCTGCGCGAGGAGCCCTCCGTGCCCGTGCGGGTCACCGGCACCGTGGTCCGGATGCGCAGGTCTGGGCCGCGCGGCGAGGGCAGCATCCGGCTGCGGGTGCTGGCCGGCGCCGAGATCCCGCACGTCCGCCTCATCCTCGACGAGGAGGACTACCGCATCGCCGGACAGGCCCACCTGGTCGGACTGCCGGTGCGGGTGCAGGGCCGGCTGGAGAGCAGGGGCGGGTTCCGCAGGATCACCGGTGCGAGCGGGGTCGTCCCCGTGCAGGTGGACGAGGCCGAGCGGGACCGGCTGGTGAAGTCCCTGCAGGAGAACCTCGACTTCTTCGAGGAGGCGTGCGGGGGCGAGGACTGAGGGTAACCGTTTAGCGGTCGGCGGGTGCGGGTCGGTACGATCCCCTATTGCGCGCGCTCACGGTATGGCGCCGCACCCACCTTCAGTCAGGAGAGACCGGTGTCAGACGTCCGTGTGATCATCCAACGCGATTCCGAGCGGGAAGAGCGCACGGTGACGACGGGCACCACGGCCGCCGACCTCTTCGCCGGCGAGCGCTCGATCATCGCCGCGCGCGTGGCCGGCGAGCTCAGGGACCTGTCGTACGTGCTCGCCGACGGCGAGGAGGTCGAGGGGGTCGCGATCTCCTCCGAGGACGGCCTCAACATCCTGCGGCACTCCACCGCGCACGTGATGGCCCAGGCCGTGCAGGAGCTCTTCCCCGAGGCCAAGCTGGGCATCGGCCCGCCGGTCAAGGACGGCTTCTACTACGACTTCGACGTCGAGAAGCCGTTCACGCCCGAGGACCTCAAGGCCGTCGAGAAGAAGATGCAGGAGATCCAGAAGCGCGGGCAGAAGTTCGCACGTCGGGTGGTCACCGACGAGGCCGCCCGCGAGGAGCTCGCCGACGAGCCCTACAAGCTGGAGCTGATCGGCCTCAAGGGCTCGGCCTCCAGCGACGACGGCGCGGACGTCGAGGTCGGCTCCGGCGAGCTGACCATCTACGACAACCTGGACGCCAGGACCGGCGACCTGTGCTGGAAGGACCTCTGCCGCGGTCCCCACCTGCCCACCACCCGCAACATCCCGGCGTTCAAGCTGATGCGCAACGCGGCCGCCTACTGGCGCGGCAGCGAGAAGAACCCCATGCTCCAGCGCATCTACGGCACCGCCTGGCCCTCCAAGGAGGAGCTGAAGGCGCACCTCGACTTCCTCGCCGAGGCCGAGAAGCGCGACCACCGCAAGCTCGGCTCCGAGCTCGACCTGTTCTCCATCCCGGAGCAGATCGGCTCCGGCCTCGCCGTCTTCCACCCCAAGGGCGGCATCATCCGCCGGGTCATGGAGGACTACTCGCGCCGCCGGCACGAGGAGGAGGGCTACGAGTTCGTCTACACCCCGCACGCGACGAAGGGGAAGCTCTTCGAGCAGTCCGGGCACCTGGACTGGTACGCCGACGGCATGTACCCGCCCATGCAGCTCGACGAGGGCGTGGACTACTACCTCAAGCCCATGAACTGCCCGATGCACAACCTGATCTTCGACGCGCGCGGCCGCTCCTACCGTGAACTGCCGCTGCGCCTCTTCGAGTTCGGGACCGTGTACCGGTACGAGAAGTCGGGCGTCGTGCACGGCCTCACCCGCGCGCGCGGCTTCACGCAGGACGACGCGCACATCTACTGCACGCGTGAGCAGATGTCGGAGGAGCTCGACAAGACGCTCACCTTCGTCCTCGGCCTGCTGCGGGACTACGGCCTGGAGGACTTCTACCTGGAGCTCTCCACCAAGGACCCGGAGAAGTTCGTCGGCTCCGACGAGGTCTGGGAGGAAGCCACCGAGGTCCTCCGCCAGGTCGCCGAGAAGCAGGGCCTCCCGCTCGTTCCCGACCCGGGCGGCGCCGCCTTCTACGGGCCGAAGATCTCCGTCCAGACCAAGGACGCCATCGGCCGGACCTGGCAGATGTCGACCATCCAGCTCGACTTCAACCTGCCCGAGCGCTTCGACCTGGAGTACACCGGCCCGGACGGCTCCAAGCAGCGTCCGGTCATGATCCACCGCGCGCTGTTCGGCTCCATCGAGCGCTTCTTCGCGGTGCTCCTGGAGCACTACGCGGGCGCCTTCCCGGCGTGGCTGGCCCCGGTCCAGGCGATCGGCATCCCGATCGGCGACGGGCACGTGGAGTACCTGGAGAAGTTCGCCGCCGAGGCGAAGAAGAAGGGGCTGCGGGTCGAGGTCGACTCGTCGTCGGACCGCATGCAGAAGAAGATCAGGACCGCGCAGAAGCAGAAGGTGCCATTCATGATCATCGTCGGGGACGAGGACATGGGTGCGGGCACTGTGTCGTTCCGCTACCGCGACGGCTCGCAGGAGAACGGCATTCCGCGTGACGAGGCGCTGGCGAAGCTCGTCGATGTGGTGGAGCGTCGAGTGCAGGTGTGATTCTTCCCCGCCGATGCGGGGGTGTTCCGATTCGCAAGGCGCACAGGCACAAGGTGCCCTGCTGCCCGCCGCAGCGGGGTTTCGGGCCCTCGGGGACTCACCTCTCCGAGGGCCCTTCGCCGTTCCGGCGTTCGCCCTCCAACGAGAACACCTGGACCAGCCACGACGAGAACGAGCCCGTCACCGCGCCCAGCAGCGCCAGCCCGCATGCCATCAGGCCCACCGCGATCGCCCGGCCACCGGTCGTGACCGGGACGACATCGCCGTAGCCGACCGTGGTCAGCGTCGCGCACGCCCACCACAGCGTGTCCCCGAAAGTGTGCATCTGGGTGCCCGGCGCCCCCCGCTCCTGGTCGTAGACGGCGAGCGAGCACGCGAAGCCGAGCAGGACCGTCGTCACCCCGGCATAGGCGATCACGCGCGCGTACAACGACAGCCGGGGTTCACCGCGCCGGCGCTGGACGGCCTCGTACAGCTTGACCACCCGCAGCGGGCGCAGCAGCGGCAGGACGACGACCGCCGTGTCCAGCTTGTGCGCCGGGACGAAGCGCAGCCCCTGTCCGCTGAGCCGCCAGCGCGCCGCGTAGTCGAGCACGAACATCAACCAGGTGAGGCACATCACCGCCGCGCACAGGCCCCGCCACGCTTCCGGCAGGCCTTGGGCGAGGACCAGGACCGCGTACATGGCGAGGAACAACAGGGAGGCGAAGGCGAGGGGTACCTCGGTGCGCTGCGCCCAGCGGTTCTGACGGCTGTCTTCGTCCATCGGCCCAGCTTGGCCCGCGTGGCTTTCCGCGGAACCCCGGCGACACGCCGCGAACGGGCGAAGCCATATGCTGCCTTGCATGACGAGTGAGCCGGAGCAGCAGATCGGAGTGGGGACGCAGGACGCGTTCCAGCGCCTGTGGACGCCCCACCGGATGGCGTACATCCAGGGCGAGAACAAGCCGACCGGCCCGGGGGCCGAGGACGGCTGCCCGTTCTGCTCGATCCCGGCGAAGTCCGACGAGGACGGGCTGATCGTCCGGCGCGGTGAGCATGTGTACGCGGTGCTGAACCTCTACCCGTACAACGGCGGCCACCTGATGACCGTCCCCTACCGGCATGTGGCCGACTACACCGATCTGACGGTGCCCGAGACCGCCGAGCTCGCCGAACTGACCAAGCAGGCGATGACGGCCCTGCGCACCGCGTCCGGCGCGCACGGCTTCAACATCGGCATGAACCAGGGGACCGTCGCGGGTGCCGGCATCGCCGCTCACCTCCACCAGCACATCGTGCCCCGCTGGGGCGGCGACACGAACTTCATGCCGGTGGTCGGCCACACACGCGTGCTGCCCCAACTCCTCGCGGACACGAGGAAAATGCTGGCAGAAGCCTGGCCGACAGCTGCTGCCGGCAGCCCGTCCGGGGGCGCTTGAGACCAAGGCCGGCTCCAACAGCCCGTCCGGCGTTTGAGGACGAGGCCCCTCTAGGGGGGAAGGGGGGTCTGGGGGCACAGCGGGTAGGGGGCAGACCATGATCAAAAGCGCACTTCAACAAATTGTTGAATTCGGAATTACCCTCTGTAATTCTATTTCCAATTCATTCCGAA
>NZ_JBITCT010000050.1:0-73807 GCF_044453465.1 Streptomyces sp. NPDC051677
GGGCCTACTCGGTGACTTGACGATCACTCACTCGGGAAGGTACGCCCCTCGCGCGTCCTCCAGAGGAGCTGATCCACAAGTCCTGAGCATTGCTCGTTTCCCCCGGCGACTTCGTCGTTCTCAACTGGCGTGCCGTGTGCGGTCAGTGCCGGGCCTGCCTCCGAGGCCGGCCCTGGTACTGCTTCGCCACGCACAACGCCCGGCAGAAGATGACCTTGCTGGACGGCACCGAGCTGTCACCCGCCCTGGGGATCGGCGCCTTCGCCGAGAAGACGCTGGTCGCAGCCGGCCAGTGCACCAAGGTCGACCCGGCCGCGTCACCGGCCGCGGCCGGCCTGCTCGGCTGTGGCGTGATGGCGGGCATCGGCGCGGCGATCAACACCGGCGCGGTCGGCCGCGGCGACTGCGTGGCCGTCATCGGCTGCGGCGGCGTCGGCGACGCGGCGGTGCTCGGCTCCCGGCTGGCCGGCGCCGCCAAGATCATCGCCGTGGACGTCGACGACCGCAAGCTCGCCGCCGCGGCGTCGCTGGGCGCCACGCACACCGTCAACTCGCGGAAGACGGACCCGGTCGAGGCGGTACGCGATCCGCGCAGTCAGAGGCGGGACTTGCTCACCGGAACGGGGACGGAGGGACAACGGGCACCTCGACAACTGCATCGGTCATCGGAACGACCCGAGCATGCCCGTTGATCATGCTGCCGCACTGCGAAACTCCAAGATCCCCGACAGAGTCAAGCTGAGACGGGCGACGAGGCCGCGCTGCCCTCCGATTACCGCCGGATCCTTCAGATCGTGCGGCCGCCGACGGCCCGGTGCAGATCAAGGCGGTGGGTGAGGAGCTGGGGCTTGAGGTCGGGGTGCGCAGGAAGCTGGAGCCGCTGCGGGCGAAGATGACCAAGCTCGCCGATCATGGCTGGCTGTACAAACGGCCCGACGGGAAGTTCACCGCGCGCCGGTAGACGCGCGGGACTGGTGGCGGCCGGGGCGTAACCGGCGGGGCCCCGGCGGCAGTTGAGTTTGTGAAAAGAAAAACGACCATCCCGTCGAGGGCCCTGACGGCCTTGTCTGCGCTGCCCGGACGCCGCTGTCGAGTGCCACTTTGAACTATCTCGCCGACCTGATACGCGGCCACTGCAGGAAGATCGGCTCCAGGTGGCGGGCCCTGCCCGCAGGGAAGATCGCCGGCATCGTGCTGGCGGTGCTGCGCTGTGACCAGCGGCCCCGCGATCTGGTCTGCGGAAACGGGGTGCACGTACCACCGTGTCACGGTGGGTGCGGGAGGTCGTCGGCTTGCTGGCCGCCCGCGCCCCGCGCTGGACCGGGCGCTGAAGAAGATCGCTCGAACGGGTGGCGGGACGGTGCTGGACGCCTCGGTGATACGCACCCGGCAGCGCACCGGGGCCGAGAACCGCAAGAGCCGTAGGTACGGCGGGAGGCGACGTGCAGCACCGTGATCTCGTGCGCGAGCGCGTCGTCGGCGGCCTGGCGGGCGCGGCGGGCGGCCTGGCCCTCGCGCCACGTAACCCGTCCTCAACCAGCACTGTTGCTCTGACCGGTTGAATCTAAGGATGCCGAGTTCCCGGGCGACCGCCGTAACCGTCTTGCCCGAGGAGTCGACGAGCGCGATCGCGTCCCGCTTGAACTCTTCGGTGTACTGCTTCGTGTACTTGCTTCCCACCTGGTGCTACTTCCTCTGGAACCTCAGATCCCAGTCTCCAGGTGTCCACGATCAAGGGGAAGGTCCAGCCGCCGTACCCGCTGCGGATACAGCTTGGCGTAGACCGCGCCCAGGTAGGTGCCGTACGAATAGCCGAAGTAGCTGAGCTTCGGCGCGCCCGTCGCCGCGCGGATCGCGTCCAAGTCACATGCGGCGCTGACGGTGTCGATGTACGGCAGCACGCGCGCGTACTTCGTGCCGCACGCCTTCGCGAAGCCCCGTGCCCGCTCCAGGTTGGCCCGCTCGACCGCCGCGTCGGACGGCACCGAGTCCGGCCGCACGGGGGCGAAGTGCCCCGGCGCGCAGTCCAGAGAGGGCTCGCTGCGGCCCACCCCACGCGGGTCGAAGCCGATGACGTCGTACTGCGAGGCCACTCCTGCGGCAGCGCCGACGCGACGAACGGGGCCAGGGCCAGCCCCCGGTCCCCGGGACTGCCGGGATTGACCAGCAGCGGCCCCTGGTACGTCGTCGCGGTGTGCGGGACCCGGGAGAGCGCCAGGGTGATCTGCCGGCCGCCGGGGTCGTCGTGGTCGAGCGGCACCTTCAGGGAGGCGCACTGCAGTGTCGGGTGGTCGGCGGTCGCGCACTTCTGCCAGGTGAGCCCCGAGGGGGTGGCAGCGGCGGGCACCGGGTCCGCACCGGCCGGCCCGGCCGTGACGGTCGCCGCTACGACGGCGGCGACGGCGCACAGCGCGGCTGCGCGTGAGTTCATGCGGAGTCAGTCCTCCCAGAACGGGGGCTGCGTGAGGCCTTCGACGGCCGCGGATGGCCGGACCGCGTGGCTCACGGCCCTCGCGGCATCGTCCCGGAAAGATCGTCCGTAAATACTCGTTCTTGCGATAGATGACCCGATTGGGCCGCCGGATGCCCTCGAACGCGTCCGCGTCAAACCGGCTGGGACGCCGTCGAACACGGTCGGATCGCGGGATCAGATCGGTGTCGGATCGGGGCAGATCAGGGTCAGCTGGGTCGGCCCCGGCGCCGTCTGCTCCTCCCCCGCTCCGGCGGCCGGATCCGACGGGGCATGCCCGCCTGCGCCGGGCCGATGCCGTACTCCTGGGCCAGCTCGTGCACCTGGCGGGTGATCCGCCGCTGGTACCACTTTGGGGCGTAGGAGCCGTCGGCGTACAGCCGTTCGTAGCCGCGCAGCAGATACGGATGGTGCTTAGATGCAGCACAAGCGGGGTGACCATCGAAGTCCTGGCGCTGGAGGTAGGCCGCGACCGCGGTGAGACACAGAGGCAGGCGGTTGGTGCGGAGCTGGTAGCGCACGGAACGTCTGCCGCGGGCAGCCGAGCACCGGGCAGACCAGGCGCCGGACCCGCACCGACGCCACGACCGCCGTCCGTCCACCGGCACGTCCGCGAGCACGCGCCCGCGGGTCCGCGCCGATACCCGGACGACCTCGCCCTTGTCCGTCACGCCTTCGGCGCGAGGGCCGACAGTCCCGAAAGTGCCACGCCCACAAGCTCGTTGACATCGCGCACACCATGCCAACGGCAGCCGCCATCCTTCGTCTCCACCGATTACGCGACAGAGGGCCGCTTCGTGGATTGTCGATTGATGGGGGGCCGACTTCAGGGAGCGCTCTGAAGGGAGGACAGCTTTTCGGCGACGAACGTTGTCACCGCTTCATGGTGCTCTCTCACGAAGAAGTGCCCACCCGGGAAGACGCACAGATCGAAGGGGCCGGTGGTGCGGTCGCGCCAGGCGTTGGCCTCGGCCTTGGTGGTACGAGGGTCGGCGGCACCCGTGAGGGCGGTGATCGGGGTGCGGAGGACGGGGGTGGGAGCGGAGGTGTAGGAATTCAGGGCCAGATAGTCGGCGCGGAGGGGTTCAAGGATCATGTGAAGCATGTCCTCGTAGCCCAGCAGGCGCGGGTCGGTGCCGCTCAGTTTCTGGATCTCGGCGAGCAGATCGTCGTCGTTGGCTGGGTCGATGGCCTCGTCGCGAGGCTGCGTCGACGCTCGGCGCCCGGAAACGAAGAGCATTTCCAGGGGATGGCTCAGGCGCTGCTCGAAACGTCTGGCCACTTCGAAGGCGAGCACGGCGCCCATGCTGTGACCGAAGAACGCCATCGGACGGTCGATGAACCCCTTGAGCTCGTCGAACAGCTGGTCGGACAAGGTGTGGAGGTCGGTCGGGGAGGGTTCATGGCGCCGGTCCTGGCGGCCCGGGTATTGCATGGCGAACGTGTTGAAACGGTCGGACAAGGTCGCACAGAATTCGCGGTAATAGCTCGCGGAGCCGCCGGCGTGCGGAAATACCACAAGCCGCATTGCTTCGGGCGGTCCGGTGCGGTAACAGCGAAGCCACAGGCTCGCTGCATGTTGTGAAGTGCTCTTCGTTTCCTTCATCGCGATTCCTTGTTATCCGCTTAAGGGTTTGTGATGGATGCCGCTTTCCGGAAAGCGGTGGCATTCTCCGGGGCTCGTCCGTTCGGCGCGTGACGGAAAGCGGGCGCGGCGTGGCGGGCGTCTGTCCAGGCGGATACGAGACCGATGGCTTGCTCGGGGTTGGCGCGGGGGTCGCACAGCGTGGTGCGGCGGCCGACGGCGCCTTCCAAAGCGCGGATGTCATCCACGCATTCGAGGACGTCGTCCGGGGTGGTCTCCAGGTGAAGTCCGCCGGCGAGGCCACCTCCGGAGCCGACGGCACGGCGGAATTCCCGGATCTCGTGAGCCATCGTGGGCAGCAGGCGGGTCTTGTGACCGCCAGGGCCGGTGACGGTGTTGCCGTGCATGGGGTCGCACAGCCAGATGACCGGGTGGCCGGCGCGAGCAACGGCCCGGACGAGCGGGGCCAGACGATGCCCGACGGCGTCGGCGCCTATCCGGGCGATGAGCGTGAGGCGTCCGGGTTCGTGGCCGGGATCGAGGCGGGTGCACAGGGCGGTGATCTCGTTCTCGGTCATCGTGGGGCCGACCTTGACGGCGACGGGGTTGACGACGTTCCTGATCAGCTCGACGTGGGCGCCGTCGAGCCGGCGCGTGCGGTCGCCGATCCAGGGCCAGTGCGTGGACCCGAGCAGGTGTTGTCGGTCGTCGAGTCGACGCATCAAAGGGTGTTCGTAGTCCAGCACGAGGGCTTCATGGCTGGTCCAGACGGCGGATTCGGCATCGGGTGCACCGCAGGCCTGGAGGCCGGCGGAAGACCCACGCCATCCCAGGTGCTCCATGACATCGCCCGCGGTCATGTAGGCGGCGAGCAGGCGCAGCGGGTCGTGGCGGCGGCTGTCGGGTTCGGGCAGCGGGGAGTTGATCATGTGACCGCGGTAGACAGGCAGTTCACGGCCCGCCACGTCCTCCACGGGACGGGAACGAGGCTTGGCGAACTGGCCTGCAATGCGGCCTACGCGCAGCACCGGTTTGCCGGTGTCGAGTTTGAGGGCGGCGGTGAGGAGGTCGAGCAGGGCGGATTTGCGCCAGACATGCTCGGCTGTGCACTCGTCCGGGTTCTCGGCGCAGTCGCCGGCCTGAATCACCAGTACTTCACCCTGGGCCACTCTCGCCAGCAGTGAGCGAAACCTGAGGACGTCCTCGAGCCGGACCAGTGGCGGACGGCCGGCCAGGACCGCCCGTGCTCGATCAGCAAGTGCTCTGTCCGGCCAGTCGGGTTGCTGGTCGGCCGGTCTGTGTGTCTGTGGAACAGGGCTTCGCCTCAAGACGGTCTCCAGGTCGTATATCGGTCGGAAAACACAGTCCATGCCAGCCGTCACGAACAACTCATGGCGGACCTTCGTGGAATTCGTGACCGGATACAGACGATAGGAGGCGGAGGGAGGCGTGCTCAATGCGGCTCGACTGCCTCAGGGGGGAGCGGGACAAAAAATAGGGGGATGCCTGGGAGGGGGGGGCCGCCCAGGACATGCGACGTGCTGGCGCGGCTTCATTCGCACGAAAGCGGCTTGTCAGCGTGTGGCTATGGTTCGACCGGAGGAATCCCTGGATCGGCAACCCCCTAGACGCCGCTGCTTCTCCCGCCGCCGTGCCGAAGCCGGGCCGCTGGACGGACATGGTGCGAGGCCGTGTCGATCGTCGAACCCTGCCGCCCTCCACGACGCTGCCATGCCTGCTGTGTCTGTGTCAGTTGACGTCATCCACCTTTAGGGGATGCTAGGGGCTGATGCATTTCCCTGTTCCCGTGGAGCATGAATTGCGAAGCCTTGCTGACCGGCGCAAGTCCTTCGGGGCGCAGCACGCTTGAATTGCGGCTGGTCGTGGCCCGTCTCGTGGGAGCGCAGCGAGAACTCCGGTCGTTCTTCGATTTTCCGGAGCGCTGTCAACGACTAGGAGCAGTCAGTCTTATGCATCTTCTCGTCAGGGGGATCCAGCACCGGGTGACCGGTGAGATCCTCGTACCGAATTCCAAGTACCACGCGCACCGTGCCCTGATCCTCGCTTCCCTGGCCGACGGAGAGAGCCGTATCCACGGGCTTACCGATGCCCGGCATGTCGAGTACACCGTGAGGATGCTGCGCGGGCTCGGGGTGCACATCACCCGCCAGGGCGACACCTTTGTGGTGCAGGGGCTCGGCGGCCGGTACCGGCCCCGTCGAGCAGAGGTCTCGGCCGGAAGCTCCGGCACCACGCTCTACTTCATGATCGGGCTTGCGTCCCTGTCGGACCGCCCGGTCGCGATCACGGGACAGAAGTACTTCCGGCGTCGTCCGGTGGGGCCGCTGCTGCAGGCACTCGAAAAGATGGGCGTCCAGCTGCGCTCGGCGGACGGCTGCCCGCCCGTCCACGTCGAGTGCCGCAGGCCGACCGGGGGACACGTGACCATTCCGGGCACACTGTCCCAGTGGATATCCGGGCTGCTGATGCTTGCGCCCTTTGCCACCGGGCCCACCACCATCGAGGTGGAAGGGGACCTCAACGAACGCACTTACCTGGAACTGACGGTCGCGATGATGCGGCAGTTCGGTCTCGGCGTGGTGGTGTCGCCGGACTGGCGGCGCTTCGAGGTGGCTCCGGACCAGATGGCGCGGGCCGTCGAGCTGACTCTGCCGCCGGACATCGGCTCGGCGGCCTTCGGTATCGCCACCGCCGCGCTGCACCCTTCCGACGTGCTGCTGGGCGGTATCGCGAGCCTTGACGGCGGGCCGGCCGACCACCCCGAATTCCACTTGCTCGACATCGCCCGTGCCATGGGCGTGCCGCTCGAGAAGGATGAGACGACTGGTGGCCTGCGCATCCGGCAGGCCACACCATTGCTCAAGGCCGTCGAGGTGGACTGCCGCGACGTACCGGACATGCTGCCGATCCTGGCCACCCTCGCCACCTTCGCGCACGGGGAGTCGGTCTTCCACAACATCGCGCACACCCGACTGAAGGAGTCCGACCGGGCCGCCGCGATGCTCCAGCTCAACTCCATGGGCGGCAAACTGGAGCTGACCGACGACACCCTGACAGTGCGCGGAGTGGGAGACCTGGCGGGGGCGCGGCTCTCGTCGTACAACGACCACCGCGTGCTGATGTCGCTGGCTGTCGCCTCCTCACGGGTACGCGGCCACTCCATGCTGACCTACCCCAACGCGTACCGCATCTCGTACCCGGGGTTCCTCGACGCGATGAACACCATCGGCGTGCCGATGACGGTGGAACAGGGCACCGAGCGCACCGCCTCCAGTCCCGGTCGGCGACGCGCACCGACGGCGACGACCCCGGAGACAGCAGCACAGGTCACCCTGCCGGCACGGCTGGACCGTCATGCCACGTCCTTTCCGGAGGACACCGCCGTCGTGGACGTGAGGCAGGATGGAGACCTCGTCATCACCTGGCGTGAGCTGGCGGACCGGGTGGAGCGGGCCGCGGCGCTGCTGCTGGGGCTCGGCGTGCGGCCCGGGGACAACGTGGCGTACCAGTTGCCGAACCGCCTGGAGTTCGTGGTGCTGTCGCTGGCGGCCCTGCGGATCGGCGCGGTCTGCTGCCCGGTCATGCCGTTCTACCGTGAGCGTGAGCTGGCGTTCGTACTTCAGCGGTCCAAGGCACGCGTCCTGGTGGTCATGGACGAGCACCGTTCGCGGCGCCCCGCTCAGGAGGTCCTGTCACTCGCCGCCCTGCAGTCCGCGCATCTCGAGCATGTCATCGTGGTGAGCCGGTCGGCCTCCGCCCGATTGCCGCAGGTGTCCGTGGACGGAATCTCGGTACACGACTGGGCGGCCGCCCTGGAGGCGACGGCTATCGACCGGTCGGCGCTCGACGCGTTCCTGCCGATGGCGGAGATGACGGCGCAACTGCTCTTCACCTCGGGCACCACGGGCGAACCCAAGGGTGTCACGCAGTCCTCCGCCAACCTGGTCCGGGCCGCCGCCATGGAGATCAGGCATCTCGGCCTCGGCGACGCCGACACCGTGTGGGTGCCCTCACCGCTCGCCCACCAGACGGGGTTCCTGTACGGGATGGTGCTGGCGATCGTGCTCGGCGTGCCGCAGATCCTGCAGTCCGAGTGGGACCCGAAGCGCGCCGTGGTCTCGCTGAACACGCACAGGGCGACCTTCGTGCAGGCCGCCACACCCTTCCTGTCCGATCTTGTGAAGGCTGTCGAGGACACCCGGGAGGTACCGCGTTACCTGCGGATGTTCGTGGCCACCGGGGCCACCGTGCCGCGTGGTCTGGCGGAACGCGCGAGTCTGGTGCTCGGTACCACGGTGTGCGGAGCGTTCGGCACCACCGAGACCTGCCTCGGAGCGCTGTCCGCGCCGGCCGATACGCCGGAGCAGTGTTGGGGCACCGACGGCCGTGCGTTCGGCGGTATCCGGCTGCGGGTCACCGACGACGAGGGCCGTGTCCTTCCCTCGGGGGCCGAGGGCAACTTCGAGATACGTTCGCCCACGGTCTTCTCCGGTTATCTGGACCGGCCCGACCTGACGGCGGAGGCCTTCACCCGGGACGACTGGTATCGCACCGGTGACCTGGCGGTGATCGACGAGAACGGCTTCGTACGGATCACCGGGCGAGTCAAGGACGTGATCAACCGCGGTGGCGAGAAGGTCCCGGTCGCGGAAGTGGAACAACTGCTGTTCGGGCATCCGTCGGTCGACGATGTCGCGATCGTCGCCATGCCCGACGGCCGCCTCGGCGAGCGCGCGTGTGCCTTCGTGGTGCTGAAGCCCGGCGCAGAGCTCGGCTTCGACGACATGCGCCGGTACCTAGACCGACGCCAGGTGGCGAAGCAGTACTGGCCGGAACGGTTTGAACGGGTGGCCGCCCTGCCACGCAACCCGGTCGGCAAGGTGCAGAAGTTCGAACTGCGAGCCAGGGCCCGCGGTCTGAGGCCGCACGACGAGGCCGACGGTGAACCCTCCTCGTGATCCTCAGTCACCCCGTGACAAGAAGTAAGGAGAGGCAGAGCAGATGATGGACGAAGAGCGGTTCCACCGCGTCCGAGGCGAGGTCGAGCAATGGGTGCGGGGGTCGGGCGAACGCTGGGCTGAGCGCATCGAGGAGACGGGCGAGGTCCCGGAGGCGCTGTGGGCTGAGCTGAACGGACTGGGGTTCCTGCGGATGGCCGCCCCGGTCGAGTACGGCGGGCAAGGGCTCGGTTTCGCCCAGTGGATGGAACTGATGGAGATCTTCTCCCGCTCCCACGGGTCCATCCGCATGATCGTGCATGTCGTCAATGGCATCTGGCGCTCCATGGACGGGCACGCCTCGGACGAGCAGCGGAAGCGGTTCGTCGTCCCCTCGGTCATGGGTGAGATCAAGATCGCGTTCACGCTGACCGAACCCGGTAACGGAACCGGTGCGGACATCACCGCCTCGGTGACCCGTGAGGGCGACACCTATTACCTGTCCGGCCGAAAGCACCTGATCACGTTCGGGATGCGCTGCGACTACTATCTGCTGGCCGCACGCCTGGCGGGCACCACCGGACACGAGGGCACGGTCGCCCTGCTGGTGCCCCGCGACGCGCCTGGGGTAAGGGCCGAGGACATCTCCGACACCATGGGTGTCACCGGCACCGACCACGCGTCCCTCGACTTCGACCGCACGCCCGTGCCGGTGGACCACCGCCTCGGCGAGGAGGGCGAGGGGCTGGAGGTCTTCCTCGGAGGATTCCTCACGCCCTCGCGGATCTCGGTCGCCATGAGCTGCGTCGGACTGGCCCGGCGAGCCCAGCAACTGGCCTTTGACCACGCGCGTACCCGGGTGACCTTCGGCAAGTCCCTGACCGAGCGTCAGGCGATCCAGTTCATGCTCGCCGAGAACGCCACCGCCATCGAGGCGGCCAGACAACTGGTGCTGCACGCCGCACGCCGCTTCGAGGCGGGTGCCCACGACGCGTCGATGCAGTCCTCGATGGCGAAGATGCACGCGGTGACGATGCTGACCACCGTCACCGACAAGGCCTTGCAGATCCATGGCGGGCTCGGCTACTGGAAGTCACAGAAGATCGAGCGCGTCTACCGCGACGCCCGCGCCCAGCGCTTCGAGGAAGGCACCAACGAGGTGCAGAAGGCCGTCGTGTTCCGCGAACTGCTGCGGCAGGGCGCCGTCTCCGGAGAGGTGGAGCGTTGACCCAGGACAGCAGCAGGACACCGGAAACCGGGACAGCTCCAGTCTCTTTGATCACAGGTGCCTCGCGCGGCATCGGCCGGGCGCTGGCGCTCACCCTCGGTCGCCAGGGCCACACCGTGGTGGTCAACTACAAGAAGAACGCCGACCTGGCGGAGAAGACCGTCGCCGACATCGAGGAGGCCGGCGGCCGGGGACTCGCCGTTCAGGCGGACGTGGAGACCACGGAGGGCGTCCGCGCACTCTTCGACGAGGTGGCGCGCTGCTGCGGGCGTTTGGACCACTTCGTGTCGAACGCCGCGGCCAGCGCCTTCAAGAACATCGTCGACCTGGGTCCGCACCACCTTGACCGTTCGTACGCGATGAATGTGCGACCCTTCGTCCTCGGAGCGCAGGAAGCCGTCCGGTTGATGGACAACGGCGGGCGGATCGTCGCCCTCTCGTCCTACGGCTCAATCCGCGCCTACCCGACCTACGCCACGCTGGGCGCGATGAAGGCCGCGATCGAGGCATGGGTGCGGTACATGGCAGTGGAATTCGCGCCGTACGGCATCAACGTCAACGCGGTGAATGGCGGTCTGATCCAATCGGACTCACTGGCGTACTTCTACAACGTCAAGGGCATGCCGGACATCGGCGGAGTGCTCGACCGCATTCCCGCCCGGCGCCGCGGCACCGCCCAGGAGATGGCCGACACCATCGCCTTTCTGCTGGGCGACGGGGCCGGGTACATCACGGGCCAGACGCTGGTGGTGGACGGAGGCCTGAGCGTGGTCGCGCCGCCGTTCTTCGCCGACGCCGGCGACGAGCTCCGACTGCCGCCCCGCCCGACGCGGGACACCTGAGCGGCAAGGGGCGCAGCGTGTACGACCATGTCTTCCGGCCCGGTGCCATCGGCACGCTCGGGCTCGCGCACCGCATCGTCATGGGTGCCATGCACCTCAACCTGGAGACCGTCGACGACGGGGGCGAGGCACTCGCCGCCTTCTACGCGGAGCGCGCGGAGGGCGGTGCGGCCCTGATCGTCACGGGTGGCACCGCGGTCAGTTCCGTCGGCGTGGGCGGCCACGGGTACGGACTGATCGGCAACCGTACGCACATGGCGGCACTGTCGGCCGCCGTGCGTGCGGTGCACGACCGCGGCGGACGGATCGCCCTCCAGCTCTTCCATGCAGGGCGGTACGCGCTCCTGGGCGCCGGTGAGAGCCCCTCGCTCGCCCCCTCTGCGGTCCACTGCCGCTTCTCGCACAGCACCCCGCGCGCGATGACGCCCGAGGACATCGTCGCGACGATCGGTGACTTCGCCTCGGGCGCGGCTGCCGCGCGTGAACTCGGGTTCGACGCGGTTGAGGTGATGGGTTCCGAGGGCTACCTGATCAATCAGTTCACCGCTCCGCTGACGAACCGCCGCGACGACGAGTGGGGCGGCGACAGCGAAAGGCGGCGCCGGTTCCCCGTGGAAGTGCTGCGCGCGGTCCGCGCCGCCGTCGGCACGGACTTCCCGGTGCTGTTCAGGATCTCCGGGGCGGATCTGGTCGACGGCGGTACCCCCGCGGAGGATGTGGGCGCGCTCGCTGTGGCACTGGCGAAGGCTGGCGCGGACGCGCTCTCGGTTGGCACGGGATGGCATGAGTCGCCGGTGCCCACCGTGCAGGCCCAGGTCCCGGCGGGCACCTGGGCGTACTGTGCCCAAGCGGTGAAGCGAGCGTTGCGGGCGGACGGCTTGGGCTCCGTCGCGGTGATCGCGTCCAATCGCTTCAACCGTCTCGCGCAGGCCGAGGAGGCGCTGGCCGACGGCGAGATCGACTTCGTGGCCATGGCCCGGCCCTTCCTCGCCGATCCGGAGATCGTCGCCAAGGCAGCCGTCGGCCGCTCCGACACCGTGAATCTCTGCATCGCCTGCAACGAGGCGTGCATCGATCGCTCGTTTGGCTCCGACCGGGTGTCCTGCCTGGTCAACCCCAGGGCCGGGCACGAGACGGAGTTCCCGTCCGGTCCGGGGCGCGGGGGCGGCCGGCCGCGGCGCGGCCGCTATGCGGTGATCGGCGCGGGGATCGCCGGCCTGGAGGCGGCGCGTGCCCTCGGGAAACTGGGCCACCACGTGGAGGTGTACGAGGCGGCCGCCGAGCCCGGCGGCCAGTTCCGGCTGGCCGCGCAGGTACCCGGCAAAGCCGACTTCGCGGAGACCGTCCGGCACCATGTCCGCGAACTGCGGGAACTGGGCGTGACCCTGAACACCGGCCGCAGGGTCGGTCCCGAGGACGTCACCGTGCTGCAGGCGTTCGAGGGGGTCGTGCTCGCCACGGACGTGGTTCCCGCGCGACCCGCCCTTCCGGGCGTGACGCTGCCCCATGTCCTGGACTACACCCAGGCGTTCGAGGACTCCCTGTCGCTCGGACCCAGGATCGCTGTCATCGGGGGTGGCGGCATAGCGGTCGACCTGGCGCACCGGCTCACCGCCGAGCCCGGTGCCAAGTCCACACCGGAGGACTTCCTCAAGCGGTACGCCGTGGGCAAGGCGGGCGCGGCGACGGTCTGGGCGCGTCCCGGGCACTCCCGGTCCGCCCGGCGTGGCCGTGAGGTCACACTGATGCGTCGGGGAAGGACGATCGGCCACGGCATCGGCCCCAGCACACGCTGGGTCGTCATGGGGGAACTGCGATCCGCCGGTGTCCGCATGCTGACCGGCGTGACGTGCCAGGAGATCACCCCTGACGGGGTGGTGGTCCGTGATGCCGAAGGGGAGCGGCTCGTTGCCGCCGACCATGTCGTCCTTGCCGTGGGCCAGCGGCCGGTGACGGACCTCGTTGCCTTGTTGCGCGCCGCCGGCGTGCCGTTCGCCGTCGCCGGCGGCGCCGCCGGCACCGAGGGCCTGAACGCCGTACGAGCCACCGCGCAAGGACTGCGGGCCGCACACCGCATCGCGCGTGTGCCGAGCGAGAACAGGGGCGGATAGGGGATGGAGACCCTGTCGGATCGAAGCGGAAAATCATCCATGCCTTCGGTGGGGCGGACGGCTCGGCGGACCCTTCCGACAGGACGGCCGTGGTGCACGGCCCCGCCGGGCGATGACTTCCGGACCGTGCTCCGGGCGCCCCGCACGCACACCTCGCAGGCATGTATGCACCCGGCACCGACCCAAGGGAAAACAAAACATGTTCCGTTCGCTGCGCACGCTCTGGGGAGAACGGCATGTGCGTCGGCTTCTGCCGCTGTCGTTGCTCGCCCGAACCCACCTCAGCGCCCTGCCGGTTGCGCTGTCGTTCCTGATCGCCGACTGGACCGGTTCGTACGCCAGCGTAGGTCTGCTGTCCGGCGGGATGGCGGTCGGACAGGCGGTGGCCGGTCCGGTGCGAGGACGGATCGCCGACCGTGACTCCGTGACCGGTGTCCTGTTCACCACGGGTGTCGCTTACGCTCTGGGGCTCGGTCTGCTGATCGCCGTGGCCGCGTTGGCACCGGTGAGCCTGTGGCCGGTCGCCGTGGTGATCGCCTTCTGCACGGGGCTGGCCCTGCCGCCCGTCTCCCAGATCTCCCGGTCGGTGTGGCCGCGGCTGGTCGAGGACGAGCAGCGGGACGCCCTCTACACACTGGACTCCACCGGGTACGAGCTGGTCGCTATGGCGGGACCTCTCCTGGCCACGACAGCCGTGACGTTGGGGGGCGGCATGGCCGCCGTGGCCGTCTGTGCCGTACTGGCCACGGGAGGGGCGATGGCCTTCGCGCTGGTACTGCGGGCGGCTGCACTGGAGCGAGTCGAGCCGCGCGGCCAGGCGGAGCCACGCGAACGGGCGAAGCGGAGCTCACTGCTGCGTGATCCGGTCTTCCGGCGCGCGGTGCTCGTGGCCTTCTTCCTGATGGCGGCCCTGTTCTCGTTGAACCTCTCACTCGTGGCCTGGGGCCGCGACCACGACGAAGCGACCACGGCGGGAGTGCTGATCGCCCTGTTCAGCCTGGGTTCCGCCATCGGCGGACTGGCTGTCGTCGGACGTGGCCGCCAGCAGAACAGCGAGCGCAGCATAGGGGTCCTCGTGGTGGGCCTGACCATGCTGGCGGTGCTGCTGCCGCCGCTCTCGGAGCAGACCCCGGTGTGGGCGCTCGCCGTGGCGACGGCCCTGACGGGGACGGCGGTCGCCCCGAGCCTCGGGGCGAGCAACGCCCGGATCGGCGATCTCGCGCCGCCCGAGCGCCGCGCCGAGGCGTTCGGTTGGCTGGCCACGGCGACCACTGGTGGAGTCGCCCTGATCATGCCCATGGTGGGCTGGCTGCTCGACAAGCGGGGACCGTCGGCGTCGATCGCCCTCGGCGCGGTCGCCGCGCTGGTCTCCGCGGCCCTGGCCGTCAGCCTGCCGAAGCCCGTCCGGCCCGAGGCCGCCGTGCCGGCCGCAGAGGTGAACTGAGGATGCGTGTAGTGATCCTGGGCGCCACGACGCGTCTCGGCACCCGGCTGTCGGAAACCCTGCTCGCTCACGGCGTGACACCGGTGGGACTGATCCGCGGGGCCGAGCACGCGCCCCGGTTACGGGAGGCCGGCGTCGAACCGTTAGTGCTCGGCGCCGACAGCGGCCGGGCGGCGGAGAAGGTCGTGGCCGCCATGGCCGGAGCGGGCGCGGTGGTGCTGGCCGCGGGCACCGGGCTCGGATCCGGCACCTCCGCGGCCGTGTCCCCGGCCGCCTTGCTGGCCCTCTCGGCCGAGCGAGCCGGCGTCCGCCGCTTCGTGCTGGTGAGCGCCATGCTGCCGAGCGAGAGCGACCGCGCGGCGCTCGGCGACGATCTGCCGGCGTATCTGCGGGAGAAGGAGCGGGCGGAACACGCCGTGCGGGAGCGGGACCTGGACTGGTGCGTGCTGCGCCCCGGGGAACTGGATGATTCTCCGCCCACCGGACGGGTCCGGCTGCGCTCCGGTCCCGATCCGCGGCCCGACGGGCCCATCGGGCGGGCCGACATGGCCATGACCATCGTGGAGGTGGTCACCGCGCCGGAGGCGGTGCACAAGGTGCTGGCCGTCTCCTCCGGCACCCGGGGGATCCGAGCAGCCTTGGGTGACACTGAATAGCCGAATATCCGGATCTCGCCTTTTTTGTCGGGAATGAACGGTGGAAAGAACAGTGTTCAATGACAAGGCCGACGCGACGACCCCCGAGCGGGAAGGTGCTCGCCGGGAGCCGATCGCCGTGGTCGGTGTGGGCTGCCGCTATCCCGGTGGGGTGAGCGACGCCGACGACCTGTGGCGCGTCGTCGTCGAGAGCCGGGACGCGGTCTCGGCTCCGCCCGTCAACCGCGGCTGGGATGTGGCGGGTCGGTACGATCCGGATCCCGACTCCCCGGGGCGCGGCCGTGCCGGCGGCTTCCTGCACGACGCCGACCAGTTCGATGCGGCGTTCTTCGGGATCTCCCGGCAGGAGGCCGCGGCCCTCGACCCCCAGCAGCGGCTGACGCTGGAGGTCTCGTGGGAAGCCGTGGAGAACGCCGGCATCGATCCCCGCTCGCTGCGCGACCGCCGGATCGGGGTGTTCCTCGGATCCACCATCCTCGACTACTCGGTCGTGCACGCCGCGGCGGGTGAGGCCGCCTCAGGCCACCTCGTCACGGGGACTAGGGGCGCGCCGCTCTCCGGACGCGTCTGCGGCACGATGGGGCTGCGCGGACCGTCCCAGACCGTCGACACCGCCTGTTCATCCTCGTTGGTCGCCCTGCATCTGGCCGTGCGGTCGCTGCGCGACGGAGAGTGCGTGGCCGCCCTCGCGGGCGGGGTGACCGTGATGTCGACGCCGAGCACCCTTGTCGATTTCGATACCCGCGGGCTGCTGGCCGCCGACGGCCGGTGCAAGGCGTTCGGCGCCGACGCGGACGGCTTCGGCCTCGGCGAGGGCGTCGGCGTCCTGTTGCTCGAACGACTCTCGGACGCGCGCCGGCAAGGGCACCCGGTGCTCGCGCTGATCCGCGGAACAGCGGTCAACTCCGTGGGCGCGTGCGAAGCACCGGACGGCATCACCGCACTGGAAGGCATCACCACACCGGACGGTCCGACATCCTGGGCGACTTCGGCCAGGGCGGCGCAGGAGCGGGTGATACGTGACGCGTTGGCCGCGGCCGGTGTGCCGGCCGGTGAGGTGGACCTGGTCGAGGCACACGGCGCGGGCACCCGGCTGGGCGACGCGATCGAGGCCGAGGCACTGACCGCGGTCTACGGCACGGCACGCAAGGCGGGCGATCCGCTGGCGATCGGTTCGGTGAAGTCCAACGTCGGTCACACACAGGCCGCCGCCGGCGTCGCCGGAGTGATCAAAGCAGTGATGGCGCTCCGGAACCGCACGCTGCCGCCCACCCTGCACGCCGACGAGGTCACACCCGAGGCCGACTGGTCGGCGGGCACGGTTCGGCCGGTGACCCGGGCGCAGCCGTGGAGCGACGGCGGGTATGCCCGGCGGGTCGGCGTGTCGGCCTTCGGACTCGGCGGGACCAACGCACATCTGCTGCTGGAGGAGGCCCCCGGACAGCCGTCGGCCGGGGCGGCGAGTGGGGCCGCGGAGGTGATCACGGCCCAGGGCTCCGGGCCCGGGCGTGAGAAGTCCGGGTCTTTGCTGCTGCCCTGGCTGCTCTCCGGGCGATCGGCACAGGCGCTGGCCGCGCAGGCGGCGGCGCTGCTCGACTGGTCGGCCCGCCAGCCGCAGGCCGACCCGTTGCACGTGGCGCGTGCGCTCGCAACCACCCGCAGCCGGTTCGAGCACCGCGCGGTCCTCCTCGGCCCGGATCTCGCCGGGTTGCGCCCGGCGCTCGCCGCGCTGGCCGGGGGAGACGAACATCCGGACGCCGTGACCGGCGAGGTACGCGCGACCGGCCGGATCGCTTTCCTGTTCTCCGGTCAGGGCAGCCAACGACCCCGCATGGGCACCGAGTTGTACGAGACCTTCCCCGCCTACGCGACGGAGTTCGACGCGATCTGCGCCGAGCTGGACCGGCATCTGCGAAGGCCGCTCAGGGAGATCGTTTTCGCCGACGCCGGTACGGCGGAGGCGGCGCTGCTGGACACCACCGAGTTCGCCCAGCCCGGCCTGTTCGCCGTCGAGGCCGCGCTGTTCGCGCTGCTGGACTCGTGGGGCGTGCGCCCCGACCTGCTGCTCGGTCACTCCATCGGCGAAGTCGTCGCCGCCTATGTCTCCGGGGTGCTCTCGCTCGCCGACGCCTGCGCTGTGGTGACCGCCCGGGCACGTCTGATGCAGGCCTTGCCGTCGGGTGGCGCCATGGCGGCGCTGCAGGCGTACGAGTCCGAGATCGTCGACCTGCTGCGGGAACGCGAGGACCAGGTGGGCATCGCCGCGGTCAACGGCCCGCGGTCCGTGGTCGTGTCAGGCGACGAGGACACGGTGATGGAACTGATCGAGCGCTGGCAGGCCCGGGGCAGACTGGCCAGCCGGCTGAACGTCAGTCACGCCTTCCACTCGCCGCGCATGGACGGCATGCTCGACGACTTCCTTCAGGTCACCTCGTCGGTCGAGTACCACGCGCCCTCCGTCCCGGTGGTCTCCAACGCCACCGGCGAGCCGGCCTCCGCCACCCAGCTGTCCGACCCCCGCTACTGGGTGGACCACGTGCGCGGCACCGTCCGCTTCGCCGACGGTGTGCGCACCCTCGTAGCGGAGGAGGGCGTCACCACATTCGTCGAAGTGGGCCCCGACAGGGTACTGACCGGCATGGCCGCCGACAGCCTGGGCGACAGGGACGCGCTGAGGGTGGCGGTGCTCCACCGGGACCGGCCCGAGGCCCGGTCGGCTCTGACCGCCCTGGCCCGGCTGCACTGCCAGGGCGTCCCGGTCGACCTGGCCCCGCTGCTGCCAGGCCGTGGTGCCCACGTCGACCTGCCGACCTACTCCTTCCAGCGGGAACGGCACTGGCTCGACGCCGCACCACGGGCGACAACCGGCGACGACGCGCGCTTGTGGCGGCTCGTCTCCCGGGCCGACACCGCGGCGGTCGCCGCCGAACTCGGTGTGGGGGAGCACGTCGGCCTCCCGGAGCTGCTGCCCGCCCTGGCCCGGTGGCGTGACCGCCCGTACACCGACACAGGAACGGCTCTGCCGGCCACCTCGGTCCTCGACCGGCCAGCACCTCCGGCCCCGGCGCCGCCCCGGCGGACCGCACTGCCCGACGGTCCTGTGGCGGGACCGGAGCCGGTCCTGGCCGAGATCGACCGGCTGGATGAACTCCTTGCCGGCCTCTCCCTCGATGAGCAGGCCAGCGCGGCGGTCGTCGCCCGGCTGCGGGAATTGACCAGGGCGCTGTCGCCCGCTCCGACGGGCGACAGCCCGCCGGTCGAACTGGCGAACGCCGACGCCGACTCGGTCCTCGCCTTCATCACCAACCAACTCGGCATTGGTGCCGAACCGGAAGCGGAGTGACCATGGCCAGCGAGAGCGAACTGCTCGGCTATCTGAAAAAGGTGACCGCGGAGCTGCACGAGACCCGCGAGCGCCAGCGGGTCGCCGAGGAGAAGGCGACAGAACCGATCGCCGTCGTCGGCATGGCCTGCCGGTTTCCCGGCGGGGTGGCGAGCGCCGAGGACCTGTGGCAGGTGGTCGCGGAAGGACGGGACGTCATCGGTGACTTCCCCGCCGACCGGGGCTGGGACGTCGAGGCGCTCTACGACCCCGACCCCGCCCGGCCGGACACGTCGTACGTGCGCAGCGGTGGATTCCTCACCGACGCGGCCGGCTTCGACGCGGAGTTCTTCGGCCTGTCGCCGCGTGAGGCGCTGGCGATGGACCCGCAGCAGCGGTTGCTGCTGGAGACGTCCTGGGAGCTGTTCGAGGGACTCGGCGCCGACCCCGCTGGCCTGACCGGATCGCGCACCGGGGTGTTCGTCGGCGTCGGGACTCAGGGCTACATCAGCGCTGCGACCCAGTCGGCCGAGGATGTGCGGGGCCATCTCGCGACGGGCAACGCCCTGTCCGTGGCCTCCGGGCGGATCTCCTACCTGTTCGGGCTGGAGGGTCCCAGCCTTACGGTGGACACGGCGTGTTCGTCATCCCTGGTCGCACTGCACCTGGCCATGCAGTCGCTGCGTAGCGGCGAGTGCTCGCTCGCCCTGGCCGGCGGAGCCACGGTGATCAGTAGCCCGCTGGTGTTCGTCGAGTTCAGCCGTCAGCGCGGGCTGGCCCCCGACGGACGCTGCAAGCCGTTCTCCGCGTCCGCCGACGGCACGGGATGGGCCGAGGGCATAGGACTGATAGCCGTCGAACGGCTGTCCGACGCCCGCCGTAACGGGCACCCGGTCCTGGCGCTGATCCGCGGTTCGGCTGTCAACTCCGACGGGGCGTCCAACGGCCTCACCGCCCCGAACGGACCTGCGCAGCAGCGGGTCATCCGGCAGGCCCTGGCCGACGCGGGGCTCTCCCCCGGCCAGATCGACGCCGTGGAGGCGCACGGGACGGGAACCGTGCTCGGCGACCCGATCGAGGCGCAGGCACTCCAGGCCACTTACGGTCAGCGACCGGCGGAGCAGCCGCTGTGGTTGGGATCGCTGAAGTCCAACCTGGGTCACACACAGGCCGCCGCCGGCATGGCCGCTCTCATTAAGATGGTGCAGGCGCTGCGCCACGAGTTGCTGCCGCGCACCCTGCACATCGACCGCCCGACCCCCCATGTCGACTGGAGTGACGGCGCCGTCCGACTGCTGACCGAGGCGCAGCCCTGGCCCGCCGGGCAGCGCACGCGCCGCGCCGGCATCTCCTCGTTCGGCATCAGCGGTACCAACTCGCACGTGATCATCGAAGAAGCCCCGCCGGAGCCCGACGGCACACCGCCCGAGCCGGCCGCCGGACCGGTCGTCTGGATGGTCTCGGCCCGCACCCGCGCGGCGCTGCAGGACCAGTGCGCTCGGATCGCCGCCGCGGTGTCCACCGGTACCGTCGCCGGAGCATCGGCCGTCGAGGTGGCCACCGCACTGGCGGGACGCGCCACCCGGTTCACCCACCGCGCCGCCCTGGTGGGCGAGGACACAGGGACGCTCGTCGCGCGACTGATGAACGCGCCGGTCGCCGCCGAGGCCGTGGAACCGGCCGCGGTCACCCTGCGACTGACCGGTGAACCGGCCGGCGCCGCCGACATCCGGGACCTGCGCGACGCCTTCCCGCCCTTCGCCGACGCGCTGGAGCAGGCCGCCGCCGAAGTCACCGCGGCCACCGGTGAGGATGTGCCGGCCGCGATCGAGAAGGATCTGGACGGGCGGTTGGTTTCACTGACCGGCTGGCTCGCGCTGCTGAGGATGTGGCGTCACCTCGGCGTACAGCCCGTCGCAGGGTGGGGCGACGCCGCCCGCGCCGCCGCCTACCTCGGCGGGGACCGCACCCTCGGTGAAGCACTCGACGACGTGGAGGCCGAGGTGCCGGAGGCCTTCACCGAGGGCGAGGGCCTCACGCTGGAGACCGGCTTCGGACCGCACACCCGGTGGGGCAGGACGGAGGTCCTCGTCGAGCTCGCCCGGCTGTGGGAGAGCGGGGTGCCCGTGGACTGGAGCCGGGTCTTCCCCCGGACAGCGGCACGGCCGGCCGTGCCGCCTCCGTACCCCTTCCAGCACACCCGGTTCTGGCCGGACGAGCCGTCCGCCGCCGATGTGGCGACGGCCGGTCTGCAACCCGCCGGGCACCCGCTGCTCGGCGCCCTCACCACGACTGTCGACGGCGAGGGGGTTTCCGCGTTCGGCCGGCTGTCGCTGTCGGCCCATGCCTGGCTGGGCGACCACGTCGTCGGGGGCCAGGTCTTTCTGCCCGGCACCGCCTACGTCGAACTCGCCCTGCACCTGGGCCGTGTGACCGGCTGCCCCGGGCTCGACGAACTCGTGCTGGAGAGCCCGCTGGTGCTGGCGCACGAAGGCGCGCGGCTGCTGCGGGCCGAGGTCGGCGGACCGGACGACAAGGGCTGGCGGGAGATCTCGGTGTACTCCCGCAAAGAGGGAACAGCGGATGAGGAAGGGGAGAACGACGTCTGGATCCGGCATGCCACCGGCACCCTCTCCAGGACGGAGGCGCCCCCGGCCGCCCGGTCCGCCTGGCCGCCTGCCGGTGCAAAGCAGCTGGACGTCACCGGACTGTACGACCGTCTGTCGGCCGCCGGGCTCGACTACGGACCGCGTTTCCGAGGGCTGTCGCAGGCATGGTCCGACGGCGAGGACCTCTACGCGAAGGTGCGGCTGCCCGACGAGGCACACGGCCAGGCACGGCGGTTCGGTCTGCACCCGGCCCTGTCCGACGCGGCGCTGCACACACTGGCCCTGCGCTCAGAAGACGAGGGCACGGGCCTGCTGCCCTTCCTGTGGCAGGGCGTCACCCTGCACGCCACCGGCACCACCGAGCTCTGGGCACGACTGCGCGGAGGCGCGGACGGCGTTGTCACACTCGACCTGGCGGACGGCGACGGAGCGCCCGTCGCCACGGTCACCGGGCTGACAGTGCGCCCGCTCGGCTCCGCCGCCTCAGCCCAGGACGACGCCGCCCGGGACAACCTGTTCCGAGTGACATGGGCCGACGCGGGCCCGGCACCCGAGCGGGACCACCGGCGGTGGACGACGGTCGGCGGCACCGACACCCCGGCCCGCTGGCACGACGCCGTGCCGGCCCTGCGTACCGCCGCTTCGCTGCGTGCCGTGCTCGACGGTGACGAGGATCCCGGTGAGGCCGTCCTGGTCTGGTGGTCGAGCGCTGAGCCGGACCCCGGGGCCGCGGTGGCCGAGGAGACCCGCCGCGCGCTCGGTCTGGTGCAGGACTGGCTCGCCGACGAGCGCACCGGTGACAGCCGGCTCGTCGTCCTGACCCGCGGCGCGGTGGCCGCCGCCCCGCTGGAACGGCCCGATCCCGCGCAGGCCGCCGTATGGGGGCTGCTGCGGTCGGCGCAGTCCGAGCACCCCAGCAGGTTCGTCCTGGTGGACCTCGACGGCAAGGAGTCCTCGTCCGCCCGGCTGTCGGCCGTGCTGGCGCACAGGGAGGCGCAATACGCCGTCCGCGACGGCGAGGTGCTCGTGCCTCGCCTCGTCCCGGCGGACCTGTCCATGCCATCGGCGGCCGAGCCGGAGACCCCGGAAGAGGGCCAGGTGCTCGTCGCGCTGAGGGCGGTGTCCGGCGGCGGCGCGGCCGGTTCGGTGCTCGCCGTCGGTCCGGCTGTCACCGATGTCGCTCCCGGCGACCGGGTACTGACCGGCGAGCGGGTCACCGACGAGCGCACGGTCCTGGTCGACACGCGGACACTGCGTGCCGTGCCCGCCGGCTGGTCGTATCCGCGCGCGGCGTCGGCCGCCGCGTATCTGCGTGCCGCCGGGGTGCTCGCGCTGGCACCGCAGGACCGGCCGGTCCTGGTGCACGACGTGACCACACTGGTGGACCACGCCGTCGTCGAGCTGGCCCAGCACCGGGGCCTGGAGGTCTTCGCCACCGCGGCACCCGCCCCCCGGGCGCTGCTGCGTGCCGTCGGCCTGGACGCCGGCCACCTCGCGTCCTCGCGCACGGAGGAGGCCGTTCATGTCTTCGCTCCGGCCCTTCGCGACCGACCGGTTGGACTGGTCCTCAACCTCCCCGGGGAGGACGACTCCGCCGAAGAACCGGCCGCACGGGCCATCCGCCGGCTCACGGCCGACGACACGCGGTTCGCCGCCGTACGGGACCTCGGGACCGGCCCCCTGCCAGAAGCCCTCGACGAACTGCGGGAGCTGCCACGCCCCGCGGCCGGCGAGGAGGAGGCGCTGTCCGGTTCCCGGGTGTGTACGACCGCACCGGCCTGGGACCCGCTCGGCACCGTGTTGATCACCGGTGGCACCGGAGGACTCGGCCTGCGGGTCGCCCGCCACCTGGTGGAGGCACGCGGGGCGCGCCGACTGCTGCTGCTCAGTCGGCGAGGGACCGGCACCCCCGGCGCCGAGCGGGCGCTGCGGGAACTCGCCGCGCTCGGCGCCGATGTCCGGGTCCACGCCGGGGACCTCACCGACCCAGTGACCATCACGGCCGCGCTCGCCTCGGTGCCGTCCGAACACCCGCTGACCGCCGTGGTACACGCCGCCGGCGTGATCGACGACGGTGTCCTGACTGGGCTGACCCCGCAGCGTCTGGCGACGGTGCTGGCCCCCAAGGCCGAGGCCGCCTGGGCGCTGCACGAGGCGACCCGGGATCTCGACCTCGCCGCCTTCGTGCTGTTCTCCTCGGCGGCCGGTGTGATCGGCGCGCCCGGACAGGGCAACTACGCCGCGGCCAACGCGTTCCTGGACGCGCTGGCCCAGCGCCGCCGGGCGTCGGGGCTGCCCGCAGTGTCCCTCGCGTGGGGGTTGTGGCAGGAGGCCACCGAGCTGACCCGGGATGTCACGGACGCCGATGTGGGGCGGATGGCGCGGGCCGGGCTCGGCGCGCTGCCCACCCGGCTGGGGCTCGCCCTGTTCGACGCGGCGACCACCGGCGACGGCGACGCGCTGCTGGTGGCCGCTCCCTTCGACCGGCGCACCCTGTGGACCCGGGCGGCCGATCCCGGCCTGCCCACACTTCTGCGCCGGCTGGCCGGTGTCCAGGACCGCGGTCACGACGACGACTCCGCGAGCACGCTCAAGACGGAACTCGCAGGCCTTGCGGAGGTTGACCGACGAGGCCGGCTGCTGACGCTGGTGCGGCAACTGGCCGCGGTGGTGCTCGGCTACGGCTCGGCCACGGCCGTCGCCGCCGGCCAGACGTTCACCGAACTGGGCCTGGACTCCCTGGGCGCGGTTGAGCTGCGCAGCCGGTTGACCTCAGCGACGGGCCTGACCCTGCCGGCGACGCTGGTGTTCGACTTCCCGACACCGGCCGCGCTCGCGGACCGTCTGCTGGTGCTGCTGGAGCCGCCCGCACCCGTCTCACCCCTGCACGCCGAGATCGACCGACTGGCCGAGACGCTGGCGGCGCAGCAGCCGGACGACGCCGAGCGGCGCCGCGTCACCGCGCGGTTGGAAGCACTGTTGTGGGCCTGGGCAGACGGCCACACGGATACGTCCGGGCAGCCTCCCGCGCAGGACCTCGAGACCGTCTTCGAGGGTGAGAGCGACGAAGACATCTTCGCCCTGGTCGACCAGGAGCTCGGCACGGACTGACTTCTCGTCTCCGCTCTCCCCCGCCCCTCTCGCCCTCCGTACGGGATAGCACAGAACTCTGGAGCCCGCTCCCATGTCAAACGAAGACAAGTACCGCGACTATCTCAAACGCGTCACCGCCGACCTGCGCAGCACGAAACAGAACCTGAAGGAGGTCCGCGACCGCGCCACCGAACCCATCGCCATCATCGGCATGAGCTGCCGTTTCCCCGGCGGCGTCGACTCACCGGAGCAGCTGTGGGACCTCGTCCTCGGCGACGGCGACGCGATCGGGCCACTGCCCACCGACCGTGGCTGGCCCCTGGACACCCTGTACGACCCCGACCCCGACACGCCGGGCAGAAGCTATGTCACCGAGAGCGGATTCCTGGGCGGTGCCGCCGAGTTTGACGCCCCGTTCTTCGGCATCTCCCCTCGGGAGGCCCTCGCGATGGACCCCCAGCAGAGGCTGCTGCTGGAGACCTCCTGGGAAGCCGTGGAACGGGCGGGCATCATCCCGGAAACACTGCGCGGCAGCAGCACCTGCGTGTTCGTCGGCATGTCCGCGCACAGCTACGGCTCCGGGTCGCCCACGATCCCCTCGGAGGTGGAGGGGCATGTCGTGACCGGCGTCGCCCCCGCCGTCGCCTCCGGCCGCATCGCGTACACCTTGGGTCTGGAGGGCCCGGCGATGACCGTGGATACCGCCTGCTCGTCGGCCCTCGTATCACTGCACCTGGCGTGCGAGTCGCTGCGCCGGGGCGAGACGAACCTCGCGCTGACCGGTGCCGCCGCCGTGATCGCCAGCCCGACGGTGTTCAGCGAGTACAGCAGGCAGCGCGCGCTCGCCCCCGACGGCCGGTGCAAGTCGTTCTCCGACGACGCCGACGGCACCAGCTGGTCCGAGGGCGCCGGCATGCTGGTCCTGGAACGGCTGTCGGACGCACGCCGCAACGGCCACGAGGTGCTCGCCGTGATACGCGGCTCCGCACTCAACCAGGACGGCGCATCCAACGGCCTCACCGCGCCGCACGGGCCCTCCCAGCACCGGGTGATAGAGGCCGCGCTGAGCGCCGCCCAGGTCGCACCCGGCCAGGTCGACATGGTCGAGGCGCACGGCACCGCGACCCCGCTCGGCGACCCCATCGAGGCTCAGACACTGGTCGACGTCTACGGCCGCGACCGCGATCCCGAGCGTCCCCTGTGGTTCGGATCGCTGAAGTCCAACATCGGCCACGCACAGGCCGCGGCGGGAGTCGGCGGGATCATCAAGGCCGTCCTCGCCCTGCGGCACGGCGTGATGCCCAGAACGCTGCACGTCGATGCGCCGACTCGGGAGGTCGACTGGGGAGAGGGACAGGTCCGGCTGCTCACTGAGGCGATGCCTTGGCCGGAGGGAGACCGGCCGCGCCGGGCCGCAGTGTCGGCCTTCGGCATGAGCGGCACCAACGCGCACGTCGTCCTGCAACACGACGCCCGGACCACGGCGCCCGAGGTGCGGTCGGCGGCCGGTGCCCCGCCGGACAGCAGGGACCCGGCGCCGCAGACGGCCACGGCCGGCTCCGGAAAGCCGTCAGCGGTACCGGTCGTGCTGTCGGCCAAATCCCCTGCCGCGCTCAGCGCCCAGGCCGACCGGTTGCGCTCCTTCCTCCGAGCCCGGCCGCAGGCCCAGCCGGCCGACGTGGCCTGGTCGCTGGCGACCACCCGGTCTCTCTTCCACCACCGGGCCGCGGTGCTGGCTGCCGATCGCGACACCCTGCTGGACGGTCTGGACGTCCTGGCGACCGGTGAGAGGCTGCCGCTCGGAGTGGTCTCCGACGTCGCGGCCGAGGGCGGCATGGCGCTGATGTTCCCCGGGCAGGGCGGTCAGTGGGCGGGCATGGCCCGCGATCTGATGGCCGAGTCACCGGTCTTCGCCGACTCCCTGCGCGCATGCGCGGAGGTGATGGATGAACTCGTCGACTGGCGTCTGCAGGATGTCGTGGCCGGTACGGACGGGCATCTGCTCGACCGCATCGACGTGGTCCAGCCCGCGCTGTTCGCCGTCATGGTCTCGCTGGCCCGGCTGTGGCAGTCGTGGGGCGTGCGGGTCGACGCGGTCGTCGGGCACTCGCAGGGCGAGATCGCGGCCGCCTGTGTGTCGGGCGCGCTCACTCTCAAGGACGCGGCGCGCGTCGCGGTGACCCGCTCCCGGCTCATCGTCGAACTCTCCGGGAAAGGCCGGGCCCTCTCCGTCGGGCTTTCGGCACCCCATGCCTTGGAGCGTCTCGCGCCCTGGGGAGACGAGCTGTCGCTCGCCGCGGTCAACGGTCCGGACTCCGTGGTGGTCTCCGGCGCGTCCGAGGCGTTGCGCGGCTTCGCCGCCAAGTGCAAGGCCGACGGCGTTTGGGCCTGGTGGATCGAGGTGGACTTCGCCTCCCACTCCGCGGCCGTGGAAGAGATACGCGACGAACTGCTCGCCGCCATCGCCGGGATCGAGCCGGTAGACGGCACGGTACCGCTGTACTCGACGGTGACCGGCACCCGGCTCGCCGGGCACGAGCTGGACGCCGGCTACTGGTACCGGAACTTGCGGCAGACCGTGCTGTTCCAGGACGCGGTCGAGGCGCTGGCCTCGGACGGGTTCAGGTTCTTCGTGGAGGCGAGCCCGCACCCGCTGCTCGCGGTCGGAGTGCAGCAGACCCTTGAGGCGGTGCGCGCACCCGGCGTGCCCGTCGGCACACTGCGCCGTGACATCGGCGGGCTGGACCGTGCGCTGCTGTCGCTGTTGGAGGCGCATGTCGCCGGCCTGCCGGTGGACTGGTCCCGGGTGCTGGCCCCCGGCGAACGCCTGCCGCTGCCGACGTACGCCTTCCGGCACGAGCACTACTGGCTCGTGCCGCCCGTCCCTGTGGCTCCGGGCAAGGAGGCGGACACCGGGTTCTGGGACGCGGTGGAACGCGAGGACATCGAACGGCTCAGCGCCGAACTGGGCACGGAGGACGGGCTCCGCGCTGTCGTACCGGCGCTCGCGCGCTGGCGGCGGCGCAACCGGCTGCGCTCCGAACTGGACGAGTGGCGCTACCGCATCGGGTGGATCCCGGTGGCACGACCGCAGGAGGTCCCTAGACTCCCCGGCCGCTGGCTCGTCGCCGGGTCCATAAGCGCCGACGAGCATGGCCTTGAAAGGCTGTTCGAGGAAGTGGTGCGACTGCCGCTGGAGGGCGCCGACCGCTTCTCGCTGGCCACCGCCCTGGCCGCGGTGGGGGCGCTGGACGGTGTGCTGTGCCGGTCCGACCACGCCGAGCATGTGCTGGCGCTCGTCCAGACCCTCGGCGACATCGGGATCACCGCGCCGCTGTGGTGCGTCACCCGCCAGGCGGTCAGCACGGGCTCGGCCGATGCGCTGCGCAGCCCGCAGGGCGCCGCCGTGTGGGGTCTGGGAAGGGTCGTCAGCCTGGAACACCCGGAACGCTGGGGCGGTCTGATCGACCTCCCGGGCGTGCTGGGCGAGCGGGAGGTCGCCCTGCTCGGGGGGGTTCTCGGCGCGGGCGGTGCCGAGGACCAGCTCGCCGTGCGCCCCGACGGCGTGTGGGCCCGCCGGCTGATGAGGGCCCACGAGGGCGTCCAGGGCACGCGGCCGTGGCGGCCCTCGGGCACCGTTCTGGTCACCGGCGGCACCGGTGCGGTCGGCGGACACGTCGCCCGATGGCTCGCCGCCCACGGAGACTGCTCGATCGTGCTGCTCTCCCGGCGCGGCGCCGAAGCCCCCGGCGCGGCAGAACTGCTCGCCGAACTGCACGCCACCGGCACTCCGGCCAGGGCCGTCGCGGCCGACGTGGCCGACCGGGACGCGGTCGCCACCCTGCTTCGGCAACTGGCCGACGACGGCGCGCCGGTCCGGTCGGTCTTCCACGCGGCAGGTGTCGGGCAGAGCACCTCCCTCGCCGAGATGAG
Organism: Streptomyces sp. NPDC051677; assembly: GCF_044453465.1. Classification (NCBI taxonomy): domain Bacteria; kingdom Bacillati; phylum Actinomycetota; class Actinomycetes; order Kitasatosporales; family Streptomycetaceae; genus Streptomyces; species Streptomyces sp. NPDC051677. The sequence continues at coordinate 28,252 of NZ_JBITCT010000050.1, forward strand.
CCCGCGGGAGTTCGCCGACGTGGTCTCGGCGAAAATCGATGGAGCCCGGATCCTGGACGAACTCCTCGACGGCACCGAACTGGACGCGTTCGTGGTGTTCTCCTCGATCTCGGCGGTCTGGGGCAGCTCTTTCAGCGGGGCCTACGCCGCCGGGAACGCCTACCTCGACGCCCTGGTCGCGCAACGCCGGGCACGCGGAGCGGCCGGCACCTCGGTGGCCTGGGGCATTTGGGCGGACGCGGGGATGGTGGACAGGGACACCGCGCAGCAGCTGCGCCGCATCGGTGTCGGCGCGCTGAAGCCCGCCCAAGCGATCGCCTCGCTGCAGCGGACGCTCGAGGACGACGAGGCCGATGTCACCGTCGCCGACGTGGACTGGGTGCCGTTCACCGCCAGTTACACAGCCGTGAGGCGACGTCCGCTGATCGAGGACCTGCCCCAGGTGCGGGCGGCGCAGACGGCCGTCCCGGAGACGCGCGACACGGCGGCCGAAGCCTTCCGTAGGGAGCTGTCCGCGCTCGAACCGGCCGCCATGCAGACCGCGTTGCTCGATCTGGTACGGAACGAGGTGGCTGCCGAGCTGGCCTACCCGGACCCGGCTCAGGTGGAACCCGGGCGTTCGTTCCGCGACCTCGGGCTGGACTCCCTGGCCTCCGTCGGGCTGCGCAAACGGCTCAACAGCAGGCTCGGGGTGGACACCCCGGTGACGCTCGCCTTCGACCATCCCTCGCCCACGGCCATCGCGGCCTTCCTGCAGCAGCTGCTCACCGTCGAAGGCGCGTCCGGAACGGGGACCGCCGACGAGGAGTTCGACCGGCTGGAGGCCGCACTGGCCGCATTCAAGCTGGACTCGGTGGGCCGGTCCCGGATCTCGATGCGTCTGGCCAATCTCCTCACACGCTGGAAAGCGGGAGAGGAGGCCGCGCCCATCCCGGCCGACGCCGACGTGCCCGGAGGGCGACTCGACGACGCCACCGACGAGGAACTGCTGGCCATGCTCGGCAGTGAATTCGACATCTCCTGACGCGGCATCCTCCCGAAAGGTCCACCATGTCCGCTCCCGCATCAGACGGCCCGGCGTCGACGCAGCACCGGATGAGGCATTTCCTCAAGCAGATCAGCGCCGATCTGCGGCTCGCCCGGCAGCAGCTGCACCAGTACGAAGTCCGGGACAAGGCCGACCCGATCGTCATCGTCGGCATGAGCTGCCGTTTTCCCGGCGGCGTACGCAACCCCGACGAGCTCTGGAACCTGGTCGCCACCGGCACCGACGCCGTCTCACTGTTCCCCTCGGACCGAGGCTGGGACACCGAGCGGATCTACGACCCGAACGGCGACCGGCCCGGCACCACCCTCACCCGTGAGGGCGGCTTCCTGTACGGTGCGGCGGAGTTCGACGCCGGATTCTTCGGCATCTCGCCACGTGAGGCGACCGGCATGGACCCACAGCAGCGGCTGCTGCTGGAGACGTCCTGGGAGGCGCTGGAGTACGCCGCGATCGATCCGGCGGGCCTGCGTGGCAGCCGCACCGCGGTCTACGTGGGCGCGGCGCCCCAGGGCTACGGGTTCGACGCGCAGAGTGCCGGTGTGGGCCTGGAGGGCTACGGCATCACCGGTGTGTCCACCTCACTGTTGTCCGGGCGGATCGCCTACACCCTGGGACTGGAGGGTGCCGCGCTGACCATCGACACCGCGTGCTCCTCCTCGTTGGTGGCGCTGCATCTGGCCTGCCAGGCGCTGAGCCGGGGCGAGTGCGACCTCGCCCTGGCGGGAGGCGTGACCGTGATGGCGGCGCCCAGCGGCTTCATCGAGTTCAGCCGGCAGGGCGGGCTGGCACCGGACGGCCGGTGCAAGTCGTTCTCCGACGACGCCGACGGGACCGGCTGGTCCGAAGGCGTGGGCATGCTCGTGGTCGAGCGGCTCTCGGACGCCCTGCGGTCCGGCCACGAGGTGCTGGCCGTCGTCCGCGGCTCCGCGGTGAACCAGGACGGCGCGTCCAACGGCCTCACCGCGCCGAACGGCCAGGCACAACAGCGGGTCATCCTGGACTCGCTGGCCAGCGGCGGACTGACTCCGGCCGACGTCGACCTCGTGGAGGGACACGGCACGGGTACCCGGCTGGGCGACCCGATCGAGGCGCAGGCGTTGATCGCCACTTACGGCCGGGCCCACGCCGACACGACGCCGCTGTACCTGGGGTCGTTGAAATCGAACATCGGCCACGCCCAGGCCGCCGCGGGCGTCGGCGGCATCATCAAGATGGTGCAGGCGATGCGGTACGGGTCGATGCCGCCGAGCCTCCACGTGGAGAAGCCCACGAGCGAGGTGGCGTGGGAGGGCAACGGCGTCGAACTGCTGACGCAGGAGCGGGAGTGGAGCCGCGGAGCCGGGCCGCGCCGGGCCGGCGTCTCCTCGTTCGGCATCAGCGGGACAAACGCGCATGTGGTGCTGGAGGAGTTCAACTCCGGACCGGGGGAGCGCGGCCCAGCGGCGGGCGCTCCCTCGGACGTGGTGCCGCTGGTGCTGTCCGCCAAGTCCGGCCAGGCCCTGTCGGGGCAGGCCGCGGCACTGCGCGATTTCCTCAACGCGCGTCCCGGGACCGGCCTCGCCGAGGTCGCCCGGTCACTGGTGACCACCCGGTCCCTGTTCAGCCACCGAGCCGTACTGGTCGGCGACCGTACCCAACTCCTCACCGAACTGGACCAGCTGGCCGTCGCCGCACCCACCACGCCCGCCGCCGGCGACGCGCCGCTGACCGCCGTGTTCACCGGCCAGGGGGCCCAACGCGTCGGCATGGGACGCGAACTCAGCCGGGCCTTCCCTGCCTTTAATTGGGCACTCGACGAGATCTGCTCGGTTGTCGATCCGTTTCTCGGGCGAGGTCTGCGCGAGGTGATGTGGTCCGACGCGGACGACGCCGAACAGACACTCGCCCGCACCGAGTACGCTCAACCTGCCCTGTTCGCCTTCGAACTGGCGCTCGCCCGCCTCTGGCAGTCCTGGGGCGTGCGGTTCGGCGCCGTCACCGGTCACTCCGTCGGTGAGATCGCCGCCGCCGTCACCGCCGGTGTTCTCACCCTCGAGGACGCCGCGCGCCTGGTGGTCACCCGCGGTCGTCTCATGCAGCAACTTCCCCCCGGTGGCGCCATGCTCGCCGTCAACGCCTCGGATACAGAGGTCACCACGGTCCTGGCCGGTACCCCCGAGGTCGTGGTCGCCGCCGTCAACGGACCGGACTCCGTCGTCGTCTCCGGTGGCGAGGAACACATCGGCCGGCTCGCCGACCACTGGCGTCAGCGCGGCACCCGCGTGGCCCGCCTCAATGTCAGCCACGCCTTCCACTCCCCCCTCATGGACCCCGTACTGGAGGAGTTCCGCGCCGTCCTGAACCAGATCACCTTCCGCCCGCCCACCCTCCTCGTGCACCCCGCGGCCGACACCTCCCATCCCATCGACACCCCCGACTACTGGATCGACCACGTCCGCAACGCCGTGCACTTCGCCAAGGCCGTCGACGCGATTCCGCGCACCCACGTCCTCGTCGAGATCGGCCCCGACGCCGCCCTCACCCCTCTCACCACCGACACGCACCCCACCGCGCCCACCTGCCGCAAGGGACGGCCCGAAACCCAGACCGTCCTCCAGGCGCTCGGCCACGCCCACACCCACGGCGCCGCCGTCGACTGGACGGCCGTCCTTCCGGAGGCACGGGCCGTCCGGCTTCCCGCCTATGCCTTCCAGCACCAGAGGTTCTGGCTCACTCCGGCCCGGACCGCTGGGCACGGCCGGGACGCGAGCGGCGACCAGGCCTTCTGGGCCGCCGTCGAGAAGGAGGACTTCTCCACGCTCGCCGAGACGCTCGGCGTCCCGGCCGAACTGGAGCCTGCGGTGCCGGCACTCGCGCGGTGGCACCGGGACAACACGCGCCGGCGGACCATGGATTCCTGGCGGTACCGGGTCGTCTGGAACCCGGTGGAATGGGCCCCCGCCTCCCAGGCACCGGGCTCCTGGCTGGTCGTGCTGCCGCACGGCGGGGGCGACCCGGACGTGCTCCGCTCCCTGACCCGGGTGCTGGCGGACGTCGTGACGGTCGAGCTGGGACGGGAAGCGGACCGGCGGGCGACCGCCGAGGCGCTGGCCATGGCGGTCAAAGGTGTGCCGCTGCTGTCCGGCGTGATCTGCCTGCCCGGCCGGCCGGAAAACCTTCTCGTCCTGGTCCAGGCCCTCGGTGATATCGGGGCGGGGGCGCGGCTGTGGTGTCTGACCAGGGGCGCTGTGGCCACGACCGAGGGCGAGGCACCCGACCCGCTCTCCGCCGCCTGCTGGGGCGTCGGTCTGGTCGCCGGTCTCGAACATCCGGGGCGCTGGGGCGGACTGATCGATCTTCCGGGACGTCTCGACGACCGCTCCACCGGCTGGCTCGCAGGTGTCCTCGCCGGCGACGGTGAGGAGGACCAACTCGCCATCCGCGTCGGCGGCGTGCTGCGGCGCAGGCTCGTGCCCGCGCCCACCGCCGCGGAGCCGCGCAGTACCTGGCGTCCCGGCGGCACGGTCCTCGTCACGGGCGGAATCGGCTCGATCGGTGCGCACGTCGCCCGTTGGCTGACGGCCCAGGGCCCCTGCTCTCTCGTTCTGGTCTCGCGGCGCGGCGCTGAAACGCCGGGGGCCGGCGACCTGCGGAAGGAACTTCAAGGACGGGGAGCGCGCGTGCGGCTGGCCGCCGCCGACGTCACGGACCGGGAGAGCATGGCCGCCCTGGTCGCAGAGGTCGCCGCCGACGAGGGACCGGTACGCGCCGTCTTTCACGCGGCGGGCGTGGGCCAGAACACCGCCATCGCCGACATGGGTCTCGACGAGTTCCGGGCGGTCTCGTCCAGCAAGACCGACGGAGCGCGGGTCCTCGACGAACTCTTCGCCGACGACGAACTGGACGCCTTCGTGCTGTTCTCCTCGGTATCTGGCGTCTGGGGCAGCGGGCGCTACGCGGCCTACGCCGCGGGCAACGCATACCTGGACGCGCTGGCCGAACGGCGCCGTGCCCGCGGACTGCCCGCCACCGCGGTGGCGTGGGGTGTCTGGGCGGAGTCGGGGATGGTGGGACCGGACGGCGAGCGGCACCTGCTCCGCCGAGGCCTGGTGCCCATGCCGCCGGAGGACTGCGTGGCGGCGCTCGGGCGTGCCCTGGACGACGACGAGACCAGGGTCACCGTCGCCGACGTCGACTGGGAGACATTCCTCGTCGGGTACACTGCCGCCCGTCGGCGGCCACTGGTCGAGGAACTGCCCCAGGCCCGCGACCTGCTCGGCGAACGCCCCGCCGCGGCTCCGGCGAGCCAGGGCGACATCCGCCGCACGCTCGCGGGTCTGGCGCCACAGGAGCGGCGGATCGCGCTGAGGGACCTGGTGAGCGCCACGGTGGCCGATGTACTGGGCCACGCGGATGCCGCGTCCGTCGACGCCGAGCGGCCCTTCGTGGAGATGGGCTTCGACTCCATGTCCGCCGTGGAGGTCCGCAATAGGCTCAATGTCGCCACCGGCCTAGCCCTCCCGGCGATGCTGGTCTTCGAGCATCCGACGGTGGTCGCCATAGGAGAGTTCCTCCACACCACGCTTGCCGACGGAGCACCAGCGGGCCCGCATACGGCTGGTCCGGTCGTGGAGTCTGGGGAGTCGTTCGCGGCCATCTACCGTCAGGTCGCGATCCGCGGCCGGATGACCGAGGTCGAGGCGCTCCTGACCGGTGCGGCCGGGCTGCGCAGCAGGTTCACGGACCCCTCGCAGGTCGAGGGCGGACCCGGCTTCGTCCGGCTGGCCACCGGTGGCGATGGGCCGGCAGTCATCTGCTTCCCGCCGTTCGCCCCGGTCGAGCAGTCTCTGCAGTTCGCCCGGCTTTCCATGTTCTTCCGAGGCCGGCGCGACCTGTCGATGGTCTTCGTGCCCGGGTTCCTGCCCGACGAACCGATCGCCGCGACGCGTGAAGCGCTGGTCGAGGCGCTGGCCCGCGAGACGATGCGCTGCGGCGGCGGCAGGCCGTTCGCGCTGCTCGGATACTCGTCCAGCGGCTGGCTGGCACACTCGGTCGCGGCGCGGCTGGAGGAGCGGGAAGAGCCCGCCCAGGGCCTGGTACTCCTCGACACCTATCTGCCCGACAGCATGTCGCTGAGCATGCGTCAGGCGATGACGTACGAGGTCAACGAGCGGCGCTCCAGGTTCACCACGATGAACTTCACGACGCTGACGGCCCTCGGCGCGTACCGCAGGCTTTTCCGCGGATGGGTGCCCGAGCCCGCGGCCACCCCCACGCTGTTCGTCCGCCCGGAGGACTGCATCCCCGGCGACCCGGCAGCACCGCCGATGACCGAAGACTGGCGCGCGCACTGGCCGCTCCCGCATCGCGAGACGGTCGTCCCCGGCGACCACTGCACCATCGTCGCCGAACACGCCGAGGCCGTCGCCGCCGAGGTGCACACATGGCTGGAAGAACAGCGCTGACCACTGACACGCCCAACTGACACACACCGGAAGAGGACCCATGACCCAAGCCCTACGCACCGTCGGCGTGCTAGGCGTCGGCAACATCGGCAGCACCGTCTGCGTCGACTTCGTCGTCCACGGATTCCGTGTCGTCGCCGTCGACCAGGAAGAGTCCTCGCTGGCCGCGGCTCGGGAATTGCTGCGTGACGTGAACCGGTTCCTGCCCGCCGTACGCCCCGGCCTGCCCCGCCTGGACGCCGCCGAGGCGCAGGAACGGCTCGTCACCACCACCGACCTGGCCGCGCTCGCCAAGTGCGAGTTCGTGGTGGAGAACGTCAGCGAGAAGTGGGAGACCAAGCGGGACGTCTACCACGATCTGGACAAGGTGCTGCCCTACGGGGTTGGTATCGGCGTCAACACGTCGAGCATCCCGATCGGCCGGCTGGCGGCCAGGACTCGCCGTCCCGACATGGTTGTCGGCATCCATTTCATGAACCCCTCCTACCTGAAGGACGCGGTGGAGGTCATGCGGGGCGACGACACCTCGCAGAAGTGCCTCGACCAGGTACGCGAACTGCTCGCCCAGCTGGACAAGCAGGCCGTCGTGGTCGGGGACTTCCCGGGCTTCGTCAGCAACCGGATCTCGCATCTGTTCTTCAATGAGGCGATCAGGGTCGTACAGGACCAGGGCGTCGACCCCGCGACGGTCGACGGCATCTTCAAGAAGTGCTTCGGCCACACGATGGGGCCGCTGGAGACCGCGGACCTGATCGGCCTCGACACTGTACTGCTCACCCTGGAAAACCTCCGCGACAGCTACGACGACGACCGCTACGAGGGCTGCGCGCTGCTGCGCGAGATGGTCGCCTCCGGGCGGCTCGGACGCAAGTCCGGCCAGGGTTTCCACCGCTACCACGGCGCGACGGCCGTGGCGACCACGACAGGAGAATGACCATGACCGCCCGCACCACCAACGAGATCGATGACGTCGTAAGGGAGTTCCTGGCCACGCGGGACACCTCGCCCGCCCCCGGGCGCGACGAGGACCTGTTCCAGTCCGGCCGGGTCAACTCGCTGTTCGCGATTCAGCTGATGAGCTTCGTCGAGCGGACCTTCGAGATCGAGGTCGACGTGGACGACCTCAACCTGGCCAACTTCGCCAGTATCGCCAAGATCACCGACTTCGTGCAGCGCAAGCAGCTCGAAGCGCAGTCGGTCTGATCACCACCGGGACAGGAAGAACAGGCTGATCGTCATGGAACACCTGCTTGACCCGGAGGAGCGCGAGCATCACGACCGGATGCTGCGGCTGGTCACGGGCCGCTGGGCGCAAAGCGCCCACACATGGGAGCGCGGTGAGATCCTGCCCGAGGAGGTGGTCCGGTGGTGCAGCGAGGAGGGACTCCTCGGCGCCGCGCTACCGTCGGCCGTCGGCGGCCGTGGCTGGTCGCCCATCGAGGCGGGGCTCATGTATGAGGCGCTGGGCCGGGTGAGCGTCTCGCTGGCCTCGCTGGTGAACGTGCACGGCATGATGGCGCAGACCCTGGCCCGCTGGGGCACCGCCTGGCAGCGCGAACACGTCATGCCAGCCCTCGGCGAAGGCAGCCGTGTCGCCGCGATCTGCATGACCGAACCGCATGCCGGAAGCGACCTGGCCGCGATATCCACCAGCCTGGTGGAGAAGGACGACCGGCTGCTGGTCAACGGAACGAAGGTCTTCATCACCTTCGGCCGCCGCGCCGACGACCTGCTGGTGTTCGTGCAGCGTGAGGGTCGGTCCGAAGCGTGTCTGGTGCGGAGCGACAACCCCGGCGTCCGTATCGAGCCCATGGGCGACTTACTCGGGCTGCGCGCGGCGGGACTGGCCCGCATCACCTTCTCCGACTGCGAGATCGCACTGGAGGCGGTGGTCGGAAAGCCCGGCTTCGCACTGCCGGTGCTGATTCCGACCGCCTTGGAGCACGGGCGGCACGCGGTCGCCTGGATGGCGCTCGGCATGCTCGAAGCATGCTTCGCGGAGTGCGCGCGGTTCGTCCGCACCCGCAGGGCCTTCGACCGGACACTGATCGACCACGGCCAGATCCAGACGCTCGTCACCAGGATGGGCGCCGATCTGGAAGCCGCCCGCCACCTGTGCGTCTCCGCCTCACGGGCGATGGGCGCCAAGGACCCGGCAGCCACCGAGCGGATCCTGCTGGCCAAGTACTTCGTGTGCCGGGTGGCTCAGAAGCACACCGCCTCCGCGGTGCAGCTCCTCGGCTCCTCGGGTGTCTCCGAGCAGTCGGTGACCGCACGGGCCTACCGGGACGCCAAGGTACTCACGATCATCGAGGGCACCGAGCAGATTCTCGAGCGCTCGCTGGCTCCGACACTGGTCAACGCGGTGGAGGCGGCCTCATGACCACCACGCACACCTCCGCCGAGGGCCTCCTGGACACGGTGGCGACCAAAGCGCTGGGCGACCTGCCCTCCCGAGAGGCCGAGTCCTTCCAGCTCGCCGCCGCCGTGCTGGCGCTGTCCTACATGACGCACGACGACAGCCCGGTCGTCCGGGTGGTCCACGGAACGGGCCCGGCCCGTACGGCCGCGTTCACGGTGGACCCGGACGACAGCGGCGAGGCCGTGGCCACCGGTGTGAACGACGCGCCGGACACCGGCGAGGAAGCCCAGCATGCAATCCTGTTAGGCACGCGCCCGGACCCGCCGGAGCCCCTGGAGCCCGGCGGGGACACCACCGTGGAGGGGGCCTTCCGGCTCACCCTGGCGGTGGACGGCGGGCGGGTGTCCTGCACGCACAACGGCGCTCCGGGCGCCGTGCTGGACGCGGAGACGCTGGTGTCGGTGTACCTGACCCTGCTGCCGCGTATGCTCGCCGACCCCGAACGTCCCGTGGCTACCTATGAACTGCTACACGGCCTTGAACGGCGCCGAGTACTGCTGGACTTCAATGAGACAGCCCATCCGCTGCCGCCGGAGCGCACACTGCACGGCGTCTTCCATGTGCAGGCGCTGCGCACCCCGGACGCCGTGGCGGTGAGCGCCGACCACGAGTCGCTCACCTATCGCGAACTCGACGAGCGCACCGACCGGTTGGCCCGGTACCTCGTCGGGCGCGGTGTCACCGCTGGCACGGTCGTGGCGGTGTTGATGGAGCGCTGCCTCGACCTGCCGGTGGCAGTCATCGGCATCCTCAAGGCCGGTGGCGCCTACCTGCCGCTCGCCCCCGACGCGCCGCCGGAGCGGCTCGTCGGCCTGGTGGCACAGAGCGGCGCCCCGCTGGTACTGATGCAACCCGGCCTGGCGGCACCCGAAAGCATCCCGGTGCCGTCGGTGCCGCTGGACGACCCGGAACTGTACGCCGGCCCGGATCCCGGTTTCCAGTCCCACAGTGGCCCCCGCGACCTGGCCTACGTCATCTACACCTCCGGTTCCACGGGCCGGCCCAAGGGCGTCGAAGTGGAGCACGAGTCGGTCGTCAACCGGCTCAACTGGATGCAGCGGCGTTACCCGTTGACCGAGTCGGACACGCTGCTGCAGAAAACCCCGGTGATCTTCGACGTGTCGGTCTGGGAGCTGTTCTGGTGGTTCTTCGCCGGCGCGCGCATGCATCTGCTCGCCCCCGGGATGGAGCGTTTCCCGCTGGCCATCTCCAAGACCGTGCGAAAGCAGCGGGTGAGCGTGCTGCATTTCGTCCCGTCGATGCTGGGGATATTCCTGGAATATCTCAAGGACGGCGGCGGTGACCTCTCGGCGCTCGCCTCGCTGCGCTGGTGCTTCTCCAGTGGGGAGAGCCTGCTGGCCGGTCAGGTGACCACGTTCGGTGAGCTCTTCGCCGCCCAGGGCACCAGGCTGGTGAACCTCTACGGTCCCACGGAGGCGACGGTGGACGTCACGGGCTACGACTGTCCCGCGACGGCGTTCACGGGCGTCGTCCCCATCGGTCGGCCCATCGACAACACCCGGGTGTACGTGCTCCGCCACGGCAGGCCCATGCCGGTCGGTGTCTACGGCACGCTGTTCCTGGCGGGCGCGGGTGTCGCGCGCGGTTACCTGGGCGATCCCGAGCTGACGGCGGGCCGTTTCGTACCCGAGTACGGCCGTCCGGACGGCCGGATGTACGACACCGGTGACATCGGGCGCTGGCTGCCCTCCGGGGACCTGGAGTACCTGGGCCGCACCGACAACCAGATCAAGATCCGCGGCATCCGCATCGACCTGGGTGAGATCGAGAACGTCCTGCTTCAGTCGTCCGGCGTCACCGAGTGTGTGGCGGTGCTGGAGAGCGCGGACCCGAGTCGGCCGCGGCTGCACGCCGCGGTGTCCGGGGTCGCCGGTCTGACGGAGGCCGCCCTGCGCGAGCACGCGGCCCGGTGGCTGCCGGAGTACATGGTGCCCGTCGTCTACCACCGTCTGGAACGACTGCCGCGCACGAGCAGCGGAAAGCTCGACAGGAAGGCAGTGGCCCAACTGGCCCACGGGCCGAACTGACATCACCGGTGTGCGACGCGTTGCGGACCGCCACCACCCCGTGCGAACGGGACTCCGCGCCACAGCTCGTCGTACGGCATGACGGGCGGTGGCGCGGGTGCGGGGGCCGGCCGAACAGCCAGAGAGAGGTCACGAGAACCGTGTCATCAGTTCACAGCAGCACCACCGACTCCGACTCCGTGTTGAACGCGGCGGCAAGGGAGTTCACGGAGCGGGTCGAGGAAACAGGCCTGGCCGCCCTGCTGCGCGCCTACCGGACGAGTGGAACGCGCAAGTTGGCGCTCGTCCGGGACCGGCCGTCGCTCACCCCGTACCTGCGGGACGCCGTCGACTTCCTCTGTCTCTCCCAGGCCGTGCCGCGCGGTGAAGCCGTACGTCTTCTGACCGAGCCGCTGCTCGACCGGCTCGTCGGCATGGGGGCTGCGTCGGAATCCGGGGAGACCGTCGAACTCTCACGGGTCCGCCTCATCGAGCATTTCGGCCGCCTGCTCTTCGTCAGCACCGCCAACAACACCGGATACGGCTGGTACGGTCGTGATTCGATCGGGATCGGGCAGCACCTTGTCGGCGCCCGGGGCAGGTGCCTCGACATCGGATCGTCCACCGGCTGCCAGGCCGTTCTGATGGCCGCCACGGCAACGAGCGTGCAGGCCGTCGAGATCGACGAGAAGCTGGCTCCGCTCTTCGAGGTCAACCTGGCTGTCAACCAGTGCGGCACCAGGGTGCAGTCGCGTTGGGGCGATGCGCGTGAGCTCGCTTTCGACGGGGATTTCGACACGATCGGCGTCAATGTGCCGATGATGCCCACGTTCGGCGTCCTCGACCTGCCGTGGACGGGCGACGGTGGCTCCGACGGATCCCGGCTCCTGGAGAGCGTGCTGCGGCGCGCCCCCCTGGCGGCGGGGGGCAGGCTGGTGGCGAATTCCATGATTCCCGGCAACGCCTCGGGCCTGGACGCCGAGTGGTTGCGGAAGCTGAGCGTGGACCGGGAGTGGTCCCTCACCGTCATCCCGTGCGACTACGAGCCTCTCTCGGCCGAGTCGGCGTTCCTGCGGTCCACCCTGGGCAACCGGGCGATCGTAGCGGAGGACGCCGTGGACACCGTGATGGCGGAACTCTCCGCGTCCTGGGTGGCGAACAGGACGGACCGCATGTACTTCTCCACCATCTCCGTGACGGCCGGCGGGGGTCCGTCGTTCCGGGTCGCCTCGATGGCGCTGGGCGGCGAGCGCTGGTCCCTGTGACGCACGTTTGAGCTGCCCTGGGACGTGCCGAAGACAGGGGCGGGGCGCTGGACGCCCGGCCCCTGTCTTCAGTGGCGGTCATGAGAGGACCATCCCTTCTGCGGCCCTCTTCTCCCTGTGAGTTGTGCCGGCCCCGCCGGGCCGAGGCCGTCTGATCGGCTTCAGGGCACGCCCCGCAGAGGGCCGATCAATGAGCTCCCGGCAGACGTCCTGACCACCGGGCAGGTGCCCCGCGCACGACACAGGAGTACTTCTTTCGTGTTCATCGGAGGGACTGGGCGACCGAGACCCACGACGTGACGGTCATGGACAACTCCGCCACGCGGGTGCCCCATCGGGAGTTCGCGCACACCGAGGAGGGCATCGCCAGGACGCTGGCCAAGCTGGCGACGTACCGTGATCCGGCGGATCTGCCGGTGGCCATCGAGACCACCCGCGGCCTGGTCGTCGACCGGCTGCCGACCGCCGGGCACCCGGTGGTGGCGGTGCATCCGAACGCCTTCCACGCGATGCGCCCGCGCTGGGGCGCCTCCAAAGCCAAGACCGACGCCGGGGACAGCCTCAAACTCGCCGACTACCGGTCACTTCCTGCCCAGCCTGGAGCCCACCGAGCGCGCCACCATGGACCTTCAGGCCCTCACCCGGCAGCGCGCCGACCACGTCGAGGCCCGTATCGCCGCTGGCAACCGGCTCGCCGCGCTGCTCGACATGCACTGGCCGGCGGCAAGGCCGTCTTCGCCGGTCTCGACAGCGACATCGCTCTGGCGTTCCTGGAGCGCTACCCCACCCCGGCCTCCGCCGCCAGGCTCACCGCCGAACGGCTGGAGACCGGCGGCGGATGTGCCGCAGCTACACCGGCAAACGGCCCGGCAGCGTCCTGATTGAGCGCCTGCGCTCCGCGCCGAAGCCGGCCTCCCGCCTCAGCGAGACCGTCGTCGAACAACTCGTGCGCGTCCAGGTCCAGCTCGTGGGGGCCATCCGCACGACGATCCGGGCCCTGGACAAGGCCATCGCCGACGCGGTGGACACCCACCCCTGCGCGCTGCTGTTCGCCACCACCGAGACCGGCATCGTCCCGGTCACCCGGGCGTCCGGCACGTCCCGTGCGGTGACGTTCTACGCGACCAACCGGCGAGCCCGCCCGGCCATTGTCACCTACGCCGACAACAGCCGGCATGCCGGCGACCGGGCCGCGAAGATCTACGACGACGCCCGCGCCGCGAAGAGACGACATCCCCATGCCGCCCGCATACTCGCCTGCGCCTGGCTGCGCGTGATGTGGGCCTGCCGGTGCGACGGAACCTGCTACGACCCCGACACCCACCAAGCCAACAACAAGATCAAACAGACTCCCAAGGCGACCCTGGCGGCAGCGAGGTTGACTCAGGGAACTCACAAGGTCACCGGTCCCCGGCCCCCGCGGGCCTCACGGCCCCTCAACGGCGAGGTTGTCCGCCGGCCTGATGCCCAGTTCCCCGGTGATGAAGTCGATGACCTCACTTGCCGACGCCTCGGTCAGCGCGGCGGCTCCCCCCGGGTCACGCTCCGCGGACCAGCTCCTGAGCAGACCTCGAAGCCGCCCTTCGACCGCCGCGCACGAGGCGTCGTCGAGTGCCACGGCACCGAGTGTGCTTTCCAGCCGGTCGATCTCGGCGAGTGCCGCTTGCGTTGCCCGCGCGCCCCCGCCGAACATCTCGGCCTCCAGGAACGCGACGAGCGCGTCGAGGGTGGGGTGGTCGAAGACCAGGGTGCTGGGCAGTTTCAGGCCGGTGGCAGCCTCAAGACGGTTGCGCAGTTCGACGGCTGTGAGGGAGTCGAAACCGAGGCTCTGCAGCGGCCGACCGGCCTCCAGTCGCCACTGGGCGCCGTGCCGGAGAGTGAGGCCCGCCTGCCGGTGCACCAGGTCGGACAGCCGGTCGTGTCGCTCGGCCGGCGACAACCGGACCAGGTCGAGGGCCGACGCCGCCTCCCCGGACGGCGCCGCCGCCGGAGTCGTGACCAGCTCGGCGAGCTGCCGACTCGGACGGAAGGCCGCGGTCCGGCCCGCGAAGGCGTCCCAGTCCACATCGGCGACCGCCACGGCCGGCGTCCCTTCGCCGATCGCCTGCCACAGGGCCGCGACAGCCTGGTCGGGTGCCATGGGCCGCAGCCCGCTCTCGTGCAGCCGGTCGGCGGCGAGGCCGTTGGCCATGCCGTCGTCGGCCCATGGACCCCACGCCACCGAGGTCGCTGGCAGCCCCAGGGCGTGGCGGTGCTCGGCCAGGGCGTCCAACTGGGCGTTGGCCGCGGCGTAGCTGCCCTGTCCCGCGTTGCCGAGGACACCGGACAAGGAAGAGAAAAGGACGAACGCGCGCAGGTCCTCATGGACGGTCAACTCGTGCAGGTGTCGCGCCGCCACGGACTTCGCCGCCAGTACCTCGCCGGTGCTTTCCGGCGTCCGGGTGTCCAGCAGGCCGTCGTCGAGAACGCCCGACGTGTGGACCACGGCGCTCAGCGGATGCTCGTCCGGCACCCCGGCCAGCGCGCGGGCGAGGTCCGCCCGGTCCGACACGTCGCACGTCCTGATCGTTACGGCGGTGCCCAGTTTCTCCAGCTCCTCGCGCAGCAGCGCCGCGCCGGGCGAGTCGGGGCCCCGACGGCTGAGCAGCAGCAGACGCGGTGTCCCCCGTGTGGCGAGCGAGACGGCGATCCGGGCGCCAAGGGCCCCCGTCCCACCTGTGACCAGGACCGTTCCGGGCAGTTCCAGCGTGGTGCCGGGCCGGGCGGGCGAGGAGACCAGGCGCCGGGCCAGGACCGTCTCACCCCGGATCGCCACCTGGTCCTCGCCCGCGGTGAGTGCTGTCGCGATCAGCCGCTCCAAGCTGTCCGGCGCGGCGGGCGGCAGATCGACCAGGCCACCCCACCTGTCGGGATGTTCCAGGGCCGCGACCCGGCCCAGCCCCCAGACCCCGGCGGAGGCCATGTCGGCGGACTCGTCCCCGACGGCGACCGCGCCACGGGTCAGGCACCACAGCGGAGCCCGGACGCCCGCGTCTCCCAGCGCCTGCAGTAGTGCGAGGGTCGCCTGCACGCCCCGTGTCACATCGTTGTGAGGGTTCGCGGGACTCAGGGCCAGGGTCGAGACGACGCCCGCCGGTTCCGGCACCCCGGCCAGCAGCCGGGCGAGCTCCGCCCGGTCGGTCGTTTCCGCGACTGGTACGTGCTCCACCTCGGCTCCCAGTCCGGTGAGGATCGCCCCGATCCGCTCGTCGTCACCGATCACGAGCCAGGTGCCCGTCAGCGTCCGGCTGTCAGCGTGCGGCAGGGTGCGCCAGGCGATCGAGTACCGCCACCCGTTCGTGTCGCCCTGCCGCGCGGCGCGCTCACGCCAGCGCGTGAGCGCGGGCAGGACTACGGAGAGGTCGGCGTCCGGCGCGACACCGAGTTCGCCGGCCACGGTGGACGGGTCCGCGCCGGAGACGAGGGACCAGAAATGACGGTCCTCCACCGAGCCCGGACGGTGTTCCGCGTCCACCCAGTGCCGTTCCCGCTGGAAGGGATAGGTCGGCAGGTCGAGGTGCGGCCCGCGGCCGGGAAGCAGCGCCGCCCAGTCCACGTCGGTGCCGTGGCAGTGGAGCCGGGCCACGGCGGTCAGCACCGACCGGGTCTCGGGCATGCCGCGACGCAGGCTCGCGAGACACAGCGAGGCCCGGTCGTCCAGGCAGTCCTCCGCCATGCCGGTGAGCGAGCCGTCGGCGCCCAGCTCGATGAACGCGGTGACCCCATCCGCCCGCAGTGCTTCGACTCCCTCCTGGAAGCGGACGGTGCGGCGCACGTGCTCCACCCAGTAGCGAGGGTCGGCCAGTTCGTCCGCGTCGGCCGGTTTGCCGGTCACGTCGGAGACGATCGGAATGGATGGTTCGCGGTAGGAAACCGACGAGGTGACGGCGAGGAAGTCGTCGAGCATGGCGTCCATCCGGGGGGAGTGGAACGCGTGGCTGACGTTGAGCCGCTTGACGCGTCTGCCCTGGTCCCGCCAGTGAGCGGTGATGTCGGCCACGGCCTCCTCGTCACCGGAGACCACGACCGCCCGCGGTCCGTTGACCGCCGCGACGCCGACCCGGTCCGCACGGCCCTCCAGCAGCGGCAGGACCTCCTCCTCGGTGGCCTGCACCGCGGCCATCGCACCCCCGGCGGGGAGAGCCTGCATGAGGCGGCCCCGGGCGACGACCACGGCACAGGCGTCGGGCAGGGACAGCACGCCCGAGACATGGGCGGCGACGAGTTCGCCGATGGAGTGTCCGAGCAGCCGCTCGGGCCGCACGCCCCAGGAGCCGAGCAACGAGAACAGGGCCACCTCGACGGCGAAGATCGCGGGCTGTGCGAACTCGGTGCGGTCCAGCGGCGCCGCTTCGGGCGTTCCCGCCTCGGCGAAGACGACCGGGCGCAGAGGTCGGGGCAGACGCTCGTCGAATTCCGCGCAGACCGAGTCGAAGGCCGCGCGGAAGGCGGGAAAGGCGTCGTACAGCTCCCGGCCCATTCCCGGGCGCTGGCTGCCCTGCCCGGAGAAGAGGAACGCCAGCCGCCCCGGTGCCGAGGTCTCGCCGCGGACCAGGTCGGGGCTCTCCTTGCCCGCGGCGAGAGCGGCGAGTGCCGTGCGTGATCCGGCGGCATCGTCGGCCAGCACGACCGCGCGGTGTTCGAACCGGCTGCGGCCGTGCGCGAGTGCCCGGGCGACGGCACCGCAACCGGCGTCGGGCCGGCCGGCGGTCCAGTCGAGCAGGCTGCCCGCCTGCGCCCGCAGCGCGTCGGCCGACCGGGCCGACAGCAGCCAGGGAAGAGGGCTCGGATCCGCTTCCGAGGCCGCGGGCGGAACGGTTCCGCCCGCTGTCTGCGCCGCGTCCGCGGGCGCCTCCTCCACGATCAGGTGAGCGTTGGTGCCGCTGATACCGAAGGCGGAGACCCCGACGCGGCGCGGGTACGCCCCGGCAGGCCAGTCCAGGGCTTCGGTGAGGGGCAGGACGGCGCCCGTGGACCAGTCGATCTCCGGGGACGGCACCTCGGCGTGCAGGGTGGGCGGCAGCGTCCGGTGCCGCAGCGCCATCACGGCCTTGATGACCCCGGCGACACCGGCCGCGGCCTGCGTGTGTCCGATGTTGGACTTGACCGAGCCGATCCACAGCGGCGAACCGGCGTCCCGTACCGATCCGTACACCGCCATCAGGGCCCGGGCCTCGATAGGGTCACCCAGCTTGGTTCCGGTGCCGTGTGCCTCGACGAGATGGACTTCGCCCGCAGGAACCCCGGACGCGCCCAGCGCGTCCCGGATGACACGCTCCTGGGAGGAACCGTTGGGGGCGGTGATGCCGTTGGACGCGCCGTCCTGGTTGACTGCGGAGCCGCGGATCACGGCGAGCACCGGGTGACCGTGCCGACGCGCGTCGGAGAGCCGCTCCAGGAACAGCATCCCCGCGCCCTCCCCGAAGCCGAATCCGTCGGCGCCCGCCCCGAACGCCTTGCAGCGGCCGTCCGCCGACAGCGCGCGCTGTCGGCTGAACTCGCTCAGCCCGCGGGTGGTGGTGAGAACGGCGACACCGCCCGCGAGCGCGGCGACGCACTCCCGGTTGCGCAGCGCCTGCACGGCGAGATGCAGGGTCACCAGGGAGGACGAGCAGGCGGTGTCGACCGTCAAAGACGGCCCGCACAGTCCCAGGGTGTAGGAGATCCGCCCAGACACCATGCCGCCGGTGGTGCCGGTGACGACATACCCCTCGGCGGCCTCGGGGGCGTCGGCGAGCACGTCGGCATAGTCCTGGGAGTTCGACCCCGCGAACACCCCCGTCTGGCTGTCGCGGAGGGAACGCGGGTCGATTCCCGCGTTCTCCACGGCCTCCCAGGAGGTCTCCAGCAGCAGTCGCTGCTGCGGGTCCATGGTCGCCGCCTCGCGCGGCGAAATGCCGAAGAACTCCGCGTCGAAGCGGTCCGCGTCGTGCAGGAAACCGCCCGCCGTGCTGTAACTGCGCCCCGGGGCGTCCGGGTCCGGGCTGTACAGGCCTGCGAGATCCCAGCCGCGGTTGACGGGCAGGCCGCCAGTCGCTTCCTGACCGTCCCGGACGAGTCGCCACAGGCCGTCCGCGCTGTCCGCGCCGCCGGGGTAGCGGCAGCCGATGCCCACGACGGCGACGGGCTCGCGCTGCCGGTCCTCCAACTCGCGGTTGCGGTTCCGTGCGGTGCGCAGCTCGTTGTCCATGGTGCGCAGGTGCCGCGCGAGCCGTTCTTCGGTGGTCTGTTTCATGTCCGTCACTTCTCGTTCCGCCCTGGTCCTGTGGGAGACACGGCCTGGTGGCAGGTGCCGTTCACGACTCGCCGAACCGGTTGTCGAGCAACTCCAGCAACTCGTCGGTGCTGCCGACGGATTCCAGGCTCGGCGTCTGGTCCGCCGTGCTGCCGGTGCCGCGTACGGCCCCGAGGAGGGACTCGACACGGGCCGCCAGCCGCAGCCGGACCGAGTCGTCGGCCACCAGGGCCTGGAAGTCCGCCTCGATCCGGTCGAGCCGGCCGATGACCGTCTCGGCCGTGGGGGCTTCCTCGTCGAAGAGTTCGGTGAGCAGGTGTTTCGCGAGGCGGGCCGGGGTTGTGTGGTCGAAAAGCAGCGTCGGCGGCAGGGTGAGGCCCGTGGCCCGGCCGAGCCGGTTGCGTAGATCGACCGAGAGCAGCGAGTCGAAACCAGCCTGCTGGAACTCCTGGTCCGACGGCAGCTGGTCGTCCGCGCCGCGTCCCAGCACCACCGCGCCGTTCGTCCGGACCAGTTCCAACAGAGCGCGCTCGCGGTCCGTGGGTGTCATCGCAGCCAGCCGCTCCCGGAAACCGGCATCGGTGCCCCCGGCGGGGGCGTCGGCGTCCTGCCGTTCGGAGACCGCCTCGACGAAGTCCTCGATCAGGGGGCTGCTGCGTACCGAGGTGAACACCGGGACGAACCGAGCCCAGTCCACGTCGGCGATCACCTCGAACGCCCGCTCGGAGGACAGGGTCCGGTACAGGCCCTCGAAGGCGGTGGACGGGTCGAGGAACGGCAGGCCCTGGCGGACGACGCGTTCGACGTCCGCGCGGTCCTTGGTCACCTCCTCGTCCCAGATGCTCCAGGCCAGCGACGTCACCGGGAGCCCCTGCGCGCGGCAGCGTTCGGCGTACGCGTCGAGATGTGCGTTGGCCGCACCGTAGGCGCCGTGGTCGCCGCTGCCCCAGACCCCGGCGATGGACGAGTACAGGACGAGCTCGCGCAGGTGTGCGGGGTCGAGCAGCTCGGCCAGGTTCACCGCGCCCGCCACCTTCGCGTCCACCACCTCGGAGAAGTGCGACAAGGGGGCCGACTCCAGGGGCGCGATGTCCAGGTGGGCGGCGGCATGCAGGGCGGTGGTCACTGGATGCCCGACCTCCTCCAGTTCGCGCAGTACCCCGTCCAGCCGTTCCCGGTCCCGTACGTCACAGGAGAAAACGGTCGCGGTGCACCCCGCTTCGCCGAGCTCGGCGACGAGTTCCAGCATGCCGGGCGACTGCGGTCCGCGCCGGCTCAGCAGGGCCAGGTGCTTCGCTCCGCGCTCGGCCGCCCACCGGGCGAGATGCGGTCCCAGCGATCCGCCGGCGCCGGTGATCAGCACGGTCCCCGAGGGCTGCCACCCGCGGTCCGCCGCCAGGACCGGCGGCTCGTGCCGGACGAGCCGGCGTACCCGGGTGCCCGAGGCCCGTATCGCCAACTGATCCTCTCCGTGGCCCCCGGCCAGCACCCGCAGCAGTGCCGCGGCGGTACTCGTGTCGGGGTCCGCGGGAAGGTCCACCAGGCCTCCCCAGCGCCTGGGGTGTTCCAGGCCCACGACTCGGCCCAGACCCCACACTTGGCTCTGCTCCGGGCTGCGCGGAACTTCTCCGGCTCCCACGGCACCGCTTGTGACCGCCCACAAAGGAGCGTCAATACCCAGGTCGCCCAGGGCCTGGACCGCGGTGACGGTCAGCGCGAGCCCCGTGGGCAGCCCCGGCAACGACGGGTGCGGCCGTTCGTCCAGACCCAGCAGGGACAGGACGCCCTCGTACTCCCGCGGCTGATCGTCGTCCGCTGCCGCGACCCTGGAGCCCACCACCGTACGGTCGGCGTCGTCCGCCCCCATCGTCACAGTGACCAGGTCCAGCCCCCGCTCCACCAGCAGGGCCCGCAGTCGCTCGGACGCGGCCGTACCGGGCGTCAGCAGCAGCCATCGGCCCAAGGGCGCAGTGCCGTCGTCGAGTGGGCAGTCACGCCAGGCGATCTCGTAGTGCCAGGAGTCCAGATCGGACCGCCGCCTGCTTCTGCGGCGCCAGTCGGCGAGCGCTGGCACCACCTCGGCGAGCCCCTCCGCACGGCCGATCCCACCGGACAGCTTTGCCAGGTCCCCGCGCTCGACCGCGTCCCAGAACCAGGCGTCCGTATCGGATCCGTGCGACACCGGCCGTCCTTCGGAGGCGTCGAGCCAGAAGCGGCGGTGCCGGAACGCGTAGGTGGGCAGGTCCGCGCGGCGGCCCGCCGGGAGCACACGGGCCCAGTCCACGGGGAGCCCGCGTGTGTACCCCTCGGCCAGCGACAGGAACATGCGGTCCATGCCTCCGTGGTCCCGGCGCAGCGAGCCGCACACCACACCGCCGCCATCCAGCGAGTCCAGCGTCTCCCGTACGCCGACCGCGAGCACCGGGTGCGGGCTGCACTCGACGAAGAACGCGAACCCGTCGGCGGTCAGAGCCTCGACCGCGCTCTGCAGCAGCACCGTCTCCCGCAGGTTGCGGTACCAGTACTCCGCGTCCAGTTCGGATCCCGACAACCGGGTGCCGGTCACCGTCGAGTACAGCGGTACGGTGCCGGCCCGCGGGGCGATGCCCTCCAGCTCGGCCAGCAGCCGCTCGCGGACCGCCTCCACCGCCGGCGAGTGCGAGGCGTAGTCCACGTCGACCCGGCGGACCTGGACGCCGTCCGCCCTCGCGGACTCGATCAGTTCTCCGAGCGCGTCGTCCGGACCCGACACCACCACGGACCGGTGCCCGTTCACCGCGGCGACCGACAGCCGGTCGTCCAGCCGGTCCCGCACCTCCTGCGCGGACAGGCCCACGAACACCATTCCCCCGGTCCCGGAGAGGTCGCCCAGCAGCCGAGACCGAGTGGTGACCACCCGTGCCCCGTCGGCCAGCGACAGCGCACCGGAGACGCAGGCGGCGGCGATCTCCCCCTGCGAGTGGCCCACCACGGCCTCCACCGGAACGCCCCAGTGCTGCCACATCCTGGCCAGGGACACCATGACGCCGAACAAGGCGGGCTGAACCACGTCCACGGTCTCGGGAATCGCGCTGTCCGTGCCGCGCAGGACCTCCGACAGGGACCAGTCGATATGAGGTGCCAGCGCCTGCTCGCACTCCCGCACCGCGGCGGCGAACACATCCGACTCGGCGAGCAGGCGGCGGCCCATGCCGAGCCACTGCGAACCCTGTCCCGGGAACATCAGCACCACTCGGCCACGCCGCACCGTGTCGGTGACCACCGACGCAGGGCGGATGGCGTCCGCGGTGCCGAGCGCTTCGAGCCCGGACAGCAGCTTCTCCCGGTCCGCGGCGACCACCACGGCACGGTGGTCGAAAGCGGAACGGGCCGACGCGAGCGACCAGGCCACATCGGACGGGGCTAGTCCGGGACTGGCCAGCAGGTGCGCGTGCAGTGCCCGCGCCTGCGCAGGCAGGCCGTCCGCGGTCCTGGCCGAGAGGACGAACGGGAGGTGCCCGGCGTCCGCACCCGGCTCATCCTGGCTGGATGGGGCCCTGGTGTTAGCGTCGGACGGGAGTCCGGTTCCGCGCAGCGGATTGCCTTCCTCCAGGATCACGTGCGCGTTGGTGCCGCTGATGCCGAACGAGGACACCCCCGCCAGGCGCGGACGCCGCCCGCGCGGCCAGGGCCGCTCCTCGGTCAGCAGCGCCACCGTGCCCGCCGACCAGTCGACCTCGTGCGACGGGGTGTCCGCGTGCAGGGTCCGCGGCAGCACCTCGTGCCGCATCGCCTGCACCATCTTGATCACACCCCCCACGCCGGCCGCCGCCTGGGAGTGCCCCAGGTTCGACTTGAGCGAGCCCAAGTACAGCGGCCTGTCCCGCTCGCGTTCGCGGCCGTACACGGCGATGAGCGCCTGGGCTTCGATCGGGTCGCCGAGCCGGGTACCGGTGCCGTGCGCCTCGACGGCGTCGACGGCGGACGCCGGGACACGCGCCTGACCGAGAGCGGCCTCGATGACCCGCTGCTGTGAAGGCCCGTTCGGCGAGGTCAGGCCGTTGGACGCGCCGTCCTGATTGACGGCGGAACCGCGTACGACGGCCAGCACTTCGTGCCCGAGACGCCGGGCGTCGGAGAGCCGCTCCACGAGGAGCACACCGACACCCTCCGACCAGCCGGTGCCGTCCGCGTCGGCGGAGAACGGCTTGGAGCGGCCGTCCCGGGCCAGCCCGCCCTGGCGGCTGAACTCGATGAAGATGTTGGGCGACGCCATCACGGTGGCCCCGCCCGCCAGCGCGAGGTCGCACTCCCCCTGCCGCAGCGCCTGGCAGGCGAGGTGCAGCGTGACCAGCGAGGACGAGCAGGCGGTGTCCACTGTGACCGCTGGGCCCACGAGGCCGAGCAGGTAGGAGAGCCGGCCGGACATGACACTGTTGCTGTTGGCGATGCCGAGGATGCCTTCGAGGCCGTCCGGGATGCCGTTCAGCCGGGTGTAGTAGTCGTTGTACATCGTTCCGGCGAACACGCCGGTACGGCTGCCGCGCAGCGACTGCGGATCAATGCCGGCGTGTTCGACGGCCTCCCACGAGGTCTCCAGGAAGATCCGCTGCTGGGGATCCATCGCCAGTGCCTCGCGCGGTGGAATGCCGAAGAAGTCCGCGTCGAATCCGGCGGGGTCGTCGATGAACCCGCCCTCGCGCACGTAACTCCTGCCGACCCGGTCCGGGTCGGGGTGGTAGAGGCCGGCCAGGTTCCAGCCGCGGTCGGAGGGGAACCCGGTGATGGCGTCCGCCCCGTCGGCCACCAGCCGCCACAGCTCCTCAGGGGAGGTCACCCCGCCGGGGAACCGGCACGCCATGCCGACGATCGCGATGGGTTCGGTGCTGGTGTCCGCGTCGGCCGCAACGCCCGGGACGCCCGGGACGCCCGCACGGTGGTCCCCTGCACCCCGGATCTCCGCCGACAGGTGCGCGGCGAGGGCCGCCGGGCTGGGATGGTCGAAGACGAGCGTGGCAGGCAGGCGCAGTCCGGTCGCGGCGTTGAGGCGGTTGCGCAGTTCGACGGCGGTGAGCGAGTCGAAGCCGAGGGCCTTGAACGCGCTGTCGTCGTCGACGTCCGAGCCGCCCGAGTATCCGAGCACCTCGGTGACGTGCGTGCGCACCAGGTCGAGGAGCGCGCGTTCCCGGTCGGCGGCGGGCAGCTCCGCGAGCCGCTGAGCCCACGACGATCCGCCGGACCCCGAACCGCCGTCGCCGGAGCCGGCGCGCCGCCGTACGCGGGGTGCCAGGCCGCGCAGCAGCGCGTGGGGTTCGGCGCCGGGCCGCGACAGAGCGACGGTGTCCACCCGGGTCGCCGCCAGTACGGCCTCCCCGGCGCACTGCGCGGCGTCGAACAGCGCGGCGCCGTCTTCGGCGGACAGCGGCGGCAGGCCGGAGCGGGCCATCCTTCTGAGGTCGGTCTCGTCCAGGTGACTGGTGCTGGTGCTCGCCTCCCGCCACAGTCCCCAGGCGATGGAGACGGCGGGCAGCCCCTGGGCACGGCGGTGGTGGGCGAGCGCGTCGAGGAAAGAGTTGCCCGCGGCGTAGTTCGCCTGTCCTGCCGTGCCCAGGAGGCCGGCGAGGGAGGAGTAGACGACGAAGGCTTCCAGGCCGAGATCGCGGGTGAGGTCGTGCAGGTTCCAGGCCGCGTCGGTCTTGGGCCGCAGGACGGTGTCGAGCCGCTCAGGTGTGAGGGCCGGGAGAACCCCGTCGTCCACGACACCGGCGGCGTGCACCACGGCGGTGAGCGGACGGTCCGCGGGGATGTCGGCCAGGACCCGGCCGAGAGCGTCCCGATCAGCGGCGTCGCAGGACGCGAAGGTGACCTCGGCACCGGCCCCGGTGAGCTCCGCGGCGAGTTCGGCGGCGCCCGGTGTCTGGTTCCCGCGCCGGCCGAGCAGCAACAGATGCCGCGCGCCGTGCCGTTCGACCAGGTGCCGGGCCAGCAGGCCGCCCAGAGTGCCGGTGGCACCGGTGATCAGGATCGTGCCGTGGTCCCAGCGCGGCACGCCCTCCTCGGCGCCGGTTGGTGTCGTGCGGGTCAGGCGCGGTGTCAGGAGCCGGCCGGCGCGCAGCGCCAGCTGGGTCTCGCCGGCGTCCAGCGCCGCCGCGACCGGCCCCGCTTCATGTCCCACGGCGTCGATGTCCACGAGAGCGAAACGGCCCGGGTTCTCCGCGACCGCCGAACGCACCAGGCCCCACACACCGGCGTGCACGAGGTCCGGCACGTCGTCGTCCACCCCCACGGCCCCGCGGGTGACCACCACCAGCCGGGATGAGGCGAACCGCTCGTCCTGCGACCAGGTCCGGACAGTCTCCAGCAGGGTCTGCACCGCCGCGCGGGCGCGGGCACCGGTCCTCTCGTCGCCGTTGCCTTCGGGTGACAACGGCAACAGGACCGTGTCCGGTGCGGGATCGCCGTTCTCCACCGCGCGTACGAGTTCGGCAAGACTGGCGTATGCGTGGACGACACCGGCGGCCGTGAAGGGTTGTGTGCCACCCAGGACGGCCCAGGTGCCGATGGCTCCCGCCGTCCCGTCGGCGTGGCGCGGCGTCCACTCCACACGGAGCAGGCTTCCCCGTGCGCCCCTGCCGGATCCGGGCCGCGCGTCCTGGGTGAGCGGTCGCAGATCCAGGTTCTCCACCGTGGCGACCGGGACGCCCGCCGCGTCGGTGACGATCAGGCTCACGGTCTGCGCGTCCCTGGCCGTCAGCCGGACGCGCAACTCGGTGGCACCGGTGGCGTACACCCGTACACCGGACCATGCGAACGGCAGCAGCGCGGGGCCGTCCGCACCGGTCACGCCCGGCAGCAGCGGGTGCAGCGCCGCGTCCAGCAGGGCGGGGTGCACGACGAACGAGGCCGCGTCCGCGCGTTCCTCCTCACCGAGCGACACCTCGGCGTGGAGATCGCCGTCCGCCCGCCAGACGCGCCGCAGCCCGCGAAAGGCGCCGCCGTAGCCGTAGCCGTGATGGGCGAGACGGTCGTAGAGGTCGTCCGGGACCGGGACTTCCTCTGCGCCGGCCGGCGGCCACACCGTGAGGCCGACGGGGCCGTCCTCGTCCCCGCCGGCGGGGGCGAGCACCCCGCTCGCGTGCAGGGTCCAGGCCGAACCGTCCTCGTCCGGTCGCGCGTACACGCCGAACGTGCGGCGGCCCGAACCGTCGGACTCGCCGACCACGACCTGAAGCAGCACGTCACCCCGCTCGGGCATCACCAGGGGAGTGGCGATTGTCAGATCCTGCACGCAGTCGCAGTCCACCTGGTCTCCGGCGCGAAGCACCAGGTCGACGAAGCCCGTGGCCGGCAGCAGCACCGCGTCGAAGACTCGGTGGGCGGCGAGCCAGGGGTGGGAGTTCAGGGAGATACGCCCGGTGAACACGGTCTCGTCGCGGTCGGCGATACCCAAGGCCGCGCGGAGCAGGGGATGATCCGCGGTCACCAGCCCGAGACCCGACGCGTCACGGGGAGCGAACGTGCCCTCCAGCCAGTACCGCGCCCGCTGGAAGGCGTACGTCGGCAGATCGGTCCGCCGGGCACCCATTGCCTCGAAGAGGGCGTCCCAGTCCAGGCCGACACCTCGGGCCCAGGCCTGTCCGACGGAGGTCCACATGCGGTGCGGACCGCCCTCGTCGCGGCGCAGCGAGCCCAGGACGGTGATGTCCGCACCGGCGGCCTCGGCGGTCTCCTGCACGGCGACCGTCAGCACGGGGTGGGCGCTGGGCTCCACGAACGTCCCGAACCCGTCGTCCAGGAGCCTGCGCACCGCATCGTGCAGTTCCACTGTCTGCCGCAGGTTGCGGTACCAGTAGGAGGCGTCGAGTTCAGGGCCCTTCATCCACTCACCTGTGACGGTGGACAGGAAGGGGATCTTCGCCTCCCGGGGGCGTACCGGAGCCAGCAGCTCGTTCAATTCGTCCTCGACGAGCTGCACGTGCGCCGAGTGCGAGGCGTAGTCGACAGGGATCCGCCTGGCCCGTACATCCTGGCCGGCCAGGGTTTCCAGGAGCTCTTCGAGCGGCGCGGCCTCGCCCGATACGACTACCGAGGACGGGGCGTTGACGGCTGCGATCTGGAGGCCGTCCCCCCAGGGGGTGATGCGCTCGCGGACCTGTTCGGCGGTCAGGGCCACCGACGCCATGCCGCCCAGTCCCGCCAGCACCCGCCTGATGGCCTGGCTGCGCAGCGTCACCACACGGGCGGCGTCCTCCAGCGTGAGGATACCGGCCGTGAAGGCCGCTGCGATCTCGCCCTGCGAGTGGCCCACCACCCCTTCCGGGCGTACGCCGTACGACTGCCACAGCGCGGCGAGGGACACCATCACGGCGAACAGGACGGGCTGGACGACGTCGACACGGTCCAGGGACGGGGCGCCGTCGGCGCGGCGCAGGACGTCCTCCAGGGACCAGTCCACGAAGGGCGCGAACGCTTCTGAGCAGGCGGCGATACGTTCCGCGAACACGGGGGAGGCGTCCAGGAGTTCCGCGCCCATGCCGGCCCACTGGGAGCCCTGCCCGGGAAACACGAACGCGGTCCTCGACGGTGCTACGGCGCCGTCCTCGATCAGCCCGGCCCCATGACCACCGTCGGCGAGGACGCGTAGCCGCTCCAGTGCCTCCTCCCGGTCGGGAGCCACGATCACGGCACGCCGGTCGAGCGCCGCCCGTGTGGTGGCCAGTGAGTACGCCACGTCCAGCGACGTCTGTCCGGGGTTCTGCTCCAGGTGCTGCAGCAGCCGGCCCGCCTGCCCGGCCAGTGCCTGCCGCGTCGCCGCCGACAGCACCCACGGCACAACCGGCGGCGTTCCGACGGCGCGGGACTCTTCGGCGGGCTGCTCCTGTGTGTCCTCCTCCACGATGACATGGGCGTTCGTGCCGCCCAGGCCGAACGACGACACGGCCGCCCGCCGCGGCCGCCCTTCCACCGCGGGCCACTCCCGGGCCTCGGTCAGCAATTGCACCTCACCGGACTCCCAGTCCACCAGGGGGGTCGGAGCGTCCACGTGCAGGGTCCGCGGCAACATCCCGTACCGCATCGCCTGCACCATCTTGATCACACCGCCGACCCCGGCGGCAGCCTGGGCGTGCCCGATGTTCGACTTCAACGACCCCAGGTAGAGCGGCTGTTCAGCCGTGCGCTGATGCCCGTACGTGGCCTGCAGGGCCTGCACCTCGATCGGATCCCCCAACCGGGTACCGGTTCCGTGCGCCTCCACAGTGTCCACGTCCGAAGTCTTCAGCCCGGCGTTCGCCAGTGCCTGCCGGATCACCCGCTCCTGCGACGGACCGTTCGGTGCCGTCAGCCCGTTGGACGCCCCGTCCTGGTTCACCGCGCTGCCCCGCACCACCGCCAGCACCCGATGGCCCGCCCTCCGCGCATCCGACAGCCGTTCCACCAGCAGCAGTCCCACGCCCTCCGACCAGGCCGTCCCGTCCGCCGCTGCGGCGAACGACTTGATCCGGCCGTCGGGCGCCAGCCCGCGCTGACGGGAGAACTCCACGAAGCCGACAGGGGTGGACATCACCGCCGCACCGCCGGCCAGAGCGAGGTCGCACTCGCCCTGGCGCAGGGCGTTGACCGCGAGGTGCAGGGCCACGAGGGAGGAGGAGCAGGCCGTGTCGACACTCACGGCCGGGCCTTCCAGCCCGAAGGTGTAGGCCAGCCGACCCGCCGCGATGCTGCCCGCGCTGCCGCTGTAAAGGTAGCCTTCCAGGCCCTCCACCGGAAGATTCGGGCGGGAACCGTAGTCGGTGTACATCAGCCCGGTGAAGACCCCGGTCCGGCTCCCCCGGTACACGGTGGGGTTGAGCCCGGCGTTCTCGAAGGTTTCCCAGGCGGTCTCCAGCAGCAGCCGCTGCTGGGCGTCGGAGGCGAGGGCCTCGCGCGGTGACATGCCGAAGAAGCCGGGGTCGAACCGGTCGGCGTCGTGGAGGAATCCTCCGTGCCGGGTGTACGACGTTCCCGGCTGGTCGGGGTCGGGATCGTAGAGCTTGTCCAGGTCCCAGCCGCGGTTGTCGGGGAACTCGCTGATGGCGTCCACTTCGTCGGCGACCAGCCGCCACAGGTCCTCGGGGGAGGCCACGCCGCCCGGGTAACGGCAGGCCATGCCGACGATCGCGACCGGCTCCTGCGCCCTCGCCTCGACCTCACGCAGGCGTCTGCGCGCGTCACGCGCGTCGGCGATGGCCCGCTTGAGATATACACGGAGTTCTTTCTCGTCAGCCACGTGGGTCAGCTCCCAGGGATGAAGTGCGTGCCCTGATGCGGGCGTGCGTGTGGTCGGGGTGGGTTCGGAGGAACGAGCGGTCCCCGCCGCCGGTCGTCGGTCGGGTTGGTTGACAGCGGCAAGCCGGTGTCCGTTGCCGGCCGGGTTGGTCGGAGGGAACGAGTGGGTGTCCGCTGCCGGTCGTCAGTCGAGTTCGTCGACCAGGGCGAACAGGTCTTCGTCGCTGGCCGATTCGAGGTCGTCGTCGGGTCCGGCGGCACGGCCAGCCTCTCCGAGGAGGTCGAGGAGATCATGCAACCGCGCGGTGATCTCCTGCTGCGCGCCGCGGTCCGCGGCCACCAAGGGGATGACCGTCCTGAGCCGCTCGAGCTCCGCGATCACCGGTCCGGCGGGCGACAGCTCGTCCGCGAACCGCGTGTGCAGGTGCGTGGCGAGAGCTGCCGGGCTGGGGTGGTCGAAGACGAGTGTGGCGGGCAGGCGCAGTCCGGTCGCGGTGGTGAGGCGGTTGCGCAGTTCGACGGCGGTGAGCGAGTCGAAGCCCAGGTCCTGGAAGCTCCGTCCGGTCTCGACGCCGTCGTTGCCGTGGCCGAGCACCTCGGCGACGTGCGTCCGCACCAGGTCCTGGAGCACGCGCTCCCGGTCGGGGGAGGGCAGCCCCACGAGCCGCTCGGCCAGTGACGGTCCAGCCGTCCCCGGCCCGACGTCGCCGGACTGGGCGCTGCGCCGTGCGGGGGGCACCAGGCCCCGCAGGAGTGGATGGGACTCGGCGCCGGAGTGCCGTAGCGCTGTGGTGTCGATGTGCGCGGCGGCCACCACGGGCTCTTCTGCGTCTCGCGCGGCGTCGAAGAGGGCGATGCCGTCCTCGGTGGTCAGCGGCAGCAGGCCGGAGCGTGCGAGTCGTTGGAGGTCGGTGTCGTCGAGATCGCTGGTGCCTGTGCTGGTCTCCCGCCAGAGTCCCCAGGCGATGGAGCGAGCGGGGAGCCCCTGGGCACGGCGGTGGTGGGCGAGCGCATCGAGGAAGGTGTTGGCGGCGGCGTAGTTGGCCTGTCCCGCTGTGCCGAGGAGACCCGCGAGGGAGGAGTAGAGGACGAAGGCGTCGAGGTCATGGCCCCGGGTGAGTTCGTGGAGGTTCCACGCGGCGTCGCTCTTGGGACGCAGGACGGCGTCCAGGCGTTCGGGCGTGAGGGCGGAGAGGACTCCGTCATCGACGACGCCGGCGGTGTGGACGACGGCCTTGAGGGGATGTTCGGCCGGGATGGAGGCGAGGACGCTGGCGAGGCTGTCGCGGTCGGCGGCGTCGCAGGCCGCGAGAGTGACATGGGCCCCGGCCGCGGTGAGTTCGGCGGCGAGTCGGGTGGCGCCAAGCGCCCGGTCGCCGCGCCGGCTGAGCAGAAGCAGGTGCCGGGCGCCGTGGTGCTCGACGAGATGGCGGGCCAGATGGGCGCCCAGGGTGCCGGTGGCACCGGTGATGAGAGTCGTGCCGTCCCCCCAGCGCGGCGTGTCCTGCCGCCCGTGGGCGGCGGGCACGCGGGTCAGCCGCGGGGTCAGCAGTCGGCCCGCGCGCAGCGCGAGTTGGGTCTCGCCGGCCGCCAGCGCCCCAGCGAGCACCGCAGGGTCGTACGGCGTGCCGTCGGTGTCCAGGAGGGCGAAGCGCCCTGGCTCCTCCGTGGCGGCCGAACGCACCAGGCCCCACACACCGGCGTGCACAAGATCCGGCGCCTCCTCGCGGCCCACAGCCACGGCCCCGCGGGTGACCACCACCAGCCGGGAGTCGGCGAACTGCTCGTCACGCGACCACTGCTGGGCCACTGCCAGGACCCGCCGCAGTGTGTCGCGGACGGCGGCGGGGACCGGCGCGTCCCCGGTGTGCTGTGCGAGCGGCAGCAGCACCGTGCCGGGGACCCGGGCGCCCGCGTCCGCCGCTCGGGCCAGCTCGGTGAGGTTCAGGGCGGACACCGTGTGGTCGGTCGGGGCTGCGGCCATGCCGTCGCCGAGTACGGCCCATTCGCCGGTCCGGGCGCCCTGGTCCGCGGTGAGCGCGTCGGTCCACTCGATCTGGAACAAGCCGTCCTGGGTGGCGCGGGCGACCTGGGTGAAGGTCTCGCGGGACAGCGGTCGCAGGACCAGTGAGTCCACGGTGGCCACCGTGGCGCCGGAGCCGTCCGTGACGGTCAGGGAGACCGCGTCGTCTCCCTGCCACGTCAGACGCGCGCGCAGCAGCGACGCGTGTGCCGCGTGGAGTGTCACTCCCGCCCAGGCGAACGGCAGGAAGGGGCCGCGGTCAGGGCCCGCGACACCCGGCAACAGGGCGTGCAGCGCCGCGTCGAGCAGGGCGGGGTGCAGGAGGAAGGCGTCCGCGGTGGCACGCTGCTCGTCGGGCAGGGCCACCTCCGCGAAGATCTCACCGTCGGAGCGCCAGACACGCCGCAGTCCACGGAAGGCGGGCCCGTAGCGGTAACCGTGCTCCTCCAGACGGTCGTACACGCCGTCCAGTGGCACCTCCTGGGCACCGGTCGGCGGCCACACCGGTGGCTCGGCCGCGGGCTGGGTGCCGACCGGGGCGAGTGTGCCCTCGCCATGGAGGGTCCAGGGCCGTCCTGGCTCGGTGTCCGGGCACGAGTGGACCGACACGGGGCGGTTCCCCGAGTCGTCGGCCGCGCCGACCACCACCTGGAGCCGTATGCCGCCCCGCTCGGGCACCGGTAGCGGAGCGGAGAGCGTCAGGTCCTCGACGCGTCCGCAGCCGAGCTGATCGGCGGCGCGCAGCACGATCTCCACCAAGCCGGTGCCCGGCAGTATGACCGTATCGGACACGGTGTGGTCGGTCAGCCAGCGGTGTGTCGCCCGCGACAGGCGGCCGGTGAACACGGCCTCGTCGCGGCCGGCCATACCAAGCGCCGCTCCGAGCAGCGGGTGGTCGGCGGGTGAGAGACCGAGTCCGAAGGCGTCGGCCGCCACCGGCGCGTCCTCCAGCCAGTGTCGCGAGCGCTGGAACGCGTACGTCGGCAGTGGCACACTCCGGCCGCGCGGGAACAGCGCGGCCCGGTCGAGCGGGTGACCCCGCAGGTACGCCAGCACCAGCGCGGCGGCCATCGTCTCGCCCTCCGGCCGACCGGCCCGCAGCACAGGGGCAAGGGCCGCGGCCGGTGTGGTCAGGCAGCCCTGGACCAGGGCCGTCAGTACCCCGTCGGGACCGATCTCCAGGTAGTCGGTGACGCCCTCTTGCTCCAGAAAGGCGACACCGTCGGCGAACCGGACGGTCTCACGGATGTGGCGCGCCCAGTAGTCCGGCGAGCACAGCTGCTCCGGGGTGGCGCGGACGCCGGTCACGTTGGAGACGACGGGCACGCGGGGGGCGTGGAAGCTCAGGTCCGCCACCTCGTCGAGGAACTCGCCGAGGATCTTGTCCATGTGCGGGGAGTGGAACGCATGGGAGACATTCAGACGCCGGGTCTTGCGGCCCAGGGAGCGCCAGTGCGCGGAGACCTGCTCGACGGCCTCCTCGTCGCCTGAGACGACGGTAGCCCGGCGGGTGTTGACGGCTGCTATCACGACCGCGTCGTCCAGGCCGCTCAGGGAGTCACGAACCTCCTGTTCGCCGGCCTCAAGGGCGACCATCGCCCCCCCTTCGCCAACGGCCTGCATCAGCCTGCCGCGCGCGGCCACCAGACGGCACGCGTCCGCCAGGGACAGCACCCCGGCCAAGTGGGCGGCGGTGACCTCACCGATGGAATGGCCGAGCAGATGGTCGGGGACTAGGCCATGGTGCTCGACCACCCGGTGGAGGGCGACCTGGACCGCGAAGAGCGCGGCCTGGGTGAAGGCGGTCCGGTCCAGCAGGACCGCCTCCTCGGTGTTCTCCGAGGCGAAGAGCACCTGCTTCAGCGGCCGGTCGAGCAGGGGGTCGAGATGGGCGCACACCTCGTCCAGGGCCCTCGCGAAGACAGGCGACGCGGTGTACAGCTCACGGCCGGCGCCGAGCCGCTGGCTGCCTTGGCCGGAGTAGAGGAACGCGATCTTGCCGCGCGGGGCCGGGGCCGCCCGCACCACCGTGGGCGGGGCGCCGCCGTCGGCGAGGGCGGCGAGGGAGCCCAGCAAGCCGTCGAGGTCGGAGCCGACGACGGCGGCCCGGTGACGCAGTGACGCGCGCGTGGTGGCCAGGGAGAACGCCACGTCGACGGGGCTTGGTCCGGGGCGCTCGGTCACATGGGCGTGCAGCCGCCGGGCCTGGGCGCGCAGTGCCGCCTCGTCAGCTCCCGACACGAGCCACGCCACCGCGGTACCGGCGCCCGGTACCTCGCCGGGTTCGGGCTCGGCGGTGAGGGCGGGGCACTGCTCGATGACGACATGCGCGTTGGTGCCACTGACGCCGAAGGACGAGATGCCGGCGCGCCGGGGCCGGCCGTCAGGTTCGGGCCACGGCCGGGCCTCGGTCAGCAGCCGGACGGCCCCGGCCGACCAGTCGACGTGCCGGGTGGGCTCGTCGACGTGGAGGGTCTTCGGAAGGACACCGCGCCACATGGCCTCGACGATCTTGATCACGCCGCCGATGCCTGAGGCGGCCTGTGTGTGGCCGATGTTGGACTTCAGCGAGCCGAGCCACAGAGGCCGGTCCGCAGGGCGGTCCCGTCCGTACGTGGCGAGCAGCGCCCCCGCCTCGATCGGGTCGCCGAGCGAGGTACCGGTGCCGTGCGCCTCCACGGCGTCCACATCGACGGACCGCAGGCCTGCGTTGGCCAGGGCCTGCCGGATCACCCGTTCCTGGGAGGGACCGTTCGGAGCGGTCAGTCCGTTGCTCGCTCCGTCCTGGTTGACGGCCGAGCCGCGCAGGACGGCCAGGACCCGGTTGCCGTCCCGCCGGGCGTCCGACAGCCGCTGCAGCAGGATCAGGCCCGCACCCTCTGACCAGGCGGTGCCGTTCGCGGATGCCGAGAACGGCCGGCACCGGCCGTCGGGCGCCAGACCGCGCTGACGGGAGAACTCCACGAAGGTGGAAGGACCGGGCATCACCGTGGCGCCGCCGGCGAGCGCGAGGTCGCACTCGCCCTGCCGCAGGGCGCCTGCCGCCATGTGCAGGGCGACCAGGGAGGAGGAGCACGCCGTGTCGATGGTGACGGCGGGCCCCTCCAGGCCCAGGGTGTAGGCGATACGCCCGGAGGCCACACTGCTCAGATTGCCGGTCAGCAGGAAACCCTCGAACTCCTGAGGGGCTCTGGCGAGGCGTGCGGCGTATTCGTCGTGCATGACGCCCGCGAACACGCCCGTACGGCTGCCCTTGAGGGCCGTCGGGTCGATCCCCGCGTTCTCGAAGGTTTCCCACGCGGTCTCCAGGAGTAGCCGCTGTTGCGGGTCCGTGGCCGTGGCCTCGCGCGGTGACATGCCGAAGAAGCCGGGGTCGAACCGGTCGGCGTCGTGGAGGAATCCTCCGTGCCGGGTGTACGACGTTCCCGGCTGGTCGGGGTCGGGATCGTAGAGCTTGTCCAGGTCCCAGCCGCGGTTGTCGGGGAACTCGCTGATGGCGTCCACTTCGTCGGCGACCAGCCGCCACAGGTCCTCGGGGGAGGCCACGCCGCCCGGGTAGCGGCAGGCCATGCCGACGATCGCGACCGGCTCCTGCGGATCAGCCGGGACCACGGTGACGTGGGCGGGTTCGGTGGTGTCGCCGAGCAGTATCCGGATCACTTCCTCCGCCACCGCCAGCGGGGTGGGGTGGTCGAAGAGGACCGTCGGTTGCAGCCGCAGACCCGTGACCTCGCACAGCCGGTTGCGGATCCGCAGCGCTCCCGCGGAGTCGACGCCCAGGGACCGGAACGCCTCGTCGGCGTCCGTGACCGTGGTGGACGGCCCCAGTTCCGCGGTCACGGCGTCCGTTACCAGGCGTACGGCCTCGGTGAGCCGCTCCGCCGGGCCGTACCTCAACAGCCGCTCGCGGGGACCGGCCACGCCCGCCGTGCCGTCCCCGTCGTCCGCCGTGACCGAGGCCAGCGGATAGGGGGGGAGGGTGACGCGGCGGGCGCCGGGCAGGACGGTGTTCCAGTCGGGAGCAACACCGTGCAGATGTGCCGTTGCCAGGGCCTTGAGATGGCGGTCGAGCCCGGCGTCGTCACGGCGCATCGTCTCCAGGACGACCACGTCCTCACCGATGTGCGCGGCGGTCTCCTCGACGGAGAGGGTCAGTACCGGGTGCGGACTGATCTCCACGAACACGCGGTGGCCCTCGCGGAGCAGTGCCTCGGTGACGTCCTGGAAGCGGGCGGGCTCCCGCAGACTGGCGAACCAGTGCTCGGCGTCCAGACTCCCGGTGTCGAGAGGACGCGGCGTGGTCGATGTGTAGACAGGGATCTCCGTGGCACGAGGCCGGACCGCAGCCGCTTCCCGCACCAGGTACTCGTGGACGGGTTCCATGTACGGCGAGTGCCCGGCGATGTTGATGGGCAGCAGCCGGGCACGCACGCCCAGGGCGCGCAGCCGGTCGAGCATGGTGGCGGCGGCATCGCCGGAGCCGGCCACGACCGTCGCGTACGGGCCGTTGACGACCGCGACGTGCAGGTCCAGACCCCACTCGGCGATCAGTTCGGCCGTCCGCCCGGCGGGCAGAGACACGGCCACCATCTCGCCCTGCCCTTGAAGGCGCGCCAACGCCTTGCTGACCGCGCAGACCAGCCGGGCACCGTCCGTCAGGGACAGGCCACCGGCGGCGGTCACGGCCGCGATCTCGCCGAAACTGTGTCCCACCACGGCGGCCGGCGTGACGCCGTGTGACCGCCACAGTTCCGCCAGCGAGACCATGACGGCGAATAGGGCGGGCTGGATCACTTCCACACGGTCCAGCGCGACGGCGCCCGAGAGTAACTCGGTGACGTCGAATCCGGCGAAGGGCCGCAGCGCATGTGCGCACTCGGCCATCTTCTCCCGGAAGACCGGTGCCGCCGCGGCCAGTTCAGCGCCCATGCCGAGCCACTGGGCACCCTGGCCCGGGAAGATGAAGACGGCGCTGCCCGGCCCGGGCTCGCCGTGCACCACGCTGTCGCCCGACCTTCCCGCGGCCAGAGCCCGCAGCGCGCCGATGGCCGAGGCCCTGTCTCGCGCGGTGACCAGATGGCGGTGCGGCCAGACCGTACAAGCGGTGGCCAGGGTGATCGCGGTGTCGCGCAGGGAGACCTCGGGACGGTGCCACAGATGTTCGGCCAGCTCACCGGCGCGGGACCTCAGCGCGCTCGCGCTGTGGCCGGAGAGCAGCAGCGGTACCAGGACAGGGGAGTCGGGTTCCGACGTGCCGGCACGCAAGCGCGGTGAGAGCGCCCGCAGCCACGCCGGCCGTTCCCCGGCGGCCACGGGAACCGGACCGTAGTCGTCGGCCGAGGGCGTTCCCCAGGACAGGGCGACGGCGTTTGCCTTGCCATCGGCTCTGTCGAATGAGACCACCATCGCCGGGTGTTCGTCGCGCAGGCACTCCTCGGCGCTGTCGAACGGAGTGCCTGCCTTCGGCGAGCGTATCTGCAGGGCATGAACCGGGACTCCGGCCATCTGGTCCTCCGCGTCCGTCTCGGCGAACACCACCACCCGGCGCGAGGCCGACGGCACCACTCCGGAGTCCTCGACGGCCCTCCAGACGACAGACAGGACCGGATCGGACTCCTGGCCGTGCGCGATTCCGACGACAACGATCTGATCAGTGCCTTGTGCCACGAAACAGCAACTCCCTGTGGGACCGGAGGCCCGCCGAAGCGGCTTTCTTCCTCTGTCATTGAGTGAGATTGCTTGACAGTCAATCAAATGACCTCCGAACATTCCCCCCCTAATCACCCCTAGAGCACGGTCTTGGGACCGCTAAAGTAATGCAGTTGGCTGATTTCCTGTCCGGGCCGGGGCCCCCGCAATACACTGAGCGCTGCACGGGCCTGGAGAGTCACTTGGCGGATTTATCGGACTCCATGCCTTTGCGGTCGACCGGGAATAAATCGAAGAAACCAGCGATTGGGAAGACGATGCCAGTATTCGACCCCCTGCCGGAAGCTCCTCATGCGGACCGGCTTCCCCTGCACCTGTGGAACAGGCCGGATTTCACGGTCATGCCCTGGCCCGAGGACACCTGGAAGATAGGCTACAACTCGCATACCTGGTTGCTTGAGGGGAACGGCGAACGCGCGGTCCTGAAAGCCGTACCCAAGGAACAGCAGATCAAATTCGAATCCGGTCTGCGTGCCGCAGGAATGTCCGAACGGGCAGGTATCCCATCCGGTGCTCCCCGTCCGGCCCTGGACGGCAAGATCGTCGTCGAACACGGCGACTGGTGCTGGGCACTGCTCGAATACGTCCCCGGTCGGCCCACCGACCCGGAGAATCCCGCAGAGCTGGCCCAGGCGGGCCGGACCCTCGGCCGTATCCACGCCGCTCTGCGCGACGTCCCCCCGCTGCCGCAGACGATGGTGTGGAATCAGATGGACTGGGCGCTCGCGGAACAGCCCTTCCTGGAAGGACTCGACTGGATCAAGCAAGCGATCCGCGAAGGTTTTGACGCCACGCCGAAAACACTGTCGGACGGGATAATCCATTGTGATCCGCGGCTGACCGAGTTCCGCTTCGACGGTGACCGGGTGGGTCTCCTCGACTGGGGTGAGGTGATGCATGCTCCTCATGTGTTCGACCTTGCCGCGACACTGAGTTTCCTCGAGGAGGAAACGGACTGGGTGCCATTTGTCTCCGGCTATCTGGAGACGTCTCCCGCACCAGTGGACGAACTGATTTATCTGCCCATCATGCTCAAGACAAGATCCGCTCTGGAGGGGTGGGTCTATGCGCGACGGAAGTACTACGGGATCGACCTGGGGCAGGTTGCCGAGCACACCAACGACAGCCTGATCGAGCGTTCCCGGGAGAACATCCTCGCTGCCGAAGCCCTGCCCAAGGACTTCTACATGCCTTGACCCCGATTCTTCCGGGGGCGGCGGCGAGGCCGCCGGTGAGCCGATCAGGTGGCGCCGGCCGGAGGTTCTCACCGGGCCGGCCGGAGCGGGCAGCGGGCCTCGCGCAGAGCCAATCGGTCTCTGCGCGAGGCCCGACGAGACGTCATGTATGGCTGACCACATTCATCAGTGCCAGGGAGAACTTGTCCTCGAGATCCTCGCGGTGCCGCACGCGCAGCTTTCGGTAGATTCGTGTCAGGTGCTGTTCCACGGTGCTGGGGGTGATGAACAGCCGCTTGGAGATCTCCCGGTTCGTGTGCCCCTGGACCGCCAGGAGGGCAACGCGCTGCTCAGCCGAGCTGAGGGCAGCGAACTCCTCGTGATGCTCGCGGGTGCTCTCCCGCTGGGTGCCCTCAGAAGTCGCGTCCATGGTGATGAGTTCCTGGAGCATGCCCGCCTTGCACTGCTGCGCCAAGCGCTGGGCTCGCCTCATCGTCGTCCGGGCGAGGCGCAGCTGCGTGGTCTCCCGGTAGGCGGAGGCGAGTTCGGCCAGGGTGTATGCCAACTGCAGCCAGCTGTTGGTGTGCTCCAGCGCGTCCGCCGAGCTCTTCAAGAGCCGAATCCGCTGGTCGGGTTCGCTGGTCTTCGCAAGCAGACGGAGCGCCACCCCGCGCGCCGGCACTTCCTCTCCGAGGAGCCGGCCCTCGTACTCGAGCAGAATCTCCCGGGCTTCGTCCACCCGCCCGCTGCGCAGGTACGCCTCCGCGAGAGCACTTTGCCAGGACGAGAACAAGAGGAATCTGGTCTCCTGGCAGGTCTGCATGTGCCTGCAGTTCTCGAACTCGGCGACCGCGGCGTGCACGCGGCCCATGGCCATGTGGTGCCGCCCACGTGCGAGTGAGTAGAATAATCTGCCGAATCCCTGCAGGGATGACGGGGGAACCGGACGGTCGAGTACTTCTGCCGCCTCCTCGTGCCTGCCCATCTCCGTGAAGGTGTCCACCTGGACTGCCGCGAGGAACGCGACGTGCCCGCCCCATTCCTCCCAGGGCTTGTGAGCGAGCGCCTCACCGAGCAGCCGGTGCGCAGCACCCAGATCACCGAGCTGGAAGGACACGAGGGCCTGGACATACGACAGCAGGGCCTGCCACACCGGGGACGGATAGGCGTCAAGAGAGTGGGAGAGCCTGGTACACCATTCCTGAGCCATGGACAGTGAGTTCGTCGACAGCAGAAGCATGGAGGCCACGAGGAAGGGCTCGGGCCCCGACGATTTCACCCGGATGGTCTCGAATATCTGTTCCGCCACGAAAGTGGCTCCGGCCGGGTCACTCTGTCTGAGGAGATCGGGAATCTTGTGCAGGGCCGTGGGAAGCCACGGCACCTGGCTGCTCACCGCGAAGGCGCGGGACTCCTCCGTACTCCGGAAGCCCAACTGGGCTTGCTGCCGCGGCACACCGTGCCAGACGCAGTACAGGATCCGCGCGAGGAGCACCTCTGCCCAATCGTCCGCCTGTGGAGGCACATCTCGGATCATGTCCATTAACTCACCGGCTCGGTCAGAGAACCCGTGCAGGGTCAGTGCCCGGGTCAGGAAAGCCATGTCCGACACCTGCAGGGCGCCGCGACGTGCGGCGGCGACGAGCGGGGGCATCAAGGACGCCGCCAGTGCGGGGTTGGTCAGCCATTCCGCGCGCAGGAGGAGCATGTCGACCGCCGAACGCTCGGCCGTCGTCGTGGCGGAGGACTGTGCGACCCTTAACAGCGCTTTGGCCGCCTCATGGTTGCCTTCCTCCCGTGTGCGGCCGACGAGTTCCATCACCAGGGGCAGATCCCACGGCGCGCGGAGCCTTCCCGCCGCTGTCAGATGCGCCGCGACGTGCTCCACGGCGACGCCGTCGTCGAACAAGACGCGGGCCGCGCTGAGGTGCAGGTCGGCTCGCTCGATGAACGCCGGGTCGTCGATGAGCGCCTTCCCCAAGTGTTTCCGGAGGTGACCCCCGTCCGTCATACCGAGTTCCTGCAGGGCCCGCAGGACCCGGTCAGCCTGAAACCGGTCCCCGTCAAGCAGTCGACTCAACCGATGTGGAGAACAGAGCCGACCGAGTACGGCGGCTGCCCGCGCGCCGTGAGTGAACCCGGGCAGTTCCACGCCCTTCACCTGGGCACGGACAGTTTCGTGGAAGTTCGCGCTGACGGTCAGTTCGGCGCGGCCCCGAGCGGCCGCGTCAAGGTACTCCGTTAGCAGGAGTTGTACCAGAGTGATGTTGCCGCCGCTGATCGTGTACAACTCTCCGCCGATCTCACTGGTCGGCGTATCCGTCCGGCGGTCGTCGAGTCCGGCCGTCACCTGTCTGACATGGTCGGTGACCTCCTCCAGCGACAGCAGGCGCACTCGGACCACTCTGGTGTACGGCAGTCGAAGAATGTCCTTGACGAAGTCGTCGCAATAGGAGACGGCTTGACCTGTCCGGTAGGTCAGGACAAGCCTGATGTGCGTCCCCTTCAACCGCCGCGCCAGGAAACGCAGGACGTCCTGTGAGGCCTGGTCGGCGTGATTGATGTCGTCAACCGCTAGGAGGAGGGGGCGCTGTGTGGCCAGCTCGACAAGACTGCGGTACAAATAGTGATAGGCTAAGGTACCGAGCCATGGATGCGTAGTCAGCTTGCCTGCTCCGTCCGCTTTGCGAAGAAGCTGTGCCAAGACACCGTACGAGGACAAGTGTTCGCCCGGCCAGCCGGTTGCCTCCAGGACCCGTGCCCCGGAAGCGGAAGATCTTTCACTGATTGCGGTGAGTAGGGTTGTCTTGGCTGTGTAATGCGGTCCTTCGATAAGTAGAACACCACTGTCTCCTGCTAATTCTTCGAATTCGGAGACAAGTGCGTTTTGGGGAAGTTGCGTGTCGGCGTCTGTAGTCAAGGTGGGGGTCCTTCTCGCAGGTGGCGTTCGCAGTCGAACGCGCAAAGGCGGCCAGGGGTATGCCGGTCGGACCGCAGGCGATCAAGAGAAAACCCGGGTCTGGGGGGGGGAGGGGGAGGCCACTTGAGATATGTTCAGCCCAATTTTCTTCGCACTGGTCCGGTGGCTGCCGGAGCTCAGATGCCCGCGCAGGTGTGAGCGCTTCGTGAAGGCTTCTGTGCAGATTCGCTGCGAAGCTGCACGCTCGGGATGGGGCCTGGGGGTGACCGCGCATACCGCACTCGGGGCTTCAAAACCCAAAGCTGTGATGGGCTTGCCATCTGTGCATCATCTTTATTGGCTTCAACGCCCGTCAAGTGTAACTTTCAAGTAGGATGCACGTCACACTTGCGCACTAGGGGCTGTGTGATGTTGTGATCAGCCTGTTGCCTTCAGGGGGAGGTCGTTGATCCAGATCATCGAGGCACGCAGGTGGAGGCCGGCGAGGTAGCTCTCGGGTGTCTTGTCGTATCGAGTGGCGATGCCCCGCCAGGCCTTCAACTTGTTGATGAGCCGCTCGACGGTGTTCCGCTCCTTGTAAAGATCGCCGTCGTGGCAGGTGGGACGGCCGCCCCGGCGGCCTTTCTTCTTTCGGTTGGCGGCCTGGTCCTCCTTCTCCGGGATGACTGCCTTGATGTTGCGTTTCCGCAGGTAGGAGCGATTGGCGCGGGACGAGTAGGCCTTGTCCGCGGCGACAGCGCCGGGTCGGGTTCGAGGCCGGCCCACAGGCAGACGGACTCGAATCTTCTGCAACACGGGGACGAACTGTGGGCTGTCGCCGGCCTGTCCTGCGGTCAGCACGTTCTGTCCCGGCGGGCCGCCCCTTTTTGCC
The DNA here is from genome assembly GCF_044453465.1 of Streptomyces sp. NPDC051677. Lineage (NCBI taxonomy): Bacteria > Bacillati > Actinomycetota > Actinomycetes > Kitasatosporales > Streptomycetaceae > Streptomyces > Streptomyces sp. NPDC051677. The sequence continues at coordinate 69,675 of NZ_JBITCT010000050.1, forward strand.
GGGCCCGCTCCTGTTCGGCGGCGGCTTCTTCAAGGGCGTCCATGACGTCCTTGCTCATGCGCATCCCGGCGGCGTCGTGGTGGGCGCGGGTAGTGGTGGAGTCCACGCTGACCAGGGATAAGTCCGTCTGTCCCCGGCGAGCGGCCTCGGCGATCATGCCCTCCAGAAGAGCGGAGAAGACCCCGGCGTCCCGCCAGACGCGAAAGCGCCCGTAGACCGTCGGCCACGGTCCGAACTCGGAGGGCATCTCGCGCCACTGGGCGCTGGAGCGGAACCGCCAGATCACCCCCTCGAACTGCTCCCGCAACCGCTCGGGGTACGGACCGTACTCGCCTATCGGCAGGTACGGCTCGATGAACTCCCACTGCTCGTCGGTGAGTTGCGTACGTGTCACACCCAGCGTCCTACCAGGTCCGGCCCCCGCACGGGACCAGAACCCGAGATTGATCACGACCACACACAGGCCCTAGCGAGAGCAATACGGTCGTCGAGCACGCGACGGGGCACGCAGTCCTCGACGCCCTTCGCCCTCAGCTGTTCAACGCGGCGAGCGCGGAGGCGGCCGCCCTACACGAGGCGTTCGGCGACATCAGCGCCCTGCTGAGCTCGCTCCGGCTGGAATCGCTACGGATCGTGGTACTTGCCGAGACGCAGGGCGATCTCGAACTGTCCTCGCGGGTGTCGAGGATGGCTGAGCAACTGGGCTGGGCGATTCGCCAGGGCCACCCGAACGCGGTCGACCCAGACTGTCTGCGCAACCTATCGAACAGCTTTTTCTTCCGTGACCCGGTGCAACTGCCACCGAACGGACCCGCGAGCACGCTCTCCAGTAAGCCGCACTCGTTCTCTAGGGTGTTCAGTGGAGCGTTCCTGAAGATTGTTGCCGGGATCTTCCGGCAGCAGGACCTGCAGGACCAGGCCGGTCTGGCCCTGTCGGCCGAGATCGCGGGACTGTCAAGCCCCGGGTTTCGTGGTGACTGAGTTAGCTGGTTTTCTGGAGTGACTCGTGGGGTTCGGCCGCGTAGTAGGCGACCTCGTGCTCGGCGGGGGTGACGTGGCCGAGCTCGCCGTGTAGGCGTCGCTGGTTGAACCAGTCGATGTACTCGGCGACGGCGACCTCGACGTCGTTGATGCCGGTCCACGGGCCCTTGTTGCGGATCAGCTCGGCCTTGAAAAGGCTGTTGAACGCCTCGGCCAGGGCGTTGACGCTCCTATAGTTGTCAACTCCCCGCAGAGACCGTCTTCGGGGCAGGTCGGATGAGGTGGTAGACCTCGCGGATCACGTGCGTTTGAGGCATCGGATGATCTCGCGTTTCGTTTTGCCCTCTGCGGTTCGGCGAGCGACGTAGTCGATCGTAGGCTGGTGGAATTGCATGCGGACGATGACGGTGCGGTAGATCGCGGCGTTGAGCTGGCGATGACCGCCGTGGTTGATGCGGTGCCTGCCGCTCGTCATTCCGGAGCCGGTGGGCACGGGTGCGATCAGGGGCATTGCGCGATCGAGATCTGTCTGGGTTCGTCACATGAGTCCGAGGGCTCGTAGGGGCCGGTGGTAGTCGCGGCCGGTGTGGCGGAGGGCGGCGGCGATGTTGGTCCGGCCGTCCTGGCGGAAGACGCTGATGGCGAGGTTGCGCAGGGAGGCCATGGCGCGGGGCAGGGCGCCGGTGCGGACCTTGGAATCGTCCTCGCGGAACGTGCTGTCCCGCACGTGGTGCAGGAGGTTCTCGATACCCCAGTGGCCCCTGATCCAGGCGGCGAGTTGGGCCGGGGTGGCGTCGTAGATGTCCAGGCTGGTGATCAGGTAGACACGCTCGATGGTCAACTTCCCCGTGCTCAAGTCGCGGCGCCACCGTAGGACTTGGATCGCCTGGCGGGCGCCGGGGTAGTCGAGGTGGCTGAACGCGGCTACCTTGAGCCGGCGGACCTCATCGCGGTGGTGGGCGTGGTCGCGAGTGCGGTGCCCGAGCGGGATGTCCCGCCAGGGCAGCTTTCTGACCTGGGCGTACAAGCCCGGATGATTCTTCTTCACGACAGCCACGTAGTACGCGCCGCGACTGGTCAGAAAGGCCCCGTGGTCGTGCTGGGTGTGCAGTGCGTCAGTGGTCACCACCGAGTTCTGCAGGTCCAGGCCGTCCAGCAGGGGTGTGAAGGAGGGGATCTCGTTGCTCTTGGAGGCGACCTGCCGCTGGGCCAGGACGACGCCGTGGTGGTCCATCGCCGCCAGCAGCCCAATCGCCGCGGCCGCCCGGGTTCGCGATCCGCGGATCACCTTGCCGTCGACCGCGATCACCCGTCGCACCGACCCGTTCTCCGCGTCCGGCTCGACCGGAGAAGGCGTTCTGGCCTGCAGATACGCGCTGGTCGCCGCGTCCAGCGCGTCACCGTCCACACGCTGCAGCAGGCGGCGCACGGTTGCGGCGTGCGGCACCGGCCGCCGACCGGTAAGCGGATCGGCAGCGAACCCGAGAACGCCCAGAAGATGCTGCGGGGCATCCGTGATCCACTCGCTGATCGCGATGAGCGAGCGAGCCCCGGTCAGCACCGCCGAGGCTGCTTGGCACAACAACGCGAGGGCCGGATACCGCAGTCCTCGCGCATCGCGGGGATCGGCGACCAGGATCAGGAATCGCCGCAGGTCAGCGACATCGGTTGGGGTGAGGGGATCAGTCGGGGAGCCCAGTTGCTCCAGTGCGGAAGGGATGGGCGATGATGTTCGGGCAGGCACGGTCTCGCTCGGTTCTCATGGGTCTCGACAACCACATGATCACCAGCGCCGTGCCTGCTCTGCTCTCCGGGACCCCTTGCCACGCAACGGACATGACGACATGTCACTCACGAGACCGGCGAACCGGACCAATCTCAATCGCGCAATGCCCCTGCGGGTGCGATGCCCGCGAGTTTGGCGAGTGCGGCTTCGGACTTGATGCGCTCGGGGTTGTCGCCGACCACGACGAGGATTTCCGCGGCTGTGTCCACGCCGATGCCGAACGGCTCGAGTAACTGCGGGGCGACTCGGTGCACCAGGCCATCGATCATCTTCGTCAGCTCTTTGGCCTCGGCGTCGAGGTACTGCCACCGCTTGGCCAACGTGCGCAGGGCGTGACGTAGTGCGTCCTCAGGGCCCTCCAGCTGTCGAGGACGCAGGCCCGCCAGGTGCCGGGCCAGAGCGATCTGCGTTTTGCCGGCGGTCTCGTGGCGCAGGCCATCGGGGGCGTGGACGAGCATCGCCTTCATGGTGACCATCGCGGCCGCGCGCTGTTCGACGGCCTGGTCATGGGCGATCTTTAGCCGGCGGATCATCTCGGCCTCGCCGTCCGCCGTCTTGGGAGTGGCCGTGGCGAAGCCGGCGAGAACTGCGCGGGCGGCGTTCTCGGCGTCCAGGGTGTCGGACTTTCCGTTCATCCGCCGCAGCCGTCGGTCCGGTCGGCCGGCCTCGACCACCTTGTGACCAGCCCTGCGCAGGAACGAGGCCAGGGTGGCGCCGTAGGATCCGGTGCCCTCGACCCCGAATGCCAGCACATTGCCGAACGCGGTTGCCCAGTGCAGGAGTTGCTGGAATCCGCCGGTGTCCGTGGGGATCGTCAATGTCGCCAGGATTCCGCCGATGGTGTCCATGACTGCCGCGACGTGCACGTGCTTGTGTGTGTCGACGCCGATCACGACGTGCCCGGACATGTGCTGCTCGTTGGTGTTCACCGCGTTCCTTCCGGCCGGTAGTGTGAAGTGCACGCTGTCGCCGGTCGGACGGACGGGACTGTCACGGGGACGCTTTTGACGAGGTGGCTCCAGGCTCTTATCAGGTCACGTCCGGTCGGCGGCAGCGCTTGCTGCGTGCCCGGCCGGGCGGTCGACAGATCAACGCCAGGACACCCTCAGGGTCGGTCGTAGCAAGAGTCAGACCGTCACGGCCGGGGCTACCGAATCCTTGCGGGATCCGGTGCCAAGAGACTGACAGTCGTAGGAGTCGCCCTTGGAGCCGACGGAGGCCACGGCTGCTTCCTGTTCGAGGCGTTCGGTGTAGCGGATGGCCCGGTATTGGGCGAGTTCAACCGGTCGATGCAACACCGGGTTGTTGAAGTGAGCGTAGTTGTTCTTCGAAGACTTCGGCGGGGGTCTTCCAGCCGAGGATCTTG